>NZ_BAABGJ010000001.1:0-299826 GCF_039541515.1 Variovorax defluvii
GTCACCCTCACGCAGTTGCGCTTCACTTCGCTCGCTGTGGTCAGCTCGCGGGAGGACTTGCACCCCCAAGATCGCGCCCATGCTGGGCGCACAAAAAAGCGGGCATGCCGCCCGCGTCTTCCGAAGCCAATGGCCCGGCACTCAAACGGCCATGATCGACACCGCCTTGGTGTTGAGGTACGCCTCCATCGCCTCCGGGCCGCCCTCGGAGCCATAGCCGGAGTCCTTGATGCCGCCGAAGGGCATCTCCGGGGAAGGTGCCGCCGGCTGGTTGATCCACAGCATGCCCACCTCCACGTGCTGCGACAGCAGGTGCGCGTTCCTGATGGACCGCGTGAAGGCATAGCCCGCCAGCCCGAAGGGCAGCCGGTTGGCCTCGGCGATGGCTTCCTCCAGGGAGTCGAAGCCGCGGATCGCCGCCACGGGGCCGAAGGGCTCGTTGTTGAACACGTCCGCCTCCAGCGGCACGTCCGTCAGCACCGTGGGCGCGAAGAAATTGCCGCTGGTGCCCACGCGCTCGCCGCCCGTGGCGATCGTGGCGCCCTTCTGGCGCGCATCGTCGAGCACCTGCGCCATCGCCGTGAGCCGGCGCGCGTTGGCCAGCGGGCCCAGCGTAGTGCCCTCGGCCAGGCCGTCGCCGAGCTTGAGGCTCTCGGCGTGCTTGACCATCGCCTGGGCGAACTCGGCCTTGACGCTGTTGTGCACCAGGAAGCGCGTGGGCGAGATGCACACCTGCCCGGCATTGCGCCACTTGGCTCCGCCGGCGGCCTTGACGGCCAGGGCGATGTCCGCGTCCTCGGCGACGATCACCGGCGCATGTCCGCCCAGCTCCATGGTGGCGCGCTTCATGTGCTGGCCGGCCAGGGCTGCGAGCTGCTTGCCCACGGGCGTGGAGCCGGTGAAGGTGACCTTGCGGATGATCGGGTGCGCGATCAGGTAGCTGGAGATCTCGGCCGGGTTGCCGAACACCAGGCCGACGGTGCCGGCAGGCACGCCGGCCTCCACGAAGGTCTGCAGCAGCGCCGCGGGCGAGGCCGGCGTTTCCTCGGGCGCCTTCACCAGGAAGGAGCAGCCGCAGGCCAGCGCGGCGCCGAGCTTGCGCACGATCTGGTTGATGGGGAAGTTCCAGGGCGTGAAGGCCGCCACGGGGCCCACCGGCTCCTTGATGACCAGTTGCTGGGCCGCCAGGTTGCGCGAGGGCACGATTCGGCCGTAGACGCGGCGGCCCTCGTCGGCGAACCACTCGATGATGTCGGCGCCGGCCAGCACCTCCACGCGGGCCTCGGCGAAGGGCTTGCCCTGCTCCAGGGTCAGCAGGCGTGCGATCTCCGGGGCGCGCTCGCGCAGCAGGGCGGCGGCCCGGCGCATGGTGGCGGCGCGCTCGTTGGCCGGCACCTTGCGCCAGGCCTCGAAGCCGCGCTGGGCGGCCTCCAGGGCGCGGTCCAGGTCGGCGATGCCGGCGTGGGCCACCTTGCCGATGGGCTGGCCGGTGGCCGGGTTGATGACGTCCAGGGTCTTGCCGCTGGCCGCGTCGCTCCATTCGCCGTTGATCAGCAGGCGGGTGTCCACGTAGCTCGAAGTGCTCATGTCGGTCCTTGGGGTTCTCTTTCAGGGGGGTATTTGGATTCGAATGGGGCGGCGTGAAACTGCTCCCGGAGCGATTGTCGCCCGACGAGGCGCCTGGCTGCGACCGCCGGCGCAAAGTCCTTCGCGCCACGATCTGCATCGTGGGACCCGGCGCTATGGGGATCGGAATAGGGGCCGGTCTAAGGCGCACACCTCCCGGTACATCGTCGTGCCGCGCTTCTGCTGCTTGAGTTCAAGCGCGCGCAGCCGGTGGCGCAGCCACTCGTCGAGCTCACACGCCAGGCCTTGGACGTTGCGCCAGCCCGAAGTACGCCTTACACCCCAGCAGGTAGGGGCGCAGCCCCTGCACCACTTGCGCCATGCTGCGCCTGCCCGGGCCAACCACAGCGCGTAGCCCAGGAACTTGCACCCGAACGCACTGGCAACCGCGCTATTGGTCTCGTTGACCTTCCAGCTCGCGGGAGGACTTTCACCTCCAGGATCGCGCCCATGCTGGGTGCACCAGAAAAAAGCCCGCTGCGTGAAGGCGGGCTTGGCAATGAAGCGAACGCTCAGCGGCTCGGCTTGAATGCGCGCGGTGGCCGGGCGTCACGCGGTGCGAACGTCTTGGCCCCACCATGGGCACCGCCATGGCCACGCCCCGCACCGGCGTTGCCACGCGGCGCGGTGTCGCCCCAACCCGGCTTGCGACCGTAGCCGGCCTCGTCACGATCACGGTTGCCGCCGAAGCCACCCTTTCCCTGCTGACCTTGGTCGCCACGCGAAGCACCCGCCCCATGACCACCGCGCCCGGCCCCGCGCTCGTTGAAGCCGCTCGCGCCGGCATAGCCGCCGCGCGGTCCACCGAACTTGCGGTCACGTGAATGGTTGTCGCGGCTCTCGCGGCCACGGCCGCCGAAATCGCCCTGGGGACGGCTTTGCGGGAAGCGCTGCTGCGGCTCCAGGCCAGGAATCACTTCCGCCTTGAAGGGCTGCCGGCTGTAGGCCTCGATGTCGAAAATCTTGCGACGATCGCGGAATTCGGCAAAGGTCACGGCAAGGCCGTCGCGGCCCGCCCGGCCGGTGCGGCCGATGCGGTGCGTGTAGTCCTCCGCCTTCATCGGCAGGCCGAAGTTGAAGACGTGGGTGATGGTGGGCACGTCGATGCCGCGCGCGGCGACGTCGGTCGCCACCAGGATCTGCACCTGACCCTGGCGCAACGCCATCAGGCGGCGATTGCGCAAGCCCTGGCTCAGCGCGCCATGCAGCGCGACGGCGCTGAAGCCCTCCTGCTGCAGGTCGGCGGCCAGCCCGTCGCACTCGATCTGGGTGCTGGCGAAGACGATCGCCTGGTTGATGCCGGTATCGCGCAGCCAGTGGTCCAGCATCTTGCGCTTGTGCTGGACGTTGTCGGCCCAGAACAGCACCTGCTTGATGTTGGCGTGTTTCTCCTGGGGCGTGTCGATGGTCACGCGCTGCGGCTCACGCATCACGCGCTGCGCCAGTTGCTGGATGCGCGGCGCGAAGGTGGCGCTGAACATCATGGTCTGCTGGCGCTCGATGGTGAGCTGGTTGATTTCGGCCAGGTCATCGGCGAAGCCGAGGTCCAGCATGCGGTCGGCTTCGTCGACAACCAGGAATTTCACCTGGTCGAGCTTGATCTGCATCGAGCGCTGCAAGTCGAGCAGACGTCCCGGCGTGGCCACCACGAGGTCCGCGTTCTGCAGGCGTGCGATCTGCAGCTGGTAGGGCATGCCGCCAACCACATTCGCGATGCGCAGGCCACGGCAGTGGCGAACGAGGTCGATGGCGTCGTGCGCGACCTGCTGGGCGAGCTCGCGCGTGGGGCACAGCACCAGCGCGCCGGGCACGGCGGGCTTGAAGTGGCGCGGGTTGGTCGGATCCTTGCGCTTGGCTCTCTTGGGCGGCGCTTCACCGCGTGCGGCGGCTTCTTCGACCAGGCGCTGATACTCGACCTTTTCAGCGGCCGCGGCTTCGGCCTGGCGCTGCAGCAAGGTGTGCAGCACGGGCAGCAGGAAGGCGGCTGTCTTGCCACTGCCGGTCTGGCTGGACACCATCAGGTCGACGAAGCGTGACGCGCCATCGGTTTGCCGCATGGCTCGCGGGATGGCCTGCGCCTGCACGGCAGTAGGCTGGGTGAAGCCCAGGTCCTCGACGGCGGCGATCAATTCGCTCGCCAGGCCCAGCTGGACAAAGCCGTTGGGCTGCTTGGGCTCGGCCACTTCAGCTTCGCCAGCCTCGACGGCGTCAAGCGCCTCGAAAACCTGCTTGTCCTCGGTGGTGGGAATCGACTCGCCACGGGCAGCGAAATCATCGGATTGCACAGGCGCGAACTCGCCCTGCGCTTCAAAAGCGTCGGTCATTCAGAAATCTCATGCGCGAGTGCCGCCGCAGGCGGCACTCCGTCGGGTGGTGAACAACATCAACCATCCAACGACGTTCGGCAGAAACTTACGTCGCTGCCGCGGCCCATTCGAACGGGCGCGATGTGCAAGATAGGGAGATGCGAGAAGACGCTACAGGCAGGGCCTGACAGCGAAGCCTGCAATTATCGCACGGCCTCGGGTTTTTACCTAATCCTGCAAACGCAGAAAGGTATCCCGGTAGTGCGCGAGCTCCTCGATCGACTCATGCACGTCGGCCAGCGCGGTATGGGCCTGCTGCTTCTTGAAGGCGTTGAAGGCGGCGGGCTTCCAGCGCTTGGCCAGTTCCTTGAGCGTGCTGACATCCAGGTTGCGATAGTGGAAATAGGCTTCCAGCTTGGGCATGTACTTGACCAGGAAGCGCCTGTCCTGGCCGATGGTATTGCCGCACATGGGCGAGCCGTTCTTGGGCACGTACCGGGCGATGAATTCCAGCAGTTGCTGCTCGGCCGCCGCCTCGTCGACGGTGGACGCGCGGACCTTGTCGATCAGGCCGCTGCGGCCATGGGTCCCCTTGTTCCAGGAGTCCATGCCGTCGAGCACCTCGTCGCTCTGGTGGATCACCAGCACCGGCCCCTCGATGCGGGGCGTCAGTTCGGGGCCGGTCACCACCACCGCGATCTCGAGCAGGCGCTCCTTCTCGGGGTCCAGGCCGCTCATCTCGCAGTCCAGCCAGACGAGGTTCTGGTCGCTCTTCTTCAAAATGGTGGCGGTGGGGGCCGCAGTCGTCGCAATGGGATCGGGCATCGGCCGATTGTCGTCGATGACCCTGCGCCCGAGCGGGCCTGGGAGCGGGCTAAACTCGCTGCGCCATGGCCGCCCCCTTTCCCGCTTCGCCGCTGTTCACGCTTGCCTTCGCGCTCGCGCTTGTGGCAGGGCTGGTCGTGAAGCTCTGGCTGGCGACGCGCCAGGTACGCCACGTGGCGCGTCACCGCGATTCGGTCCCCCTCGCCTTCTCTGGGGCCATCTCGCTCTCCGCGCATCGGAAGGCGGCCGACTACACGGTGGCCAAGACCCGCCTGGGCCTGCTGGAGATGGTCTGGGGCGCAATGGTGCTCGTGGGCTGGACCTTGCTGGGCGGGCTGGATCTGCTGAACAAGCTCCTGCTCGACTGGCTGGGCGGCGGCATGTGGCAGCAACTGGCACTGCTGGCCGCCTTCGTGCTGATCGGCAGCCTGCTCGAACTGCCCTTCACGCTGTGGCAGACCTTCCGGCTCGAGGAGCGCTTCGGCTTCAACAAGATGACCTGGCGGCTGTGGCTCGCCGACAGCATCAAGGCGCTGCTGCTGGGCGCGGTGATCGGCCTGCCAATCGCGGCGCTGATTCTCTGGCTGATGGGCGCAACCGGCCGGCTGTGGTGGCTCTGGGCCTGGGGCGCGTGGATCGCCTTCAATCTGCTGCTGATGCTGATCTACCCCACCTTCATCGCGCCGATCTTCAACAAGTTCCAGCCGCTGGACGACGACCAGCTCAAGGCCCGCGTGAACGCGCTCATGCAGCGCTGCGGCTTCGCGGCCAAGGGCCTGTTCGTCATGGATGGCAGCACGCGCAGCGCGCATGCCAATGCCTACTTCACCGGCTTCGGCGCGAGCAAGCGCGTGGTCTTCTACGACACGTTGCTGCGCCAGCTAGATGCCTGCGAGGTGGAGGCCGTGCTCGCGCACGAGCTCGGGCATTTCAAGCATCGGCACGTGTGGAAGCGCATGGCCGCCATGTTCGCGTTGAGCCTGGCCGGCTTCGCGCTGCTGGGTTGGCTGTCGGGCCATGTCTGGTTCTATACCGGGCTCGGTGTCCAGCCGAGCATGACTGCGCCCAACGACGCGCTCGCGATCCTGCTGTTCATGCTCGCCGTGCCCGTGTTCGGCTTCTTCATTGCCCCGCTGTCGGTTCTGATCTCGCGCCGCCACGAATTCGAGGCCGACGCCTACGCGATCGCCCAGACCAGCGGTGCCGACCTGTCGCGGGCGCTGCTCAAGCTCTACCAGGACAACGCCTCCACGCTGACGCCCGACCCGGTGTTCGTCAAGTTCTACTATTCGCACCCGCCGGCCTCGGAGCGCCTTGCGCGCATGGCAGCGGCCTGACCCCGGAGAACGACCATGAGCAGCATGCTGAAGTCCATCGACTGGAAGACCCGGCCGCGCCGGGCGTTGAGCGCCACCGAGATCGTGTCGCAGCTGGCCCGTCTCGACGGATGGAAGCTCACCGGCGACGGTGCCCACGTCGCCATCGAGAAGACCTACGCCTTCGCGAATTACTTCGAGACCATCGCCTTCGTGAACGCGCTGGCCCTGATCGCGCACCGGCAAGACCATCATCCCGATCTCTTGGTGCACTACAACCGCTGCGTGGTGCGCTTCAATACGCACGACGTCGGCGGCATCTCGTCCACCGACTTCGACTGCGCGACGCAGGCGGACGCCCTGCTCGCCGACTGACGCCTGGAACGCGCCCTTGGCCAGGCCCCGCCCACGCGCCCCCACGGAGACCAGCCCGGCCTGGCGCGACGGTCTGGTCATTGCCAGCCATGGCCGCCACTGCGTGGTCGAAACGCCGGAGAAGGAGCGCGTGATCTGCCACCCTCGCGGCAAGAAGAGCCAGGCCGTGGTGGGCGACCGGGTGCGCTGGGAGGCCAGCGAGGACGAAGGCACCATCGAACAGGTGCTGCCCCGCAGAAACCTTTTGTACCGCCAGGACGAGATCCGCACGAAGTCCTTCGCCGCCAATCTCGACCAGGTGTTGATCCTGATCGCCGCCGAGCCCGAATTCTCCGAGGCGCAACTGGCGCGCTCCCTGATCGCAGCGGCCGCGGAGGGCATCAACACGCTGATCGCTCTCAACAAGAGCGATGTGGTCGAACCCTTCGAGCGCGCCTGGGAACGGCTGGCTCCCTATCGGCGCATGCACCACGGCGTGCTGCCGCTGTCGCTCAAGGCGTCGCCGGAGGTGGACCGTGCGACCCTCATGAAGCTGCTGGCAGGCAAGACGACGCTGGTGCTCGGCCCCTCGGGCGCAGGCAAGAGCACGCTGACCAACCTGCTCGCGCCGCATGCGCGCGCGTCCACGGCCGAGATTTCGCAGGCGCTCAACTCGGGCAAGCACACCACCACCAGCACCACTTGGTATTGGGTGGACGACGCCCACACCACGGCACTGATCGACTCGCCCGGCTTCCAGGAATTCGGCCTGCACCACATCGAGCCCATGCAACTCGCGCCGCTGATGCCCGACATCGCCGAGCACGCGGGCGCGTGCAAGTTCTACAACTGCACGCACCTGCACGAGCCTGGCTGCGGGGTGATCGCGCAGGTGGCGTCACCGCACCATCCGGGGGGCATCAGCCCGTCGCGCTATCGGATCTACGGCGAACTCTTCGCCGAGCTGAGCCAGCCTCGTCACAAATGAATGTCCTGCTCTATTCCCACGTGTTCCATCCATCGGTGGGTGGGGTCGAGACGGTCTCGCGCGCGCTGGTCGAAGGTTTCGTCGCCCAGGGCGTCGACTGCAAGGTGGTCACGCAGACGCCGGCGGAAAGCCCCAAGGACGCAGCCTTTCCTTTCGAAGTCGTGCGCCAGCCTTCGGCGGCGCGGGTGCGGGAGCTGCTCCGCTGGGCCGACGTGGTGCTCTTCAACGGCGCCAGCCTGGCGCTGCAACCGTGGGTGCTGCTCTACCGCAAGCCCTTCGTCTGGGTGCACGTGGGCTACCAGGCCAGTTGCATCGATGGCGCCGGCTGGGTAGACGGCCGGCCCGCGCCGCTGACGCCGGTCGCCTCCGTGCTCTTCCATGCCCGCCGCGGCGGCTGGCTGCACGCCGTGAAGAACGGCATGAAGTTGCTGCTCCGGCGCGGCATCGCGAAGTTCGGCGTCACGCGCAATGTGGCGATCACCGAGTGGATGAACGGGGCCCTGCCGCTGCCCCGCCAGGTGCAGATCTACAACCCCTTTCCGATCGAGCGTTTCCGCGCTGCCGACCGCGAAGGCGCCGAGTACGAGTTCTTCTACATGGGCCGGCTGGTGCAGGAGAAAGGCGTGGACACGCTGATCCGCGCCTTCGCCAAGGTGCTGGCGCGCCAGGCCGGCCGGCCGCGGCTGCTGCTGATCGGTGACGGCAGCGCTCGCCCCGAGCTCGAGCGCCTGGTCGCGGAGCTGGGCATCGGTTCATCGGTCTTCTTCGCCGGCTCCCAGTCGGGCGACGGCCTGGTCGAGTGGGTGGCCAAGGGCATGATCGGCGTGCTGCCCTCGGCGTGGTACGAGCCCATGGGCGGGGTGGCGGTCGAATTGCTGGCTGCCGGCAAGAGCCTGATCGTGTCGGCCCAGGGCGGACTGGCCGAGTGCGTGGGGGATGCCGGCCTCACCTTTCCCAACGGCGACGATGAAACGCTCGCCGCCCAGATGCTGCGCGTGTTGGAGGACCCTGCCCTGCGCGCGGCGCAGGCGTCCAAGGCCCGGGAGCGCGCCGCCGGCTTCATGCCCGGGCGCTTCGTCGCCCAGTACATCGAGATGCTCGGCGCTATCGCGCGCAAGAGCTGAGGATCAGCCCAAAATCCGGACCAGCGCATCCACCAGCGCCGAGCACTGATCACGCGTGCCGATGCTGATGCGCAGGTACTGCGCGATGCGGGGCTGCCTGAAATGCCGCACCAGCACCGCGCGCTCGCGCAGGGCCGCAGCCAGGGTGGCGGCATCGTGCGCGGGGTGGTGCACGAACAGGAAATTGGCCTGCGAGGGCAGTACCTCGAAGCCCAGATCTTCCAGCTGCAGCGTCAGGCCTTCGCGAATGTCGATGATGTCCAGGCGCGTCTTGTCGAACCAGGCCTGGTCCTCGATCGACGCAATGGCCCCGGCACTCGCCAAGCGGTCGAGCGGATAGGAGTTGAAGCTGTTCTTGACACGCTGCAGGGCATCGACGAGCGATGCCTGGCCGCAGGCAAAGCCGACCCGCAGTCCCGCGAGGGAACGCGACTTGGACAGGGTGTGCACGACCAGCAGGTTCGGATGCCGATCGATCAGCGGCACCGCGCTTTCGCCGCCGAAGTCCACGTAGGCTTCATCCACCAGCACCACGCGGTCGGGGCAGGACGCCAGCAGGCCTTCGATGGCCGCGAGCGGCAAGCCGATGCCGGTGGGCGCGTTGGGATTCGCGATCACGATGCCGGCGCAGCCGCGTGCGGCACGCGAGGCCATGGCCTCGACGTCGATGCGCAGCCCTGCATCCACCGGCACCAGTTCGCAGTCGATGCCGTAGAGCTGGGCATAGACGCGGTAGAAGCTGTAAGTAACGTCCGGGATCAGCAGCGGCTCGGCCTGCTGGAAGAACGCGAAGAAGGCATGCGCCAGCACCTCGTCGGAGCCGTTGCCGACGAAGACCTGTTCGGGTCGCAAGCCGTCATGCGCGCCGATCGCCTCGCGCAGGGCCACGGACTCGGGATCGGGATAGCGCTCCAGGCCCTGCGCCGCCGCGCGCTCGATGGCCGTGATGGCCCGCGGCGAAGGGGCAAAGGGGTTCTCGTTGGTGTTGAGCTTGACCAGGCCCGGAATGCGGGGCTGCTCGCCGGGCACGTAGGGCTCGAGCGCCGCGATGCGTGGACTCCAGAAGCTCGGAACGCTCGCCACAATGTCAGCCCAACAGCCGCGCCAGGGTCAGAAGCGCCAGCAGCACCATCCACATCACCACCGAGCGCCAGACCAGGCCCACCACGCTGCGCAGGTGGGCCGGCTCGGGCTCGCGCCCCGGCGTGCTGCCGCTGTCCGGGCCCCTGGGCGTGAGCAGCGAATCACCGGCCTGCGCGCGCGAGAGCGGATCCGTCACCGGCACCGGGCTCAGGGCGCCGCCGCCCAGGCGCACATTGACCGCGCCGGAGGTGGCGGCCAGGATCACACCATCGTTCTCGCTCGGAAAACGCCGCGCGTCGTTGCGCCAGCAATCGATCGCCTCTTCGAAGCTGCCCACCACGGCGAAGCCGATGGCGGTGATACGGGCCGGGATCCAGTCGATCAGCGCCCAGGCCCGGTCGGCCGCCTGCTGAACCCAGACGCTGGAGGGCTGGATGGACGCGTTGTGCTTGTGGGCCCAGTAGCGCGAGACGAACTCGCTCATGCGGTAGAACACCGCGCCGGCCGGTCCGAGCCCGAATGCCGCCAGGATCGAGAACCAGGCCAGCACGCCGAACACATGCCGGTGCGCCGCAATCACCGAATGCTCGATGACGTGGCGCACGATCTCGCTGCGCGGCAGGTCGGCCGCATCGACGCGCTGCCAGTGGGCCAGGAGTGAGCGCGCCAGCGCTTCGTCGCCGATCTCGAGCGCGTCGCGAATACCGGTGAAATGGTGGCTGAACTGCCTGAAGCCCAAGGTCACGTAGAGCACCGCCACGCTCCACAGCACGGCAAAAGGCAAGCCCAGCGTGAGCACGAGCAGCCAGTGGACTGCCAATGCCAGCACGGTCGGCACCAGCACCGCCAGCGACCATGCCACCCATCCGTGGTGTGGCTTGCCGGCATCGAAGTTGCGGCTGGTCCAGCGCGTCCATGCCAACACGCCGCCGTACACCGGGTTGTGATAGGCGAGCGGCCGCACCTGCTCGATCAGCAAGGCGCACAGGATCGCGAAAAAACTCATCCGACGATGATAGCGAGTGGTCCGTGACGCCCCACCCGTAGCCGGGGCGGGCTCTCAGGCGGAGAGAAAGCGATAGAGGTTGCGCAACATGCCGGCGGTGGCGCCCCAGACGAAGCGCTCGTGAGGCCCGTCCTGATAGGGCATGGAGAACCACTCGCGCGATCGGTTCTCGCCATCGAGCACCGCATGGCGCCGGTGGTTGGCCGGATTCATCAGGTAGGCCAGAGGGACCTCGAAGGCTGCCGCCACCTCATAGGGGTTGATGTTGAGTTCGAAGCCCGGCTTCACCAGGCTGACCACCGGCGTCACGATGAAGGAGGTGACGGTGGTGTAGGTCGGCAGGCAGCCCAGCACCTCGATGTGTTCGGCCGAGAGGCCCACCTCTTCCCAGGCTTCGCGCAGGGCGGCGGCGGAAATGTTCGCATCTTCGGGATCGACCCGGCCGCCGGGGAAGGCAACCTGGCCCGAGTGCGTCGACAGATTGGCGGTCCGCTCGGTCAGCAGCACCGTGGGCTCTTCGCGCATCACGATGGGGACGAGCACGGCCGCCTGGGCCGGTGCGCGGTCGTACATGCGCGGCTCGCGCCGCAGTTCGGGCGTCCAGGCCGGCGGCGTGGCAAAACGAGCGCGCAAGGACCGCGCATCGAATTGGGCGGCCGGAACGGCAGGAAGCGCGCTGTCGACGCCGACCACCGGCACATGGCGCGGATCGAAGGACGGCGGCACCGCAGGCAGGACGGCATTGACGGTCTCTTCGACGGGGGCGGCGCGCATGGCGGATGGTGGAGGGGTCGTCAAGAAAGATCTACCGAGTAAAACGCAAAACGGCGCCGCACGGGAGAAACGGCGCCACAACAAAAATCACGAACACCTCGATTCCTCGAGACACCAACGCAAAAAGCCGCCAGGAACGGCGGCTTTTTGCAAGGCAGAGGCGCTCCTTACTGAGCGGCTGCTGCGGCCTTGCCCGGCAACTTTTCCTTGATGCGCGCCGAGCGGCCGCTGCGCTCGCGCAGGTAGTACAGCTTGGCACGGCGCACGTCGCCGCGGCGCTTGACCTCGATGCCGGCGATGAGCGGGCTGTAGGTCTGGAAGGTACGCTCCACGCCTTCGCCGCTGGAGATCTTGCGCACCGTGAAGCCGCTGTTGAGGCCGCGGTTGCGCTTGGCGATCACCACGCCTTCGTAGGCCTGCACGCGCTTGCGGGTGCCTTCGACGACGTTCACGCTGACGATGACCGTGTCACCGGGCATGAAATCGGGAATCTTCTTGCCGAGCCGGGCGATTTCTTCCTGCTCGAGGGTCTGGATGAGGTTCATGGCTGTCCTGGATTCGATCGTGCACGCGCTACACAAGGGGCGTCTTGCCGAGTTCAGGGAGGTCCTGGTCGGGGCCGACGCGGCCGGCAGAGGATCGGGGAACCGCGGATTATAGCTTTTTCCGCAGCGCCTTCTCATCCGCGGCGCTGAGCCGGCCTGCCGCGCGCGCCGCCTCGACCAGTTCGGGCCGCTTCTGCAGGGTGGCGGCGAGGCGCTGGTCGCGCCGCCAGCGCTCGATCTGCGCATGGTGGCCCGAGAGCAGCACCTCGGGGACGCCCCTCCCCTCCCACTGCTCGGGCCGGGTGTAGTGGGGGCAGTCCAGCAAGCCGTCCAGCGCGGGATTGAAGCTGTCCTCGATGTGGCTGGCCTCGTCGCCTAGCACGCCCGGCTGCAGCCGGGCCACCGCGTCCAGCAGGGCCATGGCGGGAATTTCGCCGCCAGAAAGCACGAAATCGCCGAGGCTCAACTGATGCGTGACCCGCGTGTCGATGAAGCGCTGGTCGATGCCTTCGTAGCGCCCGCAGACCAGAACCGCACCTTCGCCGCCCGCCCAGCGCTCGACCGCTGCATGATGCAAGACATCCCCGGCCGGCGAGAAGAGGACAACCGGCGCAGCGCGGCCACGCGCGGCCAAGGCCGCATCCAGGCAGGCGGACAGCGGCGCGGCCATCATGACCATGCCCGGTCCGCCGCCGAAGGGCCGATCGTCCACCCGCCGATAGTTGCCCTCGGCAAAGTCGCGCGGATTCCACAGCACCACCTCGACCTGCTTCGTCTCGAAGGCGCGCCGCGTCACGCCGCTGGCCAGAAAGGGCGCGAACAGTTCGGGAAACAGGGTGATGACGTCGAAGCGCATGGAGGCACCGAGGCCAAAGGGCTCAACAGGCTCAGTAATCCGGCTGCCAGTCGACCTTGATCGAACGCCCGGGCAGATCGACCGCGTCCACGAAAGCAGAGACGAATGGAATCATCCGCTCGACCGGCTTGCCGTCTTCGACGGCCTCCAGCACCAGCGTGGTCTGCGGTCCATTGGCCAGCAGACCGCGCACCGTGCCAAGGACGACGCCCTCGCGATTGGTGACGGTCAGGCCGATCAGGTCGACCCAGTAGTACTCGTCATCGCCGGCGGTGGGAAAACTGGATCGCGGCACGAACACGCGCGCGCCACGCAAGGCCTCGGCGGCGCTGCGGTCCGGCACGTCCTCGGAGGACGCCACGATGCAATCGGAATGCTCACGGGCTTCACGGATCGGAAGCCGGAAAGCGCTGCGAGCCTCGCCACCGGGAGGCTGCAGAAACCAGCGCTTGGAGGAAAAAAGCGCCTCGGGCTGGGCGCTGTGGGGCAGGACCTTGAACCAGCCCTTGATGCCCCATGCATCGGCGATACGTCCTACCTCGATCGCATCCGCCGGCAGTTCGACGGCTTCGAGCGTGGGCAGCATCGCCGGGCGCGGTGGCTCAGGCGGCCGCCTTGGGGGCCGCTGCGGCAGCTTGCTTGATCAGGCGTGAGACGGTGGGCGAAGCCTGGGCGCCGACGCCCTTCCAGTAAGCCAGGCGATCCTGCGCGATGCGGATGCTCTCTTCATTTTCCTTGGCGCTGGGGTTGTAGAAACCCAGGCGCTCGATGAAGCGGCCGTCGCGGCGCACGCGCTTGTCCGACACGACGATGTTGAAGAACGGACGGCCCTTCGAGCCGCCGCGGGAAAGTCGAATGACGACCATGATTTATCCTTCGGGTGGTGGCGAACGGCTTGGAAAGTTCGCCCACTGAGTTCTTCCAGCGTCGAGACACGCGACATGGCCACCCGGCCAGCGCACGCTGAAAAGCCCGCGATTATAGCCCGAGTGACATCACCAGCCTCCCCGGCCCCCGCCGCCCTCCCGATGACCGCCATCCGCCCCAGCCGCGACGAAGACGTCCCGGCGATCACCGCCATCTATGCCCACCACGTGCTTCACGGCACCGGCACGTTCGAAACCGAGCCACCCGGCGTTGCCGAGATGGCGACGCGGCGCGCGGACGTGTTGGCCAAGAAGCTGCCCTACCTGGTCGCCGAGCGTGACGGCGAGTTGCTGGGCTTCGCCTACTGCAACTGGTTCAAGCCCCGTCCCGCCTACCGCTATTCGGCCGAGGACTCCATCTACCTGGCCGAAGGGGCGCGCGGCCAGGGGGTCGGCAGCCTGTTGCTGGCCGCGCTGGCCGAGGGCGCCGAGGCCGCGGGCGTACGCAAGCTGATCGCGGTGATCGGCGACTCGGCCAATGCCGGCTCGATCGGCGTGCACCGCGCCCAGGGCTTCGAGCATGTCGGCGTACTCAAGAACTGCGGTTGGAAGTTCGGCCAATGGCGCGACGTGGTCCTCATGGACAAGGTGCTGGGCGCCGGCAGCACGACGAGCCCCGAGTGAAGAGCAAGACTGTCGCCGCCTGGCTCGCCTTTCTCGGCGGACCGCTGGGCCTGCACTGCTTCTACCTGCGCGGGCTCGGCAGCACACTGGGCTGGCTGCTTCCCATTCCAACGGCGCTCGGCCTTTACGGGATCGAGCGCGTGCGCTCGTACGGCGTGGACGATCCCTGGAGCTGGCTGCTGTTGCCCCTGCTGGGTTTCACCATCGCCGGCTGCGCCCTGACGGCCATCGTCTACGGCCTGATGACGCCGGAAAAATGGAATGCGCGCTACAACGCCGGCGCCGCGGCCGACGCACCCGCCGGGCGCAGCAGCTGGCTCACCATTGGCGCCGTGGTGCTGGCGCTGTTCTTCGGCAGCACCATCCTGATGGCCAGCATCGCCTTCAGCTTTCAGCGCTACTTCGAGCACCAGATCGCCGAAGGCCGGAAGATCTCGCAGTAGCAGGCAGCCGCACATCGGGGCCGTGGCGCCCCAGCTCAGAAGATCTGGAATCCGACCCAGTAGGCAATGGCCGCCACGAAGGCAGCGGCCGGGATGGTGAAGACCCACGCCCACACGATGTTGCCGGCCACACCCCAGCGCACCGCGCTCGCGCGCTGGGCCGAGCCGACGCCGACGATCGCGCCGGTGATGGTGTGCGTGGTCGAGACCGGGATCCCCAGTGCCGTGGCGAGGAACAGTGTCAGCGCCCCACCTGTCTCCGCGCAGAAGCCGCCCACCGGTTTGAGCTTGGTGATCTTCTGTCCCATCGTCTTGACGATGCGCCAGCCCCCGAACATCGTGCCCAGCGCAATGGCTGCGTAGCAACTCACGATCGTCCAGGTCGGCGGCGCGTCGGCGTTGGCCGCCGCGTGGCCGGTGGCGATCAGGAGCATCCAGATGATGCCGATGGTCTTCTGCGCGTCGTTGCCACCGTGGCCCAGGCTGTAGGCGCCGGCAGAAACCAGCTGCAGCGAACGGAACCACCGGTCCACCCGCGAAGGCGTCGAACGCCGGAAGATCCAGGCGACCAGCACCATCATGGCCGACCCGAGCAAGAAGCCCAGCAGCGGCGAGACGAAGATGAAGGCCACCGTCTTCCAGATGCCGGCCGCGACCAGCGCGCCCGCGCCGGCTTTGGCAATCACCGCACCGACGATGCCGCCGATCAGCGCATGCGACGAACTGCTGGGGATACCGTAATACCAGGTCAGCAGATTCCAGCTGATGGCCCCCACCAGGGCTCCGAAGACCACGTGCACGTCCACGATGCCGGGCTGCACGATGCCCTTGCCGACCGTCGCGGCCACGCTGAGGTGGAAGACGAAGATCGCGATCAGGTTGAAGAAGGCCGCGAACACCACCGCGTGCCCGGGCCGCAGCACGCCGGTGGACACGACGGTGGCGATGGAGTTCGCCGCGTCGTGGAAGCCGTTCATGAAATCGAAGGCGATGGCCAGCGCGACCAGCAGCACCACCACCCACAGGGCGACCTCTACCGTAGCCATGCAGCGCCCGCGTTCAGGAGTTCTCGAGGACGATGCCCTCGATCACGTTGGCCACGTCCTCGCACTTGTCGGTGATGGTCTCCAGCAGTTCGTAGATGGCCTTGAGCTTGATCACCTCCCGCACGTCCGGCTCCTCGCGGAACAGCTTGCTCATGGCGCTGCGCATCACGCGGTCGGCGTCGGATTCGATCCGGTCGATCTCCTCGCAGGTCTTGAGCGTGGCCTCGGCGGTGGCCGGGTCGGTGATCTGGCCGAGGAACTTGACGGCGTCCTTCACCCGCTCGCAGCATTTCACGCTCAGGGTGGTCAGGCGCGAGATCTCCTCGGTCATGTGGCGGATGTCGTACAGCGCCATGGTCTCGGCCGAGTCCTGGATCAGGTCCGCCACGTCGTCCATCGTGTTGATGAGGGTGTGGATCTGCTCGCGGTCGATGGGTGTGATGAAGGTCTTGTGAATCAGCCGGTTGACGTCGTGCGTCACACGGTCGGCCGCACGCTCGGCGTTGTCCACATCCCGGTTGTACTGCTCACGCAGGTGCAGGTCGTTGTAGTTGGCCACCAGTTGCTCGAAGGCACGGGCAGCCTCGACGATGCGGTCGGCATGCTGATTGAACATCTCGAAAAAGTTGCCCTCGCGGGGCAACAGCTTGCCGAACATGGTGTGAGCTCCTGGGATCGTCGGCTATCACGCACCGGTGACGCCATGATGAAAACCCGACGAGTGTAAAGGGCAGGCCCACCGGGCGTGTTCAGAGTCTTTCCACGCGTTGGTCGGCCACCTGCGCCAGCAGGGCCGGCGAGACCCGGCCGGGCGCGATCTCGGCAAGCGGCAGCAACACGAAGGCGCGCTCGTTCATGCGCGGATGCGGCAGCGTCAGCGCAGGCCGGTGCAGCACCGTGTCGCCATGCAGGAGCAGGTCCAGGTCGAGCGTGCGCGGCGCGTTGTGGTAAGGGCGCTCACGGCCTGCCTCCCGTTCGAGCCGCTGCAACTCTGCCAGCAGCGCCATCGGATCGAGTTCGGTGTGCAGCTCCACGACGGCATTGATGAAATCGGGACCCTGCGCCTGCACGGGTGCGCTTCGGTAGAGCGACGAGTACGCCGCGAGCCGCGTATGCGGCAGGCTCGCCAGATCGTCGATTGCCCGCCGCAATGTCGCTTGCGCGTCGCCGAGGTTGGCGCCGAGCGCGACATAGGCCTGCGTCATGGTGCTCACTCGGCCGCGGCGTCGCCGCTGCCGGCCTCGCCGCCGCCGCGCGGCTTGCGCCGCCGGCGGCGCTTGCGTGCGGGAGCGACGGCGAGTTCGCCATCGGGCGGCGTCGCCTGTTCAACATCACGCTCAGCCGCAGCCGCAGGCGCACGCGCGGGAGCTCGCTGGCGCGTCCTCTTGTGCTGCTCGTCGCGCACCTGGTCCAGCAGGTCCTGGCGCCGCAGGTCATCGGAGGTGCTGAACTCCTGCCACCATTCGGCGATCGCCTCGCTGACCTCGCCGACGTCGGCACGCAGGCGCATGAAGTCGAAGGCGGCACGGAAGCGTGCCTGCTCGACCAGGCTGTAGGGCGTGGCACCGCTGCGCTTGTCGAAGCGCGGCTGCATCATCCAGATCTCGCGCATGTCCGCGGCCAGCTTGCCGCGCCCGGAGACATCGCCGATGCGCGCATTGAACACGTCGTCAATCGCGTCCTGCAACGCAGGGAAGGGAGCCTGCGGGCGCTGACCGTGCCGGCCTTCAAGGCGTTGCGCCCAGCCGTCACGCACGTCGGCCCACAGCACGCAAGCCAGCAGGAAACTCGGGGCCACGGGTTTGCCTTCGCCGACACGCCGGTCGGTGTCCTGAAGGGCGGCGGCGACGAAAGGCTGGTCGGCGCGCTCGACCACCACGTCCAGCAGCGGGTAGATGCCGGTGGCCAGGCCCAGCTTGCGCAGCTGGGCGACGGTGGCAACCGCATGGCCCGTCTGGAGCAGTTTGAGCATCTCGTCGAAAAGGCGGCTCTGCGGCACGTCGGCCAGCAACTTGCTGCAGTCGACCAGCGGCGCGGCCGTCTTGGCCTCCAGCATGAAACCGAGCGCCGCCAGCTTGGCCGAGAAGCGGATTGCGCGAATGATGCGCACCGGATCCTCGCGGTAGCGCGTGACAGGGTCGCCGATCATGCGAAGGGTGAGCTTCTTCGCGTCCTTGATGCCATTGTGGTAGTCCACCACGACCTGGCTCGCCGGGTCGTAGTACATGGCGTTGACGGTGAAGTCGCGCCGCGCGGCATCTTCTTCCTGCGGTCCCCAGACGTTGTCGCGCAGCACGCGGCCGCTGGCATCCACCGCGTGCTTCATTCCCGCCAGTTCACCCTTGCTGGTGCGTTCGTTGCCGGCCACCTGCTCGGCGCCGGCGCTGTCCATGTAGGCCCGGAAGGTCGAGACCTCGATCACCTCGTGCTCGCGCCCGCGGCCGTACACCACATGCACGATTCGGAAGCGCCGGCCGATGATGAAGGCGCGGCGAAAGAGGCTCTTGACCTGCTCGGGCGTGGCGTTGGTGGCGACGTCGAAGTCCTTGGGCCGCAGGCCCAGCAGCAGATCGCGCACCGCGCCGCCGACCACGTAGGCCTCGTAGCCGGCGCCCTGCAACGTGGTGACCACGTTCCTGGCGCGTTCGTCCACCAGGGTTGGGTCGATGCCGTGCACCGAGGCCGGCACCTCCTGGCGCTTGCCGAAGCGGGCCTTGCCGCCTGCGGCGCCGCCCGTCTTGCCCAGGAGTTTGTCGATGAATTTCTTGATCATTGGAAAAGTTCGGCGCGCGGGGCGCCCTCATTCATTTTCGAGCATCGACCGGATCAGCGGGATCGTGATCGCGCGCTGGGTCTGCAGGGCATAGCCGTCAAGCTGGACCAGCAGTTCCATCAGGCTGCCCAGGTCGCGGCTGAATCGGTGCAGCATGTAGTCGAGCACCTCGTCCGACAGCATCACGCCGCGGCTGTCCGCTGCCTGGCGCAGCACAGCGCGCCGCTCCGATTCGCCGAGCACCTGCAAGTGGAACACATGCCCCCAGCCGAGCCGGGTGCGCAGGTCCTCGCGCAGCGGCAGGTCTGCCGGCGGCAGCGCGCCGGCCGCCACCACGCCGCGCTGCAGGCTCTGCGCGTTGACGAACCAATTGAAGGCCGCGTGCTGCTGGACGGCGGTGTAGAGGTGCACGTCGTCGAGCAGCACCGCGCCCCAGCATTCGTCGAACTCGGGCGGATCCGCCAGCCCCGGATGCAGCCAGCCCACGCTCGCCCCCTGATCGCGCAGCGCGGCTCGAACAGCCTCCAGCAGGTGCGACTTGCCGCTGCCGCTCTCGCCCCAGAGGTAGGTGGGCACCGGCGAATGCAAGACGCCGGCCCCGCGCCCGTCACCCACCCACAGCCGCAGGTGCTGCAGCGCCGGCTCGTTGGGTCCGGCAAAGAAGCCGTCCAGCGTCGGACCGGAGGCGAGGCCGATGTCGAGCGCGAGCTGCTTCATGCCGGGACCGCGGCGAGCGGCCGGAAGGGCGCGGTGGACGCGGTTGAAAGGTTCATGGACTGGGTGGAGGGGCCGCAGGGTAAACCGGCGGCAAGGGGGCACCGGGCCCTTAAAATCGTGCGGAATTCTATCGGCCCGTCCGCTTCGGTTGCCGGCGTCATCCTTCTTCCTCACTTCGACCTCCCTTCTTTTCGTCCGGCTCGCCCATGAACTCCACCACGCCCACCCCGCTCAGCTACAAGGACGCCGGCGTCGACATCGATGCCGGCGACGCGCTGGTCGACCGCATCAAGCCGCTGGCCAGGAAGACGATGCGAGAGGGCGTGCTGGCCGGCATCGGCGGCTTCGGCGCGCTGTTCGAAGTGCCCAAGCGCTACAAGGAACCGGTGCTGGTGAGCGGCACCGACGGCGTCGGCACCAAGCTCAAGCTGGCCTTCGAGTGGAACATGCACGACACGGTGGGCATCGATCTGGTGGCCATGAGCGTGAACGACGTGCTGGTCCAGGGCGCCGAGCCGCTGTTCTTCCTGGACTACTTCGCCTGCGGCAAGCTGGACGTGGACACCGCCGCCGCGGTGGTCGGCGGCATCGCACGCGGCTGCGAATCGAGCGGCTGCGCGCTGATCGGCGGCGAGACGGCCGAAATGCCGGGCATGTACCCGGCCGGCGAATACGACCTGGCCGGTTTCGCCGTCGGCGCGGTCGAAAAATCGAAGATCCTCACCGGCCGTGACGTGAAACCGGGCGACGTGGTACTGGGGCTGGCCTCGGCCGGCGTTCATTCCAACGGCTTCAGCCTGGTGCGCAAGGTGATCGAGCGCGCCGGCGCCCAAGCGCCCGCGACGCTGGACGGCCGGCCCTTCCGCGAGGCGGTGATGGCGCCGACGCGGCTCTACGTGAAGCCGGTGCTCGCCGCCCTGGCGAAGCATCCCATCAAGGCCCTGGCCCACATCACCGGTGGCGGGCTGCTCGAGAACATTCCGCGCGTGCTGCCCGAGGGCACGGCGGCCCATCTCAAGAAGGGCAGCTGGCCGCAGACCGAGCTCTTCGCCTGGCTGCAGAAGGTGGCCGGAATCGACGACCAGGAAATGAACCGAACCTTCAACAACGGCATCGGCATGGTGGTGGTGATCGACGCGGCCGAAGCCGCCGCCTGCGCCGCCACGCTGCGTGCCGAGGGCGAGACGGTGCACGAGATCGGCGTCATCGCCGAGCGCGGCACCGGCGCGGCCGTGGTTGTCGCCTGAAAACACGTCCCCCGCGTGAGCGACATCGCGCCACCACTCCCGTCGCGCAGGCTGCAGACGGCGAGCTATCTGCTGATCGCAGGCGCCCTGCTGCTGATCATGTGGCAGGGCCTGCTGCCCGGCCTGCTGTGCGTTTGCGTGGGCTTTCTCGGCACGCGCTGGCTGGCCCGGCTGATGGACTCGGGCCGGCAGCGCCTGCAGCCGTCGCGCCCCGCACCCGTCGACCCGCCCTCCTCCGGCGCACGTGTTCTCGCCGCGACCCTGGTCTCGCTGGCGCCGGTCGGCCTGCTGACGCTGGCCTTCTCGGAGACGCGCGAGTTCGTGCTCAACGCGCCCGAGCAGTACCAGGAACTGCTCGACTTCATCGCCCGCACCGTGCTGGAGCTGCGGCTCAAGCTGCCGCCCGACATCGGCGTCTATCTGCCGGAGGGCGCGGCCGAGGTGCAGGGCGTCATCGCCGGCTACCTGCGGGCCCAGGCCGGCGCACTGGCGCTGACGGGCCGCGCCTGGCTCGGCGGGCTGCTGTTCGCCTACGTCGGACTGATCGTGGGCGCGCTCGCGGCCGTGGCCCGGCACCCCTCCACCGGACGGCCCCTGGCCGAAATGCTGAAGCAACGCATCACCTTGTTCGGCGAGGCCTTCGGCCAGATCGTGGCGGCGCAGTTCTGGATCGCCGCCTTCAACACTTTGCTGACCGCGATCTTCCTGCTCTTCATGCTGCCGCTGTGGAAGATGGAGTTGCCCTATACCCCGGCGCTGATCACTCTGACCTTCGTCGCAGGCCTGGTGCCGATCGTCGGCAACCTGCTGTGCAACACGGTGATCACGCTGGTAGGGCTGGCGGTGTCGCCGCTCACCGCGCTGGCCTGCCTGGCCTTTCTCATCCTCATCCACAAGGCCGAGTACTTCATCAACGCCAAGGTGGTGGGGGCACGCACGCAGATGGGCGTCTGGGAACTGCTGGCGGTGATGTTCGTGGCCGAGGCCGTATTCGGCCCGGCGGGGCTGGTGGCGGCACCGCTCTTCTACGCCTACCTCAAGAAAGAGCTGCAGGCCGCGCGGCTCGTCTGAGCAGGCATGTCCTGATCTGATCGATTCCTGTCCTGCACGAGGCGGACGGGGCGCGGGCAGCCAGGAAAAATCAGGCGCATCATCCCCCACCCAGGAGATTGCCACCATGAAATCTTGTCTGATCGTGATCGACGCCCAGGAGTCGTTCCGCCACCGCCCCTATTTCACGCCGCGCGACCTGGGCGCCTATGTTGCCGCGCAGAACGCCCTGATCGAGGGCTGCACGGCCGCCGGTGTCCCGGTCGTGCGCATCTTCCACGTCGACGGCCCGGCCGAGCCGGCGAATCCCTTCGCGGTCGAATCCGGCCACGTGCGCGCCCTGGCCGAACTGGCGCCCTTCGAGGCTGCCGCCACCTACACGAAGCACCGGCACAGCGCGCTGGTCGGCACCGGCCTCGATGTGTGGCTCACGCAGCAGGGCATCGGGCGGCTGATCGTGAGCGGGATCCGCACCGAGCAATGCTGCGAGACCACCACCCGCCATGCCTCCGACCTGGGCTGGGCAGTCGATTTCGTGCCTGACGCCACCCTGACCTTCGACATGACGCAGCCGGATGGACGACCGCTGTCCGCCGCCGACATCAAGGCGAGGACGGCCACCGTGCTCGAAGGCCGCTTCGCGAAGGTCTGCACGGTCGCCCAGGCGTTGGAGCGTGCGGGGGCGATGGCCGCCGCCTGAGCTTGCGCCTGACGCGATGCGCAGTCCGCCGCTGATCCGGGTCGTCTTTGCGCTCCTGCCCCACAGCCTGGTGCTGGACTGGGCCGGGCCGGCCGAAGCGCTGCGCATCACCAACCAGCTGCTGCGCGCAGCCGGGCAGCCCGAGCGCTTCGCGATTGAATTCGCTTCGCCGAGCCCGGACGCGGCCGGCTCGGTGGGTATCACCCTCAGCGGCTTGTCGCCCCTGCCGACCGGCTGGGACGGGCCGGCCTGGGTGGTGCTGGTGGGCCTGCCGGGCCACACCCTCTCGGTCGAGGCCCCGGAGGCGCAGGCCTTGCTGCACTGGCTGCGGGGCTTGCGCTTCGAGGCAGGCCGCCTGGAGCTGGTAACCATCTGCGCCGGCGCCCTGCTCGCGGCGCATGCCGGCGTGCTGGCGGGCCGCCGGGTCACCACGCACCACCACCACCTCGACGAACTGCGCCGGACCGAGCCGCGCTGCGAGGTGGTGGCCAACCGGGTGTTCGTCATCGACCCACCCCTGTGCAGCAGCGCGGGCGTCACCACCGGCATCGACCTGATGCTGCACCGGATCGCCCAGACCTGCGGCGAGGTGCTGGCGGCCCAGGTCGCGCAGACCATGGTGGTAGCGCTGCGGCGCGGGCCGCAGGACCCGGAGCTGTCGCCCTTCCTGGCCTATCGCAACCACCTGCACCCGGCGCTGCACCGCGTGCAAGACGCCGTGTGCGAGGCGCCTCATCAGGACTGGAGCGTGCCGCGCATGGCCCAGGTTGCCCGCACCTCGCCCCGGCACCTGACACGCCTTTTCGTCGAACATGCCGGGACCGCGCCGCTCACCTATCTGCGGCGCCTGCGGCTCGCGACCGCGCAGCTCGCGCTGCAGTCGGGCGCCAGCGTCACGCGCGCCGCGGAAATGTCTGGCTTCGGCTCCGACACGCAACTGCGCCGCGCCTGGCGGCAGTTCGGTCTCGCAGGCTCGCCGTCTCAGAGATAGCCGCAGAAGCGCAGCACGTGCCCGTCGGGTTCGCGGATCGCGAACTCGCGCAGGCCCCAGGGCTGCGAAGCGGGCGGCTCGATCACTCGAACGCCGCGCTTGACGTAGGCGGCGTGCAGGCCGTCCACATCCCGGCCGACATGGATCACGATCTCTCCGCGCCAGGGTTCGGCCTCGCCGCGGCCGCATTGCCACAGCCGGATATAGACCGGATCGCCATAGCTGCGGTCGCCCTTCTTGACGCGTGCATAGCTCGGCGGCTCGCCTGCGATGAAGTCGAGCTCGAAGCCCAGTACCTCGCAGAAATAGCGTGCGGCGCGCGCCGCATCGGCGACCGGCAGCACCGGCTGGATGCCGTGGAACTCGTGCCGCGTCCCGAGGTCGACCGGCGCGATTTTGCCTTCGCTGCCCTGCGCCATCAGCTCTCCGCGCGGCGCAAGGCAGCGACACGCTCGGTGATGGCGTCGATGTCGAGTGCGTCCTCCGCGTGCGCCAGGTAGGTCTCCAGGTCGCGCACGGCCTGCGCCGTGTTGCCCTGCTCCGCATGGGCCAGGCCGCGGTCGCGGTGCTCGCCCCATGCCTCCGGCAGCAGCGCGACCAGCCGGTTCTGCACTGCGATGGCGCGCTGCCAGTCTTCCTGCGAGCGGTGGATTTCCTTCAGGTTGCGCAGCATCCGGCCGATGATCTCGCGCGGCGAAGCCGGCTGCAGGTACAAGCCCAGGGGCACGTCGAAGTCACCCACCAGGCCGCTGCTGCGCTTGTAGGGCTCCAGGCGTTCGCTCAGCTCTTCGCGCGAGAGTGACTTGCCCGTGAAGGGATCGATCACCACCTGCCCCTTGGGCAGCGTGACCTTGAGCATGAAGTGCCCCGGAAACCCCACGCCGCGGGCCTGCAGGCCCAGCCCCTGGGCGAGCTCCATCCACAGCACCGCCAGCGAGATCGGAATGCCGCGGCGCGTGCGCAGCACCGCATTGAGGTAGCTGTTGTCGGGGTCGTAGTAGTCGTTGACGTTGCCGCCGAAACTCAGGTCGTGGAAAAAGAACTGGTTGAGCGCGCGCAGGCGCTGCAGCGGCGCGGCATCGGCAGGCAAACGCCGCTTGAGCCGTGCGAGCAACTGATCGACGTCGCCCAGAACCTGCTGGACGTCGAGTTCGGGGTATTCGTCCTGCGCGAGGCTCGCCGCAGCTTCGAGCAGGGGAAAGTGGTCGTCGCTCCGGACCAGCGATTCGAAGTATTCGAGCGCGGAAGGCGCCTTGAAGCTGAACGTCATGTGGCTTTGTAGAGGAGGCGGTGACCAGCGTCAAGGCAGGGCAAGCACCGCTGGATGCAGAGCATCAGTGGCGCACGAAGCTGCGCAGCCTGACACCCACGAGCGCCAGCACCGTGAAATAGAGCAGCGCCGCGCCCGCCACCAGCGCGGCCAGGAGGCCGATGCGCAGCAGGCGCTGCGCCTGCAGGCCGATCCAGTCGAAATGGCGGTCGCCCCAGACCAGCAGCGCACCCAGGACCAAGGTGGCCAACAGCACCTGCAACAGGAACCGGCCCCACCCCGGCAAGGGCTTGTAGCTGCCGCGCCGGATCAGCCCGACGAGCAGCCACGTCGCGTTGACCATCGCGCCGATCGCAATGGTCAGCGTGAGTGCCGCATGCTGGAGGATCGGCACCAGCACGACGTTGAGCAACTGGGTGAGCAGGAGCACGGCCACCGCGATCAGCATCGGCGTGCGCGTGTCGTGCCTGGCGTAGTAGCCCGGCGCCAGCACCTTGACCGCCACCAGCCCGACCAGGCCGACGCCATAGCCCATCAGCGCCAGGCTGGTCCGCTGCACGTGGAATTCGTTGAAGGCGCCGTTGTGGAACAGCACCGCCACCAGCGGTCGCGAGAACACCAGCAACGCCAGCGCGCAGGGCACCGACAGCAGCACCACCAGCCGCAGGCCCCAGTCCAGCATGGCCGAGTAGCGCGCATCGTCCTTGGCCGCCCGCGCCGCCGACAGCTGCGGCATCAGTACCACCCCCAGGGCCACGCCGAGCAGCGCGGTCGGGAATTCCATCAGCCGGTCGGCGTTGGTGATCCAGCTCACGCTGCCGGTGGCGAGGTGCGAGGCGATCTGCGTATTGATGAGCAGTGAGATCTGCGCCACGCTGACGCCGATCAACGCCGGCAGCATGAGCCGCGCGATGCGCCGCGTGTCCGGATCGGCCCAGGCGGTGCGGATGGCGCGCAGGCCGAGTCCGACGCGCGGCATCATGCCCAGCGCCCGCAAGGCGGGAATCTGCAGGGCCAGCTGCAGCACCCCGCCGACCATCACGCCGGCGCATTGGGCATAGATGGGCTCGATGCCCATCCGCCGGAACCAGGGGGCACCCAGCACGATCGAGAGGATCAGCGCCACGTTCAGCAGCACGGGCGCGGCCGCCGGCACCGCGAACCGGCGCCAGGTGTTGAGGATCCCGCCGGCCAGCGCTACGAGCGACATGAAGCCGATGTAGGGGAACATCCAGCGGGTCATGAGGACCGCGGACTCGAAGCTCTCGGGGTTTCTCTGCAGGCCGCTGGCCATGGCCCAGACCATCAGCGGCGCGCCGACCACGCCCGCCACGCAGAAAAGCACCAGCAACCAGGTCAGCAGTGTTCCCACGTGGTCGACCAGCGCCTTGGCGCCGGCATCGCCCTGCTGGGTCTTTGTGGCCGCCAGCACCGGAACGAAGGCCTGGCTGAAGGCACCTTCGCCGAACACCCGCCGGAACAGATTGGGAATGCGGAAGGCAACGTAGAACGCGTCAGTCATCGCACTGACGCCGAACACCGAGGTCATGAGCACGTCGCGGATCAATCCGGTGATGCGGGAGGCGAGCGTCAGGAGCGAGACGGTGGAGGCGGATTTGAAAAGCGACACGGCCGGAAGTGTATGTGCCGGCGCGTGCTCTTCCCGGCACGAGGGCCCGGCATCTTCGCTTCGCCTATAATGGAGGGCTTTGCTGCATCATCCCCAGACACTGTAAGGAACACCAGCCATGGCATCGTCCAAACCCAAGAAAAAGAACCCGCGCCTCGCATCGGGCCGCAAGCGCGTCCGCCAGGACACCAAGCTCAACGCCGCGAACACCTCGCTGCGTTCCAAGTACCGCACTGCTGTGAAGAATGTCGAGAAGGCCGTCGTGGCCGGCGACAAGACCAAGGCGGCGGAGCTCTTCGCGAAGGCCCAGAGCATCGTCGACAGCGTCGCCGACAAGGGCATCTTCCACAAGAACAAGGCCGCTCGCGACAAGAGCCGCCTGGCAGCCAAGGTCAAGACCCTGGCCCTCGCCGAAAAGGCCGCCGCCTGACGTCTTCAGGCAAGCCCGGACCGGCCGCGCGCCAGTCCGCCGTTTGACCGGGTGCGCTGCAGCAAAGTGAATAACCGCCTTCGGGCGGTTTTTTCATGGGCGCAAAGTTGATCGATCGACACTGATGGGCGTCGACGTCTTGGCGTGTCTTCTTGGCGTGTCTATTTCCGAGGGAGGGCCGGCGGCGGCACATCCGGCACCAGGCAGGCCTCGGCGACCTGCAGTTCGTTGTCCCGAGCGAAGTTCATCACGAAGTCCCAGGCCATCACCTCGGCCTCCCGCAATTCGCTGCTGACCACCACGCATTTGATGCCGTTGACCACCGTCGGCACACACCAGGGCGAGTAGCTCAGGTGGCTCCCAGGCTGCGGTCCACCGGGACGGAAGGAACACATGACACCGGCGAGACGCTCTGCCCAATCGCTCGGGCGAAAGGTCCGGCCATCTTTGGTGATGCCCTGGATGAAGACTTCTTTGGCGGAGGGGGAGACCATGGATCGCGAGGAGAGGCAGACGCGTGTTGCGCTGCACAAAGGATTCTATCCGGCGTCCCCTCCGCCACTCGGCGACGGGGCATTGCTGTGATGCGCAATCCTCAACGCGACGGTCGAAGCACCCCCCTAGAATCCTTCTTCCCCCGTATCGGAGATCCCATGAGCGCCACAGCCGCCCCCTCCTCGCCCCATGTCATGAACACCTACGGCCGCCTGCCGATCGCGCTGACGCACGGACAGGGCTGCCGCGTCTGGGACACCGAGGGCCGAGCCTATCTGGACGGTCTGGGCGGGATCGCAGTCAACACGCTCGGCCACAACCACCCCGAGCTGGTGCCGGCCCTGCAGGACCAGATCAGCAAGCTGATCCACAGCTCCAACTACTACCACGTGCCCGGCCAGGAGCAGCTCGCGGCGAAGCTGACCGAGCTGTCGGGCCTGACCAACGTCTTCTTCTGCTCCACCGGCCTGGAGGCGAACGAGGCCGCGCTGAAGCTGGCGCGCAAGTTCGGCCATGACAAGGGCATCGAGCGACCCGAGATCGTGGTCTACGAAGCCGCCTTCCACGGCCGCAGCATCGCCACCCTGTCCGCCACCGGCAACGCCAAGGTGCAGAAGGGCTTCGGCCCCCTGGTCGAGGGTTTCATCCGCGTGCCGCTCAACGACTTCGACGCCTTGAAGAAGGCCACCGAGGGCAATCCGAACGTGGTGGCCGTGTTCTTCGAGACCATCCAGGGCGAAGGCGGCATCCACCCCATGCGCTGGGAGTACCTTCGCCAGGTGCGCCAGCTCTGCGACGAGCGCGACTGGCTGATGATGATCGACGAGGTGCAATGCGGCATGGGTCGCACCGGCAAGTGGTTCGCACACCAGTGGGCCGGCATCCAGCCCGACGTGATGCCCCTGGCGAAGGGCCTGGGCTCCGGCGTGCCGGTCGGCGCGGTGGTCGCCGGGCCGCGCGCCGCCAACCTCTTCGGTCCCGGCAACCACGGCACCACCTTCGGCGGCAATCCGCTCGCCATGCGTGCCGGCATCGAGACCATCCGCATCATGGAAGGGCACAGGCTGCTCGAGAATGCCGCCAACGTGGGCGCGCACCTCAAGAGCGCTCTGGAGCGCGAGCTGGGCGGCCTGAAGGGCGTGAAGGAGGTCCGCGGCCAGGGCCTGATGCTGGGCATCGAACTCGACCGGCCCTGCGGCGTGATCCTCAACCGCGCGTGCGAGGCCGGACTGCTCCTGAGCGTGACGGCCGACAGCGTGATCCGGCTGGTGCCCCCGCTGATCCTCAGCGTGGCCGAGGCGGACGAGATCGTCTCCATCCTGGCGCCCATCGTGAAGACCTTCCTCGCGGAACCGACATCATGAGCAACACGAACACGACGCCCGACCTGCGCCACTACCTTCAGTTCTCGGACTTCGCCGCCGAGGACTATGCCTATCTCTTCGAGCGCGCCGCACTGATCAAGAAGAAATTCAAGGCGTACGAAAAGCACCGGCCGCTGACCGATCGCACGCTGGCCATGATCTTCGAGAAGGCTTCGACGCGCACCCGCGTGAGCTTCGAGGCCGGCATGTACCAGCTCGGCGGCAGCGTGGTGCACCTGACCACCGGCGACAGCCAGCTCGGCCGTGCCGAGCCCATCGAGGACAGCGCCAAGGTCATCAGCCGCATGGTCGACCTGGTGATGATCCGCACCTTCGAGCAGACCAAGATCGAATCCTTCGCGGCGCACTCGCGCGTGCCGGTGATCAACGGCCTGACCAACGAGTTCCACCCCTGCCAGATCCTGGCCGACATCTTCACCTTCATCGAGCACCGCGGCTCGATCAAGGGCCGCACGGTGGCCTGGGTGGGCGACGGCAACAACATGGCCAACACCTGGCTGCAGGCCGGGGAGATCCTGGGCTTCAAGGTGCACGTGAGCACGCCCAGCGGCTACGAGGTGGACCAGTCGGTCGCCGGTATCCGCTCGGCCGACAGCTACCGCGTCTTCAAGGACCCGATGGAAGCCTGCCGCGGCGCCGACCTTGTGACCACCGACGTCTGGACCAGCATGGGCTACGAGGCCGAGAACGAGGCCCGCCGCGCCGCCTTCGCCGAATGGTGCGTGGACGAAGAGATGATGCGCGCTGCCCAGCCCGACGCGCTGTTCATGCACTGTCTGCCGGCGCACCGCGGCGAGGAGGTGCAGGCCGAGGTCATCGATGGCCCACAGTCGGTGGTGTGGGACGAGGCCGAGAACCGCATGCACGTGCAGAAGGCGTTGATGGAATATCTGCTGCTCGGCCGCCAGCCCGCCTGAAGACCGCTCCACAGCGATGTTTCCAGGGTGTTGGAAATAACCGACACCACGACCCGGCTCGCGGCGCTAACTTCGCGCCATGAACCAACGCATCTGGGATATCTCGCCGCCGGTGCTTGAAGGCGCGCCGGTGTTTCCCGGCGACACGCCTTACCGCCAGCGCTGGGCGGCGACCATCGGGCCGAGCTGTCCGGTCAACGTGAGCGAGATCACGCTCTCGCCCCATGTCGGCGCGCATGCCGATGCCCCTTTGCACTACGACCCCGATGGTTCATCCATCGGCACGGTGGCGCTCGCGCCCTACCTCGGCCGCTGCCGCGTCATCCATGCCATCGACTGCGGGCCGCTGGTCGAATGGGCGCATCTCGCCCACGCGGTGCAAGACCTCCCGCCGCGCGTGCTGGTACGCACCTACCGCCGCGCGCCGATCGAGCGCTGGGACGGCGCCCTCGCCGCCTATGCGCCCGCCACCGTGGAGCGACTGGCCGCGCAGGGCGTGATGCTGATCGGCATCGACACCGCCAGCATCGACCCGGCCGACAGCAAGACCCTCGACAGCCACCAGGTGATCCGCCGCCTCGGTCTGCGCGTGCTGGAGAACCTCGTGCTCGACGAGGTGCCTGAAGGCGACTACGAACTCATCGCGCTGCCGCTCAAGCTGGTGACGGCCGATGCCTCCCCCGTGCGCGCCGTGCTGCGCGAACTGAAGACCTCCTGACCCATGAACCTCGACGACTGCCGGCGGCTCGACGCCGAAGACCCGCTCGCCGCACTGCGCGGCAAATTCATCCTCCCCGAGGGCGTGATCTACCTCGACGGCAACTCGCTCGGCGTGTTGCCGAAGGCGGCCCCGGCGCGCATCGCCGAAGTGGTGAGCCACGAGTGGGGCGAAGGCCTGATCCGCTCGTGGAACAGCGCCCGCTGGATCGACCTGCCCCAGCGCCTGGGCGACAAGCTAGCGCGCCTGATCGGTGCCGCGCCCGGCGAGGTGGTGTGCACCGACGGCACCTCGGTCAACCTCTACAAGGTGCTGTTCGCCGCCCTCACGCAAATGAAGGACAGCGGCCGCAAGGTCGTGCTCAGCGAACGCAGCAACTTCCCGACCGACCTCTACATCGCCGAATCGCTGTGCCGCGAGCGCGGCTTCGTGCTGAAGCTCATCGACGACCCGGCCGGATTGCCCGCTGCGCTGAACGGCGAGCTTGCCGTGCTGATGCTCACGCACGTCAATTACCGCACCGGCGCGATGCACGACATGAAGGCGCTCACCGCCGCCGCCCACGCCGCCGGCGCGCTGGCGATATGGGACCTCGCTCACAGTGCCGGCGCGGTGCCGGTCGCGCTCAACGACTGCGAGGCCGACTTCGCGATCGGCTGCGGCTACAAATACCTCAACGGCGGGCCCGGCGCGCCGGCCTTCGTGTGGGTGCATGCGCGCCACGCGAGCCGGTTCGAGCAGCCGCTGTCGGGCTGGTTCGGCCACGCGGCGCCCTTCGAGTTCTCGCCCCACTACCGGCCGGCGCCGGGCATCGCGCGCTACCTGTGCGGCACGCAGCCGATCATTTCCCTCTCGGCGCTCGAATGCGGCATCGACACCGTGCTCGCCGCCGAAGCCCACGATGCGGGCCGCGGCAGCATGGCGGCGCTGCGTGCCAAGTCGCTGGCGCTGACCGATGCCTTCATCGCCCTCGTGGAAGAGCGCTGCCCCGGCCGCTTCACGCTGGTCACGCCGCGCGCTCACGCGCAGCGCGGCTCGCAGGTCTGCCTGGCCCTGGCCGACAACGGACCCGGCGCCTACGCGATCGTGCAGGCGCTGATCGCCCGCGGCGTGATCGGCGACTACCGCGCAGGCGACAGCCAGATGCCGGACATCCTGCGATTCGGCTTCACGCCGCTGTACCTCGGCTTCGAGGATGTCTGGCGCTCGGTCGATCACCTGGTGCAGGTGCTGGAGGGCGAGGAATGGAAGCGCCCCGAGTTCAACCAGAAGCTGGCGGTGACCTGAGGACCATCATGACGACCGAACGCATCGTCCACGAAGAAGGCGCCAAGCTCGACTTCAGCGCCTCGATGAGCTACAGCGACTACCTGGGCCTGGACGCCATCCTCAATGCCCAGCACCCGCGCTCGCCGGCACACGACGAGATGCTCTTCATCGTCCAGCACCAGACCAGCGAGCTGTGGATGAAGCTGATGCTGCACGAGCTGCGCGCCGCCATCCGCTGCATCGCGCAGGACGACCTGGCCAGTGCCTTCAAGATGCTGGCGCGCGTCTCGCGCATCATGGAGCAGTTGGTCCATGCCTGGGACGTGCTGGCCACCATGACGCCGCCCGAGTACAGCGCGATGCGCCCCTACCTGGGCAGCTCCAGCGGCTTTCAGAGCTGGCAATACCGCTGCATCGAGTTCGCGCTCGGCAACAAGAACGCGGCCATGCTCAAGCCTCACTCCCATCGGCCCGAGCTGCTGGCCGAGGTGGAAGCGGCCTGGCGCGCGCCTTCGCTGTATGACGAGGCGCTGCGACTGCTGGCGCGCCGTGGCTTCGACATCCCCACCGACCACCTCGAGCGCGACTGGACGAAGGCCTACGAACTCAGTGACGGCGTCGAGCAGGCCTGGCTAGCCGTCTACCGCGACCCGAAGAACCACTGGCACCTGTATCAGCTGGGCGAAGAGCTGACGGACCTCGAGGACGCCTTCCGCCTCTGGCGCTTCCGCCACGTGACCACCGTGGAGCGCGTGATCGGCTTCAAGCGCGGCACCGGCGGCACCGGCGGGGTGAGCTATCTGCGCAAGATGCTCGACGTGGTGCTGTTCCCCGAAATCTGGAAGCTGCGCACCGATCTCTAGGCTTCGGCCGTCCCCGGCGGCACGGCCGGAAACTTCGCCGCGGCCAGGCGGCTTTGCACCGCCTGCGCGGCCGCCTTCAGGTCGGCGAGATGGCGCTTCACGATCTCCTGCTCGGAGGCGACCGCCGGCAGCCACGCGCAGCTGATGCAGCCCACCACGGTGTTGCCCTGCAGGATCGGCACGGAGATCGCGCCGAAGCGCTCCGGAGAATCCAGGCTCGTCGGGCTCGGGTCGCGCGAGGCATAGCCCTGGGCGCGGTAGCGCGCCGGCCAGTCCTGCGCCCCGTGCGACTTCAACGCGGCGCGATCGACCTCGTAGGGTGACCGCGCCAGCGCGGCCAGCAGCCTGCGGCGCTCGGCATCCGGGCAGAAGGCCAGGTAGCAGCGCCCTAGCGATGACAGCAGCAGCCGCGGGCGGAAGCCGAGCACGCGGTAGTTCACCGCCAGGCCGTTGATCGGCCGGTTCGTGTCGAGAATGAGCATCGCCAGCCCATCGCGCACCGCCAGGTCGATCGGCCAGGGAACCACCTTCTGCAGTTGCTCGCGCGGCTGGCTCGCGAGCGCCGACAAGCGCGTACGCCATTCCTCCGCCAGACCCGATTCGCCGGGGCTGGCCGCGGGCACGTAGCGGTTCTCCACCTCGTTGCGGGCGATCCAGCCCGCCTCCTGCAAGGTCCTCAGAATGCGCAGCAGCGTGGCCTTGGACATGCCGGTCTGACGATGCAGGTCGGCCAGCGTGACGGCGGACGACTGCTGGATCGACCAGAACACCTCGAGCCCGCGGCGCAGCGCGGTGATCGGTTTCACGCCCGGGGCGGGGCCGGCGCTGCGGAAGGCGTCGCGTCTGGATTGGTTCATTGAGTGAAATTATGTCTGGCGGCGCAAAGAGCCGGCTTCCAGAATCCGCTCGCCTTCCTCAACCACCTGCAGCGGGCGAAGCCCAGGAGCCACCCAGATGAACACCCTTCGACGTCAACTTGCACTCGGCGCCCTCGCGCTCGCCGGGGGCTGCTGCTGCGCCATCCTTCCGGCGGCAGCGCAAGCGCAAGCAGCCTACCCCGCCAGGCCGATTTCCATCGTGGTCTCCTACCCGCCCGGCAGCGACACCGACTCGATCGCGCGCATGCTGGGCGAGCGCTTGTCACAGCGCCTCCATCAGCCGGTGGTCGTCGACAACAAGCCTGGCGCGGGCGGGACGCTCGGCAACGGCTTCGTCGGCCGCGCCGCACCCGACGGCTATACGCTTCTCTTCACGCCCAACCCCTTCACCACCGCCCCCATGGTGATGCGACTGTCGCCGGCGGCCAGCTACGACGTGCTCCACGGCTTCGAGCCCATCATCCAGATCGCCACCCAGCCCCTGGTGCTGGTGGCGTACCCCGGCGTGGGCGCGAAGTCGGTGCCGGAAATGGTCGCCCAGGCCCGATCCGGCAAGGCGCTCACCTACGCCAGCCCCGGCGCCGGCTCGCCGATGCACATCGTCGGGGAGTGGCTCAACCGCGCCGCCGGCGTGAAGATCACGCACGTGCCCTACCGCGGCGTCGCGCCCTCGGTCAACGACGTCGTGGCCGGCCACGTGGACACCGCCTGGGTGACGCTCGGCGTCGTCAGCCAGTACACCAGCCAGAACCGGCTGATCCCGCTGGCCATCGGCGATGCGAAACGCTCGCCGCTCGCGCCCAACGTGCCCACCCTGGTGGAGGCAGGCTACAGGGACGTGGTGGTCGGCGCCTGGAACGGCTTTTTCGCGCCCAAGGGGACGCCGGCGGATCTCGTGCGCCTGCTCAACGGGCACCTGAACGAGATCCTCAAGTCCCCCGAGGTGGTGGCCAAGCTGGCGACCTTCGGCGCCCTGCCCGTCGGCGGCGCGCCCGAGGTGCTGGCGAAGACCAATGCCAACGAGTACCAGGTGATGGGCAAGCTGATCAAGGACCTGGCCATCACGGCCGACTGAGACGGGCTCCCATGAGTGCATCCACGCTGGGTACCTCGGTGCCCCAGGTCAACGCACGCGCCAAGGTCATGGGGCGCGCGCAGTACGCCGGCGACATCCAGTTGCCCGGCATGCTGCACGGGAAGGTGCTGCGCAGCCCCTATCCGCACGCCCGCATCGTGCGCGTCGACGTGTCGCGGGCCCTCGCGCTGCCCGGCGTCAAGGCGGTCGCGACGGGCGCCGACGGGCCGCAGGTGCCCTGGGGCGTGCACCACAAGGAGCGGCTGACGCTGGCCCGCGACGTGGTGCGCTTCGCGGGCGAGGAAGTGGCCGCCGTCGCCGCGGCGACCGAAGAGATCGCGCGCGACGCGCTGGACCTGATCGAGGTCGAGTACGAGGAGCTGCCGGCCATCCTCACGCCCGAAGAGGCGCTGGATCCGGATGCGCCGACGGTTCATTCCGGCCGCACGGACAACGTCTCGCACGAGATCCGCTTCGAGCGCGGCGACGTCGACGCGGCCTTCGCGCAAGCCCACCTGGTGCACGAGGCGACGTACACCACCCATTCGCAATACCCCGGCTACATGGAGCCGATGGCATCGGTCGCGGCGATCGATCCCGACGGCCGCCTGCAGGTGTGGACCTCGACCCAGTCCGCCTTCCTGGTGCGCGCCCGGCTGGCCGCGGTGCTGGAATTGCCCGTTTCCCGCGTACGCGTGATCCAGGCGACCACCGGCGGAGGCTTCGGCGGCAAGATCATCGAGGACGCCAACAGCCTGATCGCCGGCCTGCTGGCGCTGCGCACCGGTCGGCCGGTGCGCGTGGTGAACAACCGGCTGGAGGATTTCCTCGCCTGCGCGACCAGCGTGCCCGAGCGCATCACGCTCAAGCTCGGCATGGACCGGGCGGGACGGATCATCGCCAAGGACGTGCGCATCGTGGCCGACTGCGGCGCCTACAGCGGCCTCTCTGCGGAGGTGATGCACGTCAGCGCCATGCGCAGCGACAACATGCACCGCAACGCCAACGTGCGTTCGCGCGCCACGCTGGTCTACACGCACACGCCGCCGCACGGCGCTTTCCGCGGCTTCGGCGGCACACAGATGCTGTTCGCGCTGAACAGCCATATCGACACCATGGCGCGCCAGCTCGACCTCGATCCGCTGGACGTCCACCGGCTCAACGCGATCGAGCGGGGCGAGACTTCGGTGCACGGCTGGAAGATCGGCAGCACGGGCCTGGTCGAATGCCTGGCGCAGTGCGCCGCCGCCATCGGCTGGCACGAGCGCCGCGGCCGCATGGCCCGCCAGGGCATCAGGCGGCGCGGCATCGGCCTGGCCGCGGCCATGCACGTGAGCGGCAACCGCACCATCGGCGACTGGGACGGCTCCACCGTCATGCTGAAAGTCAACGAAGACGGGCGCGTCGTCCTGCACTGCAGCGAGGCCGACATGGGCCAGGGCGCGATGACCATGCTGTCGCAGGTCGTGGCGCACGAGCTCGACATTCCGCTCGCGCACGTCCACGTGGTCGCGCCCGACACCGACAGCGCGCCCTTCTGCATCGGCTCCCTGGCCTCGCGCGTCACCATCGTGGCCGGCAACGCGGCCATCGTGGCGGCGGGCGCGGCGCGCGACAAGCTGATCGAGCAGGCGGCCTCGATGCTGCAAGCGCCCGTCGCCGAGCTGCAGTGCGCGGGTGGCACGGTTCACCTGCGCGCCGCGCCCGAGCGCGGACTCACGCTGGCCGAGCTGGCCCGCGCACACCTCTGGCGGCATGGCGGCGAAGGCATCCAGGTCACCGGCAGCTGGGACGCGGCGACCGAGATGTTCGACAAGAACACGCTCATGGGCAACATCGCGCCGGCCTACTCCTTCGCGGCGCAGGCGGTCGAGGTCGAGGTCGACACCGAGACGGGCCAGGTCACGCTGGTGGACAGCTTCGTCTCCGACGATTGCGGCAAGGCCCTCAACCCGCAAGCCGTCCACGGCCAGAGCAACGGCGCCGCGGCACAGGCCATCGGCTGGACGCTGTATGAGCGCCTGCAGGTGGAGGACGGCCGCATCGTCAACGGCAACTTCGCCGACTACACCATGCCTTCGCCCGACGCGCTGCCGATGCTGCGCAGCGGCATCGTGGAGTCGAACGACCCCCACGGCCCCTACGGCGCCAAGGGGGCGAGCGAGACGGCGATCCTGCCTGGCCCGGGCGCCATCGCCAATGCCGTGTTCGACGCGATCGGCGTGCGCATCACGGAGTTGCCGATCACGCCCGAGAAGGTGCTGGCCGCGCTGCGCCGCCGCGAGGAGCCGCGCCATGCATGACTTCGAATTCCTCGAACCGCGCACCGTGGCCGAGGCGAGCCGCATGCTGGCCGACCTGGGCGACGAATGCCGGGTGATGGCCAGCGGCACCGCGCTGCTGCTGGCGATGCGCCAACGCATGGTGACGCCCTCGCACGTGGTGTCCGCCCTGCGGCTCGACGGGCTGCATGGCATCGAGTTCGATTCGCAGCAGGGCCTGCGCATCGGCGCGCTGGTGAAGCATGCCGAGCTGGCACGCGCCGAGGTGGTGCGGCGGCACTACCCCGTGCTCGCCGCCATGGCCGCCCAGGTCGCCAACCCGCAGGTGCGCAACCAGGGCACCCTGGGCGGCAATCTCTGCTATGCCGATCCCGCCACCGACCCGCCCGGTTGCCTGATGGCGCATGGCGCGCAGGTCGTGCTGGCCAGTGCGCGCGGCGAGCGCACCCTGCCCATGGAAGAATTCCTGGTGGACTATTACGTCACCGCGCTGGAGCCCGACGAACTGCTGGTGGCGATTCGGGTACCGCCGCCGCAGCCCGGCACCGACGGCCGCTACACCCGCTTCATGCGCACTGCCGCCGAGCACCGGCCGCTCGCCAGCGTGTCCCTGGTGGCGCGGCGCGAGGGTGCGCTGTGCCGCGAGGCGCGGCTGGTCGTGGGCGCCTCGGTGCCCATCCCCGGCCGCCTTGCCCGCGCCGAGGCGTTTCTGCGCGGCAAGACCATCGACCCGATGGTGGCCGCGGAGGCCGCCGACATCGTCGCGGCCGACATCGATCCGATCTCGGACAACCGCGGCTGCGCCGATTTCCGGCGCGACATGGTCCGGGTCGTGTGCCGCCGCACCATCGCCGAGCTGTTCGGCCTGAAAGGAGAAGAGACATGAGCCTTCACGCGATCGCACTGGTCGTCAACGGGGAACGGCAGGACACAGCCGTCCCCGCGCGCCGCCTGCTCGCCGACTTCCTGCGCGACGACCTGCATCTCACGGGCACCAAGCGCGGCTGCGAGACCGGCGTCTGTGGCGCCTGCTCGGTGCTGGTCGACGGTGAGGTGGTCAAGTCCTGCCTGTCGCTGGCCGTGCATGCCGACGGCTGCGCCATCACCACGGTCGAAGGCCTCGCGCAAGGCGAGCAGCTCCACCCCGTGCAGGACGCCTTCATGCGCTGCGGCGGCCTGCAATGCGGCTACTGCACGCCGGGCTTCCTGATGGCCTCGTGCGCATTGCTCGCGAAGAACCCGGCCCCGACGGAGCACGAGGTGCGCCAGGGGCTCAACGGCAACCTGTGCCGCTGCACCGGCTACAGCCAGATCGTGGAGTCGGTGCTGGACGCCGCGGAGAAGATGCATGGAAATTGAGAAGACCCTGGTCATTGCCGCGCCGCCCGCGCGCGCGTGGGCGCTGTTGCTGGACCCCCAGGTGATGGGCGGCTGCGTCCCCGGCATGCAGTCGATCGAGGTGCTGAGCCCCACGGAATACAAAGCCCTGATGGCGGTGAAGATCGCCTTCGTGAGCGCGAAGTTCAGGCTCAAGACGACCATCCTCGAGCAACGCGCGCCGCACTACCTGCGCTGCGAAGGCACCGGCGAAGACGCCTCGGTGGCGAGTTCGCTCAAACAACAGAGCGAGATGTTCCTGGCCGAGCAGCCCGACGGCAGCACCGAGCTGCGCATGAAGGTGAAGGTGGAGGTGCTGGGGCGCCTGGGCAGCTTCGGCCTGAGTGTGATGAAGACCAAGGCCGATCGCATGTGGGACGAGTTCGGTCAGAACCTGGCAAAGCGGATCGAATCGCAGCAGCAGGACGGGCCAGGCGGATCGGCGCCGGCGCCGGCGCTGGCCGCCCAGCCCAGATCCAGGCTCGAAGCGCGGCCCGCTCAGCCCACGACACCCGAGCGCCCGCCAGCCGCCATCCAGGGCGATGCCGCCGCGCCGCGAACGGAGAAAACCGGCTGGTGGCCGCGCCTCGTCGGCGCGCTCTCGAAGCAGGGCGCCCGGGCAGGCGACCGCCATATCCGCATCGAGCTGATTCGAGAGGGCGCGCGGGTCACCGTCCATTGGCCGGTGGAGGCAGCGGGCGAATGTGCCACGCTCCTGCGCGATTGCCTGCGGCCCGCCGTGAAGGAATGAGGATGCCACGCGGCCATCGCACGATCCAGACCGCGTCCCACCCGGATGGGCATTCATCGCGCGGGGTGGTGCGCCTCCCTGCCTGAGAACTTGATACTCTCCTTCATGGCCCGGCGCCCGCCGCCGTGCACGCCGACGACAAGGAGACGACATGAGCGACCACTTTGCCGATGACGAACTGGCCCTTCTGCGCGAGCACGGCATCGTGCTCTTCGCCGGGCGCGTGATCTTCGACGCCCAGGCCCCGATGCCGGCCGAGCAGATCGCGGCCGTCCAGGCCGTGTGCGCAGGCCCCCTGCCCCCCGAACTGGTCGGACTCTGGCAGCGTACGGCGGGCGGCCGCATCGACTACGACCTGCACCTGCGGATGAACGGGAGCGAGGAGGCGGTGAACTGGAGCGAGCTGTTCTGGAACGGCAGCGATGGCGAGCACGACCTGCAGGGCTGGATCGCCCACGAACAGGAACGCGCACGGGATTCCGCCGCGGCGCGAGGCGAGCCGTGGGACGGCCTGCTCACCGCATTGCCCTTCGGCGGCTTCGAATCCACGCACCGCATCTACGCGGTGGTCGAGCGCGGTCCCGACTACGGCCACATCCTGGCCTGGAAGCAGGGCCTTCCCGAAACCTGGGCGTACGCGATGCACGAGGACGGCCTGACCACCATCGCGCACGACCTGCCCGCGGCCTTCGCCATGCTGCGGCTGGACGAGGACCCGCTCGAACCGGCCGGCGACTACTTCACCGGGCAGGCGCTGCTCGAGTACCTGGACGAGCGGCACCAGGATCACGGCCTCGCGCTCGAGCTGGTGGACAAGGTGGTGGCGTTCTATCGGCGCGCGACGGTCGACTGGCGCACGCCGCTGGCCGCCGGCACGCTGGACCGCGACGGCGCCCTTTCGCGCATCGCGCTGCGCCACGCGGTGGCGACCGACGATGCGACCCTGGTCGAGCGGCTGGCTGCCGCCGGCGTGTCCTTCGACGGGCCGTTGCTGGGCAGCGCGACGGCCACCGACCTGGCGCTGTCGCATGGCGCGCACCATGCCGCCGCTGCACTTGCCCGCGCCGGCGCGCCGGTCTCGCCGGATGCGTTGGACGGCATCGACAGCGCGGTCTCGCCCGAGCTGGTGACCTTGCTGCTGGAACGCGGCGCCCAGCCCAGCGTCACCGCGATGGCCGAGTGCGTGGCCTGCGGCGCGCCCGCCGCCGCGCGCGTGATCGGCGACGCCTACCAGCGAAGCCACGACGACCTGGCGGCCGCTTTCGAGAAAACCCGCCAGGACATGCTGGCCGATCTCGAGCGCTCGCTCGCCGAGGTGCGCACCGGCGAGGTGAGCCACTACCTCGGGCCCGAGGGCCTGGCCGAGCGGGTCGACCATCTGCAGAGCTTCCAGCTCTGACCCCGAGGACACGCCACGCGGGAGCCTGAGAACGAAAGTCACGACTTGCAGGCCTGGCGGTTTCTAAGCGCCATAAAGCCACGGCACGTCAAGCAAGCGCGGCCCCAGCCATCGGAGGGCCGTGTCGCGCCCAAACCGCATCAGCCCGGTCGCGTGAAAGATCTCGCCGTTGCGGCGCGCCCGGGCCTGGACCTGGGCGTTGCGCTGCCAACGCGCCCGGGCATAGCGCTCCAGCCTCTCAGGCACCGCCTCGGCGCCGCAGCCGTCCAGGGCCGCGGCCAGCGCCACGCCGTCCTCGATCGCCATGCCGGCCCCCTGCGCCAGGTAGGGCAGCATGGGGTGCGCCGCATCGCCCACAAGGGCGACGCGCTCGCCGGCCATCTGCTCCGGGCCGCTCAGCGGCGGACGGTCGCACAAGGTCCAGGCGCGCCAGGCGGGCATGGCGTCCAGCAGGGCCTGCAGGCTCGCATCGGTGCGGCCGGTGGCGGCCTGCAGGGCCGACAGGCTGCTGGCCTGGTCCCAGTCGTGCGCATCGCCGGCGGGCGCGGCCTCGGCCAGCACCACGACGTTGAGGGCCTCGCCGCGGCGCACGGGGTAGGCCACCGCGTGCAGGCGCGGGCCGAGCCAGACGCTGATCTGCGTGCTGCGCAGCGATGCCGGCAGCGCCGATTGCGCCACCAGGGCCCGCCACGCCGTGTGGCCGGTTTCGCGCGGCGGTGAGGCGTCGCCGGTCACGCGCGCGCGCACGACGCTCCACAGCCCGTCGGCACCGACCAGTGCGTCGCCCTCCCAGGCCCGCACGCCGGTGCTGGCGACGCAGACCGCGCCGGCACGCGCCACCGCGTCGGTGATGCGCGTTCCGGTGTTCAGAGTCACGGCGCCGCTGCTGCGCACCGCCGCCAGCAGCAGTCCATGGACGTCGGCCCGATGGGCGCAGAGGTAAGGCGCGCCGTAGCTGCGCAGCATGGCGTTGCCCAGCGGCAGCCGGGCGATCTCGCCGCCGTGGACGGCGCTGCGCACCACCAGCGCCTCGGGCTTGGCGGCGATCCGCATCAGCGGTTCCCAGACACCCAGTGCCTGCAGCCGGTGCACGACATTCGGGCCCAGCTGGATACCCGCACCGATTTCGGAAAAGGCGACGGCCTGTTCGAAGAGGTCGACCCGATGGCGGCGGCGCCCCAAGGCGAGCGCGCTGGCCAGCCCGGCGATGCCGCCACCGGCGACCAGGATGTGAGCGGCGCGCATGCCGCTCAGCGCTGGGGTGTGGAGGGTTTTCCTTGGCGGGTGTCCGCCGGAGATGCGGCCGGGGTCGCGCAGCTGCCGCAGCTGTCGCACGAACCGCAACCGGAGGTCTTGGCCAGCGATTCGGCCAGCTTCCGGGCGCGTTGCGCGTCGACCAGGCCCGCGCGCTGCGAGCCCGACGCGAGATGGGCTGCCGCCGAGCGGCGCCAGTGCGCGGGCATCCAGCGCCAGACCGCGTACAGCGCGGCCAGGGCGACGATCAGCCCGACGATGATCTGCTGTGTCATCTCATCCTCCTGTGAATGCCAGGGCGACACGATAAGTCACCCAGCACGCCATGTAGGCGAGCGCAAACAAATACCCAGCCATGATCCAGACGTAACGCCACGAGCCGGTCTCGCGCTTGACGGTCGCGAGGGTCGAGATGCACTGCGGCGCGAACACGTACCAGACCAGCAGCGACAGCGCGGTCGCCAGCGACCAGCTCCCGGCGATCAGCGGCTCCAGCGCGCCCGCGACGTCGTCGCCGGTGGCCGAGAGCGCATACACCGTGCCCAGCGCGCCCACCGCCACTTCGCGCGCTGCCATTCCCGGCACCAGCGCGATCGAGATCTGCCAGTTGAAGCCGATGGGCGCGAAGACGTGCTCCAACCCACGGCCGATGATGCCGGCCAGGCTGTACTGGATCGCGGGCCCCGTCGCGCCCTCCGGCGGCGCGGGGAAGGTCGACAGAAACCACAGCAGGATGGTGAGCGTCAGGATGATGGTGCCCACGCGCTGGATGAAGATCCACGCCCGCTCGTACAGTCCCAGCGCCAGATTGCGCAGGTTGGGCCAGCGGTAGGCCGGCAGCTCCATCATCAGCGGCGATGGCTGGCGCTTGTCGCGGAAGCGCTTCATGACCCAGGCCACCGCCATGGCCGAGACGATGCCGAAGACGTACAGCGCGAACAGCACGATGCCCTGCAGGTTGAACACACCGCCCACGCTGCGCGCCGGGATGAAGGCCGCGATCAGCAGCGCATACACCGGCAGCCGCGCCGAGCAGGTCATCAGCGGGGCGATCATGATGGTGGTCAGCCGGTCGCGCCAGTTGCCGATGGTGCGCGCAGCCATCACGCCGGGAATGGCGCAGGCGAAGCTGGACAGCAACGGAATGAAGGAACGGCCCGACAGCCCCACCGTGCCCATCACGCGGTCCAGCAGGAATGCGGCGCGCGGCAGGTAACCCGAATCCTCCAGCGCGAGGATGAAGAGGAACAGGATCAGGATCTGCGGCAGGAACACGATCACCCCGCCGACGCCGGCGATGATCCCGTCCACCAGCAGACTCTGCAGCATGCCTTCGGGCACCGCCTGCTTCACCAGCTCGCCGACGGCGGCGCTGCCGTTCTTGATCACGTCCATCGGCATCTCGGCCCAGCTGAAGACGGCCTGGAACATCAGGAACAAGGTGACGGCCAGCACCAGCAGCCCCCACAGCGGATGCATGACGACGCGATCGATGCGGTCGCTCAAGTCCAGGCTGCCGGCCGGCTCGCGCACCGCCGCCGCGAGGATGCGGCGCACCTCGCGCTGCGTGGCAAGCACGTCGTCCAGGTCGGGCGCCTGCCAGTGCACGGTCTGCGGCACGGCGACTGGCGCGTCGAGGGCCGCGAGCAGGTCCTGCGCGCCGCCGGAATGCACGCCGACCGTCTCGATCACGGGCACGCCGAGTTCGCGCGACAGCAGGGGCACGTCGATGGCGATGCCCTGCTTCCTCGCCATGTCGGTCATGTTGAGCGCCACCACCATCGGCAGGCCCAGGCGCTTGGCCTCGAGCACCAGCCGCAGGTTCAGGCGCAGGTTGGTGGCATCGGTCACGCACACCAGCAGGTCGGGCAAGGACTCCTGGCTCTTGCCCGTGACCACGTCGCGCGTGACCGCCTCGTCGGCGGAGAGGGCGTTGAGGCTGTAGGCGCCCGGCAGGTCCAGCACGAACACGCGGCGGCCGGAGGGCGTGCGCAGCAGGCCCTCCTTGCGCTCGACCGTCACGCCGGCGTAGTTCGCCACCTTCTGGCGGCTGCCGGTCAGCAGGTTGAAGAGCGCCGTCTTGCCACAGTTGGGATTGCCCAGGAGCGCGATGCGCTCGGGCGGCGCCGAAGACACCGCAGCGCCGGCCTGGAAGCTCAGGGTCGCCTCAACCATGGTTCGACGCTCCCGGCATCACGCGCACCAGCGCCGCCTCGTGGCGACGCAAGGCAAAGGTGGTGTGGCCCAGGCGGACGGCCAACGGCTCGCGGCCCGGCACGCCGGTGGCAACGATGCGCACCACCTCGCCGGGCACGAAGCCGATTTCGGTCAGCCGCAGAACCACGTCGCGTTGTCCCGCGTCTCCGGGCTTGGAAACCTCCAGCACCGTGGCCCACTGGTGGCTGGGTAGCTGATCGAGGCTGATGGCGGCGGTCGCCGCGACGGTCATGGATGTCACCCGCAAAATCCCGAAATCACAAAATGAGAATTATTCTCGAAAACGGGCGGAAATGGGCAACCGGCGGCTGAAGTACCCGGTGGGCCGTGCGTCTTCGGCGGATGAATCGGCGGGGCGGAAACGCAAAAAGCCGGCATGCGCCCAGCATGCCGGCCCCGGGGCGAGGCACCCGCTCAGGCAGCGAGCAGTTGCCGCAGCACGAACGGAAGAATCCCCCCGTGCTTGTAGTAGTCGACCTCGATCGGCGTGTCGATGCGCAGGCGCACCGTCACCTCCTGGTGCGAGCCGTCCGCGCGATGCACCACCAGCTTCACGTCCATCTGCGGCTTGAGCTCGCCGCCGATGACCACGTCGATCTTCTCGTCGCCGGTCAGGCCGAGGCTTTCCCACGAATCGGCGCCGCGGAACTGAAGGGGCAGCACGCCCATGCCGACCAGGTTGGCGCGGTGGATGCGCTCGAAGCTGCGGGCGACGACCGCCTTGATGCCCAGCAACTGCGTCCCCTTGGCCGCCCAGTCGCGCGACGAACCCGTGCCGTACTCCTCGCCGCCGAAGACGATGGTGGGCACGCCCTGTTCGATGTACTTCATCGCGGCGTCGTAGATGGCCATCTTCTCGCCGCCGGGCTGGAACAGCGTCAGGCCGCCCTCCTCGCGCGAGCCGTCCGGGCCGGGCGGGATCATGAGGTTCTTGATGCGCACGTTGGCAAAGGTGCCGCGCATCATCACGTCATGGTTGCCGCGGCGCGAGCCGTAGCTGTTGAAGTCGGCCTTCGAGACGCCGTTCGCCTTGAGCCAGATGCCCGCTGGCGAGCTCTCCTTGATCGAACCGGCCGGCGAAATGTGGTCGGTGGTGATCGAGTCGCCGAACAGCGCCATGATGCGCGCACCCTTGAACCCCGCATCCGCGGCGTGCGGCTCCATCTTGAAGCCGGCGAAGAAGGGCGGCTCGGCGATGTAGGTGGAGGCCGGCCAATCGTAGACCTGGCCCGTGGTGCCCTTGATGCTGCTCCAGAGCTTGCCCGGGTTGTCCTGGATCTGCTCGTAGTTCTTGCGGAAGGCCTTGGCATTCATCGCGTAGCGCAGGTTCTCGTCGATCTCCTTCGCGCTCGGCCAGATGTCGCCCAGGTAGACGTCCTTTCCCTTCTTGCCCTTGCCCACCGGCTGGGTCATCAGGTCGACCATCACATTGCCTGCGATGGCATAGGCCACCACCAGCGGCGGCGAGGCCAGGAAGTTGGCCTTGATGTTGGGATGGATGCGCGCCTCGAAGTTGCGGTTGCCCGAGAGCACCGCGGCGGCGACGAGGTTGTTCTGCGTGATGACCTCGTTGATCTCCGGCGCCAGGTCGCCCGCGTTGCCGATGCAGGTGGTGCAGCCGTAGCCCGCCAGGTAGAAGCCCAGCTTTTCCAGGTAAGGCAGCAGTCCCGCCTTCTCGAGGTACTCCGTGACGATGCGCGAGCCCGGCGCCAGCGAGGTCTTCACGTGCGGCTTGACGGTGAGCCCCGCCTCCACCGCCTTCTTGGCCAGCAGGCCCGCGGCCAGGAGCACGCTCGGATTGGAGGTGTTGGTGCAGGAAGTGATGGCCGCGATCAGCACGTCGCCGTTGCCGATGGTCACGTCGCCCTCGTTGGCACGCGTGCCCGCGGGCGAAGGCGCCATCGCGATCGGGTGTCGCGTCTTGAGTTGCTCGGCCGGCTGGTTGAAGCCGTTGGCCTCGATGGGCTTGCTGTAGAGCTCGGTGAAGCGCGTGGCCAGGTGGCCGAGGTCGATGCGGTCCTGCGGCCGCTTGGGGCCGGCCAGGCTGGGCGTGACGGTGCCGAGGTCGAGCTTCACCACCTTGGTGTAGTTGAGTTCGCCGGGCGCCGGCATGCCGAACAGGCCCTGCGCCTTGTAGTAGGCCTCGAAGCGCTCGATCTCCTTGTCGGTGCGGCCGGTGCCACGGAAGTACTCGACCGTTGCCGCGTCGACCGGGAAAAAGCCCATGGTCGCGCCGTACTCGGGCGCCATGTTGCCGATGGTCGCGCGGTCGGGCACGGGAATCGAGGCCGCGCCGGGACCGAAGAATTCGACGAACTTGCCCACCACCTTCTCGCTGCGCAGGATGTTGGTGACGTACAGCACCAGGTCGGTGGCGGTGACGCCCTCGCGCAGCTTGCCGCTGAGCTCGAAGCCCACCACGTCCGGCGTGAGGAAATAGACGGGCTGGCCCAGCATCGCGGCCTCGGCCTCGATACCGCCCACGCCCCAGCCCACCACGCCGATGCCGTTGATCATGGTCGTGTGGCTGTCCGTGCCGACCAGCGAATCCGGGTAGTAGACCGGCGGGTCGCCCTTGTCGTGGGGGCTCTTGTAGACGCCGCGCGCGAAATACTCCAGGTTGACCTGGTGCACGATGCCGAAGCCCGGCGGCACCACGCCGAATGTGTCGAAGGCCTGCATGCCCCATTTCATGAACTGGTAGCGCTCGTTGTTGCGCTGGAATTCCAGCTTCATGTTGAGGTCCAGCGCCTTGGGCGTGCCGAAGTGGTCCACCATCACCGAATGGTCGACCACCAGGTCCACCGGCACCAGCGGTTCGATGGTCTTGGGCGACTTGCCCAGCGTCTGCGCCACGCTGCGCATGGCGGCCAGGTCGGCCAGCAGCGGCACGCCGGTGAAGTCCTGCAGCACCACGCGCGTGACGACGAAGGGGATCTCGTCGGTACGCTCCGCATTGGGCGCCCAGTTGGCCAGTTGCTCCACGTGCCCGGCCGTGACCTTCTGCCCGTCGCAGTTGCGCAGCACCGACTCGAGCACGATGCGGATCGAGACCGGCAGCTTGCCGACGTTGGGGTATTGCTTGGCGAGTTCCTTGAGGGACCAATATTTACCGGCTGTGCCCGATGCAGTCTTGAAGGTCTTGAGAGTGGAGGCAAAAGCGTGCGCCGGTGCTTGGGGCATGAGGAACTCCTTCTGGGGGGATCGTGAAAGCGCCCCAAAGATAGCAGGGTTCCACGACGAGGGGGAGGATCGGAAGGCGCATCCCTGAGCGCGCCGCAAGCCCATGCCGCCGGACCCGGCGCCCAGCACGATGTCACCCTGGCGCGCCCCCGCGTCCGCGGGCGATGACCTGCGAGGTCATGGCTGTTGCGCGCCGCTTCACTAGGATGGCGGCCATGACCTTGCTTTCGACGCCGCCCACCGCCGCCGATTCCTTCGGCGCGCATCTGCGCCGCTGGCGCCAGCACCGCCGCCTGAGCCAGCTCGACCTGGCGAACGAGGCCCAGGTCTCGACGCGCCACCTGAGCTATGTCGAGACCGGCCGCGCCGAGCCCAGCCGCGAGATGGTGCTGCGCCTGGCCGAGCGGCTGGATGTGCCCTTGCGGGAGCGCAACACGCTGCTGGTGGCGGCCGGCTACGCGCCCATGTACAGGCAGCGCTCGCTGGACGACCCGGCCCTGGCGCCCGCCCGGCAGGCGGTGGAACTGGTTTTGAAGGGGCACGAGCCTTTTCCTGCGCTCGCGGTGGACCGCCACTGGAACCTGGTCGCGCACAACGCCCTGGTGCCGCTGCTGATGGAGGGCGCCTCGCCCCACCTGCTGACGCCCCCCGTCAACGTCCTGCGGATGAGCCTGCACCCGCAGGGCGTTGCTCCGCGCATCGCGAACCTGGCGCAGTGGCGCGCCCATCTGCTGGAGCGCCTGCAGCAGCAGATCGCCACCACCGGCGACACCACCCTCGCGGCCCTGCACGACGAGCTGGCCGCCTATCCGGCACCGCAGGTGAGCCACGACACGCCGGGAAACCACAGCCCGCTGGCCGGCGTCGCGGTGCCCTTCCAGTACGTGACCCCCCACGGGGTGCTGAGCTTCATCAGCACCACCACGATCTTCGGTACGCCGGTCGACGTCACGCTGCAGGAGCTGGCGGTGGAATCCTTCTTTCCGGCGGATCCGCAGACCGCCGCCCTGCTCGCGGCCTTGGCAACACAGGCATCCGGCTGACGGAGGGTCGGCGACGGCCCACAAGCAGATGCGATCATTCGCGTCGGCGTGGACGCCCGATGGGCACCAGCTTGGCCGGCATCCCTTTCAACCCTCGAACCCGATGGAGATGCCATGCCCACCAACGACCACTACGACAAGCTTTGGGATCTGATCAAGGACACGCGTTTCGGCATGCTGACGCACCGCCATGGCGACGGCCAGCTCCACAGCCACCCGCTCACCACGCAGAGCAAGAACATCGACGAAGCTGCCACGCTGTTCTTCTTCATTCCCAAGGACGGCGAGATCGCGCAGCACATCGCGGCCGATCCGGTCGTGAACGTGGCATATGCGAACACCGATGCCGACAGCTACGTGTCGGTGGCCGGGCGCGCCTCGATGGTCGACGACATGGCGATGAAGGAAGCGCTCTTCAATACGATGGCGAAGGCCTGGTTCCCGAAGGGCGCATCGGACCCCAACCTGGGCCTGCTCGCGGTGCAGATCGTCGAAGCGGAATACTGGGACGTCAAGGACAGCAAGATGGTCCAGTTGCTCAAGATGGCCACCTCGGCCGTCACGGGCAATCCACCCAAGCAGATGGCGGACCACGAAAAGCTGCGCGTCAGCTGATCGCGGCGACCGCAGAAAAACAAAAGCCCGCCGAGGCGGGCTTTCGTCAGCGAACGGCGCTCAGGCCGTGACCGTGGCCGCGGCCTCGGTGAACTCCTCGATCTTGTCGAAGTTCAGGTACTGGTAGATCTGGTCGCTCGACGCTTCGAGCACGCCGGCGCTGGCCATGTACTCCTCCTTGGTCGGGATGCGGCCCAGGCGCGAGCAGATCGCGGCCAGTTCGGCGCTGCCCAGGTACACGTTGGTGTTCTTGCCCAGGCGGTTGGGGAAGTTGCGGGTGCTGGTCGACATCACCGTCGCGCCCTCTCGCACCTGCGCCTGGTTGCCCATGCACAGCGAGCAGCCGGGCATCTCGGTCCGCGCGCCGGCATTGCCGAACACGCCGTAGTGGCCTTCTTCGGTGAGCTGGTGCGCGTCCATCTTGGTGGGCGGCGCGATCCACAGTTTGACCGGGATGTCGCGCTTGCCTTCCAGCAGCTTGGAGGCTGCGCGGAAGTGGCCGATGTTGGTCATGCAGGAGCCGATGAAGACTTCGTCGATCTTTGCACCGGCCACGTCGGACAGCGTCTTCACGTCGTCCGGATCGTTCGGGCAGGCCACGATGGGCTCGTGGATGTCGGCCAGGTCGATCTCGATCACGGCGGCGTACTCGGCGTCGTCGTCGGCCTTGAGCAGCTGCGGGTTCTTGAGCCAGGCTTCCTGCGCGGCGATGCGGCGCTGCAGGGTGCGCGCGTCGGCGTAGCCCTCGGCGATCATCCACTTCATCAGCGTGATGTTGCTGTTGATGTATTCGGCGATCGGCTCCTTGTTCAGGTGCACCGTGCAGCCGGCGGCCGAGCGCTCGGCCGAGGCATCGCTGAGTTCGAACGCCTGTTCCACCTTCAGGTCGGGCAGGCCCTCGATCTCGAGGATGCGGCCGGAGAAGATGTTCTTCTTGCCCTTTTTCTCGACCGTGAGCAGGCCCTGCTTGATCGCGTAGAGCGGGATCGCGTTGACCAGGTCGCGCAGGGTCACGCCGGGCTGCATCTTGCCCTTGAAGCGCACCAGCACCGATTCAGGCATGTCCAGAGGCATCACGCCGGTGGCGGCCGCGAAGGCGACCAGCCCCGAGCCGGCCGGGAAGCTGATGCCGATCGGGAAGCGGGTGTGGCTGTCGCCGCCGGTGCCGACGGTGTCGGGCGTGAGGAGGCGGTTGAGCCAGCTGTGGATCACGCCGTCGCCCGGACGCAGCGACACGCCGCCGCGCGTGCTGATGAAGTCCGGCAGCTCGTGGTGCATCTTCACGTCGACCTTCTTGGGGTAGGCCGCCGTGTGGCAGAAGGACTGCATCACCAGGTCGGCGCTGAAGCCCAGGCAGGCCAGGTCCTTGAGTTCGTCGCGGGTCATCGGGCCGGTGGTGTCCTGGCTGCCGACGGAGGTCATCTTCGGCTCGCAGTAGGTGCCCGGGCGCACGCCCTGGCCTTCCGGAAGGCCACAGGCGCGGCCCACCATCTTCTGTGCGAGCGAGAAGCCTTTCTTCGTGTCCTCGGGGCTCACGGGCAGGCGGAACAGGGTCGAGGGCGGCAGGCCCAGCGCCTCGCGCGCCTTGGCCGTCAGGCCCCGGCCGATGATCAGCGGAATGCGGCCGCCGGCGCGCACTTCATCGAACAGCACGTCGCTCTTGACCTTGAACTCGGCGATGACCTTGCCGTCCTTGAGGGCCTTGCCCTCGTAGGGGCGCAGCTCGATCACGTCACCCATGTCCATCTGGTTCACGTCCAGCTCGATGGGCAGCGCACCCGCGTCTTCCATGGTGTTGTAGAAGATCGGAGCGATCTTGCTGCCCAGGCACACGCCGCCGAAGCGTTTGTTGGGAATGAAGGGGATGTCCTGGCCGGTGAACCAAAGCACCGAGTTGGTGGCGCTCTTGCGCGAGGAGCCGGTGCCGACCACGTCACCCACATAAGCGACCTGGTGGCCCTTTTCCTTCAGCGACTCGATGAACTTGACCGGACCGCGCTTGCCGTCTTCCTCCGGCGAGAAGGGGGCGCCTTCGCGCTTGTTCTTCAGCATCGCCAGCGCGTGCATCGGGATGTCGGGGCGGGTGGTGGCGTCCGGCGCGGGCGAGAGGTCGTCGGTGTTGGTCTCGCCGGGCACCTTGAAGACCGTGACGGTCAGGCTTTGCGGCACCTCGGGGCGGCTGGTGAACCACTCGGCATCGGCCCAGCTCTGCAGCACGGCCTTGGCGTTGGCATTGCCCTTGTCGGCCTTTTCCTTGACGTCATGGAACTGGTCGAACATCAGCAGTGTTTTCTTCAGGCCCTCGGCCGCGACGGCGCCGACCTCGGCATCGTCCAGCAGGTCGATCAGCGGGCCGATGTTGTAGCCGCCGAGCATGGTGCCCAGCAGCTCGGTGGCGTGGGCACGCGAGACCAGCAGGCTCTTCTCGCTGCCGTGGGCCACCGCCGCCAGGTAGCTCGCCTTGACCTTGGCCGCGTCGTCCACGCCGGCCGGCACGCGGTGCGTCAGCAGGTTCAGCAGGAACTCGCCGGCGTCGGCGGTCGCGGTCTTCATCAGTTCGATGACTTCGCCGGTCTGCTTGGCCGACAGCGGCAGCGGCGGGATGCCGAGCGCGGCGCGCTCGGCGACATGGTCAACGTAGGCTTGCAACATCTTTCTCTCTCCGGATCGGGAACCGTGGCGGCCTGGCAAAAGGCGGGCCGCCTGCGCCTGGGGCTTATTTCTTCGTGTCCGAATCCGCGCCGTCGAACAGGCTCTTGGGCGGGTTCTTCTTCATGTCCTCGGCCATCATGGCCTGCTCGGTGGCCTGGCATTCGTCGGCCAGGCGCAGGCCCTGCTTCTGGCTCATCAGCATGGACTTGTTGCCCAGTTGCAGCCACATGGCCTCGGCCTTGGGATCTTCCAGGCGGATGGCGCCGGTGCGGCTGTTGACCGGGTGCATGAAGTACTTGGTGCTGCCGTGCGTCAGGATGAAGAAGCCTTCCTTCTTCTGGCTGGCCTCGATCGCGACGCTGGCGCCGAGTTCGCACTTGACGGTGCCGGTCAGCACGCGCTTGGAGACGGCCAGGTCCTCGGGTGTGAGCACCACGTCGGACTCTTCGCTGATGGGCTTGGCCTCTTCGATCTTCTTGATGACGCGCTTGGGCACGACCTTCTGCGTGGTCTTCTTGGCCGCGTCCTTCGCGCGATCTTTCAGCGGCGGCTTCGCGGCGTCAGCGGCACCCTGGGCGAAGGCCGAGAGCGGCAACGCGAGGCCCAATGCAATGGCGATGGCAAATTTCTTCATGGGTCTTTCCTTTGGAGGAGTTCGGTTTCAGGAGGACACCGGCGCAAACCAGGCCTGCGCCTCGGGCGGCAATGCGCGCCCGGTAGCGTGTGCCCGTGAAAGTACCTGCCAGAAATGACGGTAGCTCGCGCGGTCGTGCAATGTGCCATCAAAACTGACGGGCGCCCAATCGGCGGAGACCGCGGCCGCCATGATTTTTGTAGCGGTTTGAATCTGCCGCTCATCCGGCGCGAAGGCCTCGAGGATGGGCCGGATCTGGTTCGGGTGGATGCTCCACATGCGCGTGTAACCGAACTCGCGGGCTGCCTTGGCGGCGGCAGCGCGCATCGCCTCGACGTCGTTGAACTCCGTCACCACGCAGTGCGAGGGCACCTTGCCGTGCGCATGCGCGGCCGAGGCGATATCCAGCTTGGCACGCACGACCAGCGGGTGGGTGAACTGGCCCGCGGCGCCCATGCCGTCGGCAGGGATCGCGCCGCCGTGGGCGGAGACGAAGTCCATCAGGCCGAAGCTGAGGGACTGCACGCGCGGATGGGCGGCGATCTCGAAGGCGTTGTGCACGGCGAAGGGCGACTCGATCAGCACGTGCAGCGGCAGCGCCTCCGCACCGACGGCATTGAGCGCCTCGACCGCCTCGCGCACGTCCCGCGCCGACTCCACCTTCGGCACCATCAGGTGGCTGAGGCGATGGCCGGCGCGGCCGGCGATCGTCATCACGTCGCCGGCGAAGGCCGGATGGTCGACAGGATGGACGCGCACGCCGACCCGCATGTCGGGCGCGGCGGCCAGGGCCAGCTCGGTCACCAGGGCCGCGTGCTCGGCCTCGCCGCCCACGGGTGCACCGTCTTCGCAATCGAGCGTGACGTCGAAAACGCAGGCACCGAACTCCTGCGCCATTTCGGCTTGAAGGGCGAGGCTCTTGCGCATGCGCGCCTCCACGCCGCTGTAGTGGTCGCACACGGGCAGGACCACGGCGCCGGCCTGGGCACCGAGCAGGACATCCTTGGGATGGGAAGAACCGTTCATGGCTTGCGCTGCGCGACGATGAACATGCGCGGGAAGGCCAGCAGCCGCTTGCCGTCGCTGCGCGGGGGATAGGCACGGTCGACGCGCCGCTCGTACTCGGCCAGGTAGCCCGCTTGCAGGTCGGCCTGCAGGCGATCGACGAAGGGCTTGAGACCGGTGCCGCGCACCCATTCGACGATGGCGCCGGCCGAGACCATGGGGTGCTGATAAGCCGTGCGCCAGACATCCACTCGTGCGGCCTCGCCAGCCAGCAGGTCGTAGTAGCCGGACAGCGGCAAGAGCCGGGTGCGCAGCTTGTCCGCATCACCGATGGCCTGGGCCCACGGTGCCTCGGCTGCGACTTCGCGCATCAGCCGATGGGTGGGCTCCTCGCGGTTGTCCGGCATCTGGACGGCGAGGACGCCGCCGGGTGCCAGGGAGGCGAACAGCCGCGGAATCAATGTTTCGTGATCGGGCACCCACTGCAGCGAGGCGTTGGCATAGATCAGGTCCGGCGCTTGCGCCGGCTGCCAGGTCGCGATGTCGCTCAGTTCGAAGCGGGCCTGCGGCAACCGCTCGCGCGCGCTGGCCAGCATGGGCTCGGAGTTGTCGGTGCCCGTCGCCTCGGCGCCGGGAAACCGGCGCACCAGCAGTTCGGTGGAGTTGCCGGGGCCGCAGCCGAGATCGACCACGCGGCTCGCCCCGGCCAGCGGAACCCGCGCCAGCAGCTCCTGGGCGGGGCGCGTGCGCTCGTCTTCGTAGCGGCGGTAGAGCGCGGGGCTCCAGTCCAGCATGTCACTCACCTCGATCGACGCCACGGTGGCGGCCGCAAGGCCGCCCCGAAGGCAAGCCGCGCCTCTCCCTCGGGGAGTGGAGTGACACGAGCACAGCGAGTGAATAGCCGGGGGCGGTCATCACAGCAGGTGCGCGACGCCAGCCTGTTCGTCCTGCAGTTCCTTCAGCGTCTTGTTGATGCGTTCCTGGCTGAACTCGTCGATTTCCAGGCCTTCGACCAGCTTGTACTCGCCGTTTTCCGTGGTGACGGGGAAGCCGAATATCACATCCTTGGGGATGCCGTACTGGCCGTCGGAGGGGATGCCCATCGTGACCCACTTGCCGTTGGAGCCCAGGGCCCAGTCGCGCATGTGGTCGATGGCGGCGTTGGCGGCCGAGGCGGCGGAGGACAGGCCGCGCGCCTCGATGATGGCGGCACCGCGCTTGCCCACGGTGGGCAGGAAGGTGTCGGCGTTCCAGACCTGGTCGTTGATCATGTCCTTCACGCTCTTGCCGTCGATGGTGGCGAAACGGTAGTCGGCGTACATCGTCGGCGAATGGTTGCCCCAGACGGTGAGCTTCTCGATGTCGCCCACGGCCTTGCCGGTCTTGGCGGCGATCTGGCTGGCGGCGCGGTTGTGGTCCAGCCGCAGCATGGCGGTGAAGTTCTTGCGCGGCAGGCTGGGGGCGCTCTTCATCGCGATGTAGGCGTTGGTATTGGCCGGATTGCCGACCACCAGCACCTTGACGTTGCGGCTGGCGACCTGGTCGAGGGCCTTGCCCTGGGCGGTGAAGATCTGGGCGTTGGCGGCCAGCAGGTCGGCACGCTCCATGCCGGGGCCGCGCGGGCGGGCACCGACCAGCAGGGCGTAGTCCGCGTCCTTGAAGGCCACCAGCGGATCGCCGGTGGGGATCACGCCGGCCAGCAACGGGAAGGCGCAGTCCTCGAGCTCCATGATCACGCCCTTCAGGGCCTTCTGTGCCTTCTCGTCCGGAATCTCGAGGAGCTGAAGGATGACCGGCTGGTCCTTGCCGAGCATCTCGCCGGAGGCGATACGGAACAGCAGGGCGTAACCGATTTGACCGGCGGCGCCAGTGACGGCAACGCGAACGGGCTTTTTGCTCATGGGAAAACTCCAGGAAAGGTGAATACGGTGCGCGGCCGCGGATTCGGCCGCGGAGGTCGGGGGCCGGGCGGTATCCGTCTCGAACTTCGCCCGGTCGCAAAGGCCATCGCGGATTTTATGACGATTTGCGCTTCGGATGGCGCCGGTCTTGTGTCTTATATAAGATGTCGCCCGACACGCGCCGATGCGGCGCGTGCGCACCCCTGCCATGGCCACCTCCTCCACCGCTCTCGCAGATCCGGCGACGCCCTCGTTCAGCCCGCTGTACCAGCAGATCAAGTCCCTGATCCTGCAGAGCCTGCACGCCGGCGAATGGAAGCCCGGCGAGCCGATCCCCAGCGAGATCGACCTGGCCACGCGCTTTCGCGTCAGCCAGGGCACGGTGCGCAAGGCGATCGACGAACTCGCGGCAGAGAACCTGGTCGTGCGCCGGCAGGGCAAGGGGACCTTCGTGGCCACGCACGCGGAACAGCACGTGCAGTACCGCTTCCTGAAACTGGTGCCCGACAGCGGCGACGTCGACAGCGAAGGCCCGGCCGAGCGGGAGATCGTCGATTGCAAGCGGCTGCGCGCCAGTGCCGACATCGCGCGCCTGCTGGCGCTGCGCACCGGTGACGCCGTGCTGCAGGTGCGCCGCGTGCTGGCCTACCGCGGCACGCCCACCATCCTGGAAGACCTCTGGCTGCCCGGCGCCCCCTTCAGAGGCCTCACGGCCGAGCGCCTGCGCGAATGGCACGGGCCGATGTACGCGATGTTCGAGACCGAGTTCGGCGTGCGCATGGTGCGCGCCGAGGAGAAGATCCGCGCCGTCCTGCCGGACGAAGCGCAGGCCGCACTCCTGGCGGTGACGACGGCCACGCCATTGCTCAGCGTCGAGCGCATCGCCCACACGTACCACGACACGCCGATGGAACTGCGCCGCGGGCTCTATCGCACCGATACGCATCACTACCGCAACGAGTTGGGCTGATGGAAGCAGGATCCTGCCGCGCCGCCGAAGGGCGAGCATCCGACCATCCCAGTGCGGCGCCAGGCACGCCCCGACGCCGGGATGGTGCGTTGCAATAGAATTTTGCGTTGTTTGCATTTCTGCCAACGAGCAAGCCGCCATCCAAATAATTCTGAAAGCCCCCATGACAGAGCTGGCCAAACCATCCCGATCTCAGCGTCGCGAGTTCCGCAACATCAACGTCTTCTCGGACCTGACCGGCTACCGGTTGCCCCCCGCGGGCCTCGTGTCGATCCTGCATCGCGTGAGCGGCGTGCTGATGTTCCTGCTGCTGCCTTTCGTGATCTGGATGTTCGACACCTCCGTATCTTCCGAATACTCGTATGCCCGCTTCAAGGCCGCCTTCAACAGCGGCCTTGGTTTCGTTCCCGGATGGTTTTTGAAACTGGTGGCGCTGGCGCTGATCTGGGCCTACCTGCACCACTTCATCGCCGGCCTGCGGCACCTCTGGATGGACGTCAGCCACGCCGCGGTGAGCAAGGAATTCGGCCACAGCTCCGCGATCGCCACGCTGGCCATCAGCATCCTGCTGACGGTCGTGCTGGGCGCCAAGCTCTTCGGCCTCTATTGAAAAGGAGCACGACATGTCAGTGAACTACGGCTCCAAGCGCGTTGTCGTCGGCGCGCACTACGGACTTCGCGACTGGCTCAGCCAGCGCATCACCGGCGCTCTGATGGCGCTTTTCACGATCGCCCTGCTCGCGCAGGTGCTGTTTACACGCGGCCCCATCGGCTATGACACCTGGGCGGGCATCTTCGCGTCGCAATGGATGAAGGTGCTGACCTTCACGACGATCGCATCGCTGCTCTATCACGTGTGGGTCGGCATGCGTGACGTCTGGATGGACTACGTCCCGCCGGTCGGAATTCGCCTCGTCCTGCAGGTTTTCACCATCGTCTGGCTTGTGGCATGCGCGGGTTGGGCCATTCAAGTGCTCTGGAGAATCTAAGCGCCATGTCATACACCAACAATCAGATCACCAAGCGCAAGTTCGACGTCGTCATCGTCGGCGCCGGCGGCTCCGGCATGCGCGCCTCGCTCCAGCTCGCACGGGCCGGGCTCAACGTGGCCGTGCTGTCCAAGGTCTTCCCGACCCGCTCGCACACCGTCGCTGCCCAGGGTGGCGTCGGCGCCTCGCTCGGCAACATGAGCGAGGACAACTGGCACTACCACTTCTACGACACCGTCAAGGGCTCCGACTGGCTCGGTGACCAGGACGCGATCGAGTTCATGTGCCGCGAAGCACCGAAGGTCGTCTACGAGCTCGAGCACTTCGGCATGCCATTCGACCGCAACCCGGACGGCACCATCTACCAGCGCCCCTTCGGCGGCCACACGGCCAACTACGGCGAGAAGCCGGTGCAGCGCGCCTGCGCCGCGGCCGACCGCACCGGCCACGCGATGCTTCATACGCTCTACCAGAAGAACGTGGAAGCCCGCACCCAGTTCTTCGTCGAGTGGATGGCGCTCGACCTGATCCGCGACGCCGAAGGCGACGTGGTGGGCGTCACCGCGCTCGAAATGGAAACCGGCGACCTGCACATCCTGCAGGCCAAGACCGTGCTGCTGGCCACCGGCGGCGCCGGCCGCATCTTCGGCGCTTCGACCAACGCGTTCATCAACACCGGCGACGGCCTCGGCATGGCCGCGCGCGCCGGTATCCCGCTGCAGGACATGGAGTTCTGGCAGTTCCATCCGACCGGCGTGGCCGGCGCCGGCGTGCTGCTGACCGAGGGCTGCCGCGGCGAGGGCGCGATCCTGATCAACAGCAATGGTGAGCGCTTCATGGAGCGCTATGCGCCGACGCTGAAGGATCTGGCCCCGCGCGACTTCGTCTCGCGCTCGATGGACCAGGAAATCAAGGAAGGCCGAGGCTGCGGACCGAACAAGGACTACGTGCTGCTCAAGATGGACCACCTGGGCGCCGAGACCATCCACAAGCGCCTGCCCTCGGTGTACGAGATCGGCGTCAACTTCGCCAACGTCGACATCACCAAGGAGCCGATCCCGGTGGTGCCGACCATCCATTACCAGATGGGCGGCATTCCCACCAACATCCATGGCCAGGTCGTTGTGCCCAAGGGCGAGGACTACAACACCGTGGTCAACGGTCTCTACGCGGTGGGCGAATGCTCCTGTGTGAGCGTGCACGGCGCCAACCGCCTGGGCACGAATTCGCTGCTGGACCTGCTGGTGTTCGGCCGCGCGGCCGGCAACCACATCGTCGAGTTCAACCAGAAGAACCGCGAGCACAAGCCGCTGCCGGCCGACGCCGCCGACCGCACGCTGGAGCGCCTGAACTTCCTGGAGTCCTCCACCTCGGGCGAGTACGCGCAGGACGTGGCCAACCAGATCCGCGCGACCATGCAGGAGCACGCCGCGGTGTTCCGCACCCAGGCCTCGATGGACGAAGGCGTCAGGAAGATCGCCGCCGTGCGCGAACGCGCCAAGGCCGTCACGCTCAAGGACAAGTCGCGCGTCTTCAACACGGCGCGCATCGAGGCGCTGGAAGTCGACAACCTGATCGAAGTCGCGCAGGCCACCATGGTCTCGGCCGCCGCGCGCAAGGAATGCCGCGGCGCCCACACGGTGGAAGACTACGAGCGCCCGGCCGACGATCCGGTCGCGCCGCTGGGCCGCGACGATGCCAACTGGATGAAGCACACCCTTTGGCACAGCGAGAGCAACAGCCTCTCCTACAAGCCTGTCCGCCTCAAGCCGCTGACGGTCGACACCGTGCCGCCGAAGGTCCGCACGTTCTGAGTCCCCTCCACAAGGTTTACACGATGAAGCGCACATTCCAGATCTACCGCTACGACCCGGACAAGGACGCCAAGCCCTACATGCAGACGGTGGAGGTCGAACTCGACGGCCACGAGCGCATGCTCCTGGACGCCCTGATCAAGCTCAAGGCGCAGGATCCCACGCTGTCCTTCCGCCGCTCCTGCCGCGAAGGCGTCTGCGGCTCGGACGCGATGAACATCAACGGCAAGAACGGCCTGGCCTGCCTCACCAACATGCGTGCGCTCAAGGGCACGATCGTGCTCAAGCCGCTGCCGGGCCTGCCGGTGATCCGCGACCTGATCGTGGACATGACGCAGTTCTTCAAGCAGTACGACTCCATCAAGCCCTACCTGCAGAACAACACGGTGCCGCCCGAGAAGGAGCGCCTGCAGTCCCCCGAGGAGCGCGAAGAGCTCAATGGCCTGTACGAGTGCATTCTGTGCGCGAGCTGCTCGACGAGCTGCCCCAGCTTCTGGTGGAACCCCGACAAGTTCGTCGGCCCCGCCGGTCTGCTGCAGGCCTACCGCTTCATCGCTGACAGCCGCGATCAGGCCACGGCGGAGCGCCTGGACAACCTGGAAGACCCATACCGCCTGTTCCGTTGCCACACGATCATGAACTGCGTGGACGTGTGCCCCAAGAGCCTGAACCCCACCAAGGCCATCGGCAAGATCAAGGAACTGATGGTGCGTCGCGCCATCTAGCTCTACGCATACTGGCGACCCCCCCATGCAATCCGCCGCCGACCTCGACCAGCCGATCAGCGAACGCGCGCTGAGCAAGCTCAAATGGCGTTGCCGGCGCGGCTTGCTCGAAAACGACCTGTTCATCGCGCGCTTCTTTGCGCGGCACGAGCAAGGTCTGACCTGCGGGCAGGCGCAGGCACTGGAGACATTGATGGACCTGTCGGACAACGATCTGCTCGACCTCCTGCTTCGACGAAAGGAGCCCGAGCCCGGATGGGCCGGTGCCGATGTGGTCGAACTGTTGCAGCTGATGCGTACCGAGGGCGCGCACCCCCTCCATTCCTGATCTATTTTTTGAAAGAAAGTCGCAATGAAAGCTTCCGACACCAAAGCCACCCTGTCGTTCAGCAACGGCGGACAAAGCGTCGAGATGCCGATCTACAAGGGCACCATGGGCCCCGATGTGATCGACATCCGCAAGCTCTACGCCCAGACCGGCATGTTCACCTATGACCCGGGCTTCATGTCGACGGCGTCGTGCGAGTCGGCCATCACGTACATCGACGGTGACAAGGGCGAACTGCTCTATCGCGGCTACCCGATCGAGCAGTTGGCCACCAACTGCGATTTCCTCGAGACCTGCCACCTGCTGCTGTACGGCGAGTTGCCCAACCAGGAGCAGAAAAACTCCTTCACCAAGCTCGTGACCAACCACACCATGGTCAATGAGCAGATGCAGTTCTTTCTGCGCGGCTTCCGCCGCGACGCGCATCCGATGGCCATCATGACGGGCCTGGTGGGCGCGCTCTCGGCCTTCTATCACGACAGCACGGACATCAACAATCCGAAGCACCGCGAAATCGCCGCGATCCGCCTGATCGCGAAGATGCCGACGCTGGTGGCCATGGCCTACAAGTACACGATCGGCCAGCCGTACATGTACCCGAAGAACGAGCTCAGCTATGCGGGCAACTTCCTGCACATGATGTTCGCAACGCCGTGCGAGCCGTACAAGGTAAGCCCCGTGCTCGAGCGTGCGCTCGACCGCATCTTCATCCTGCACGCCGACCACGAGCAGAACGCTTCCACCTCCACCGTGCGGCTGTGCGGCTCGTCGGGCACCAACCCCTTCGCGGCCATTGCGGCTGGCGTGGCCTGCCTCTGGGGCCCGGCACACGGCGGTGCCAACGAGGCGGCGCTGAACATGCTCTACGACATCCAGAAGGCTGGCGGCGTGGACAAGATCGGCGAGTTCATCAAGCAGGTCAAGGACAAGAATTCCAACGTCAAGCTGATGGGCTTCGGGCACCGCGTCTACAAGAACTACGACCCGCGCGCCAAGCTGATGCAGGAAACCTGCCGCGAAGTGCTGGGCGAGTTGGGCCTGGAGAACGATCCGCTGTTCAAGCTGGCCATGGCGCTGGAGAAGATCGCACTGGAAGACGAATACTTCGTCTCGCGCAAGCTCTACCCGAACGTCGACTTCTACTCCGGCATCGTGCAGCGCGCGATCGGCATCCCGGTGCCGCTGTTCACTGCCATCTTCGCGCTGGCACGCACGGTGGGCTGGATCGCCCAGCTCAACGAGATGATCGGCGACCCCGAGTACAAGATCGGCCGTCCGCGCCAGCTCTTCGAAGGTTCACCCAAGCGCGACGTGCAGCCCATCGCCAAGCGCTAACTCAGCGCGGATCGCCACTGGCGTTCATTGCGGAAAGCTGCCCTCGGGCAGCTTTTTTGCGTATTGGCTGACATGCATCGCCTTCGCGCCGGTGCATCCTTTGCAGCACTTTCAACGAAGGAGTTAGGTCATGAAGAAGCTCGCCGCACTGATCGCCGTCGCTTTTACCCTTGCCGTGCCGCTGCATGGCTGCAATACCTGGCGCGGAGCCGGCCAGGATGTGCAGAAAGCCGGGGAAAAGATGGAAGACGCGGCCAAGAAGCGCCAGTAACCCTTTCTCCGGGTCCGCGGACTGACATCGTCCGCGGGCACCTTGGTCATCGCGCATCGCGATGGCCAGCTCCCGAAAACGGGGGAAAATAGCGGCTTCCATCTCCATACGAGATGTCGCCGCCCCCCATGACTCTCTCCGAACGCAGCTTTGCCCGCCGCATCGACCTCACGTCGTTGCAGCTTTTCGTGGCTGTGTGCGAGCTCGGCAGCATCGGCCGTGCGGCGGACCGCGAGTTCATCGCCGCCTCGGCGATCAGCAAACGTCTCTCGGACCTCGAAACCACGCTGGGCACCCCTCTGCTCTATCGCCACGCGCGCGGCGTCGACCTGACGCCAGCGGGTGAAAGCCTGCTGCACCATGCCCGCTCCGTGCTTTACAGCCTGGAGAAGATGCAGGGTGAATTGAGCGAGTATGCCGAGGGCGTGCGCGGGCACGTGCGCGTGCACGCGAATATCTCGGCGATCGTGCAGTTCCTGCCGGAGGATCTGGGCGCCTTCACGCGCCAGCACGATGCCATCAAGATCGACCTCGAGGAGCATCTCAGCAGCGAAGTGGCGCGAGCCGTGCACGAGGGCGCGGCCGACCTGGGCATTTGCCACGTGCCCGAGGGCGCCCACGAGTTGCAGACTCTGCCCTACCGGCGCGACGCGCTGGTCCTGATCGTTCCCCAGGGCCACCCCCTGTCGGGGGAACGCAGCCTCGGATTCGCCGACTCGCTGGCCTTCGACCACGTCGGCCTCCACACCAACAGCTCGATCTACGTGGCCATGCACCAGGCTGCACTGGCTGCGGGCCGCAGCATCAAGCTGCGGATTCACGTCACGGGCCTGGACGCCATGTGCCGCATGATCGAAAACGGCCTGGGCGTCGGCGTGATGCCTCAGCGCGCCTTCCAGCTGATGCAGGGCGGCATCGGCCGCGGCCTGCGCAGCGTCGCGCTCCAGGACAGCTGGGCCGCCCGGGAGATCCGGCTGGTGGCACGCGACTTTTCCACGCTGCCCGTCGCGGCGCGCATGCTGGTCAAGCACCTGCAGGCGCCGGACGCGGCAGCCGATCCGCTGGCCGCCTGAGCGGCGGATCGGCACACAATTCCCATCCCCACGAAAGAGACCATCACCATGGCACGCACGCTCTACGACAAGCTCTGGGACGAACATGTCGTCCATACCGAGGAAGACGGCACATCGATCCTGTACATCGACCGCCACCTCGTTCACGAAGTGACCAGCCCACAGGCTTTCGAGGGACTGCGCGAGGCGGGCCGCAAGCTGTGGCGAATCAGCTCCGTGGTCGCCACCGCGGACCACAACACACCGACCACGCACTGGGAGCGCGGCTACGACGGCATCGAGGACCCGATCAGCAAGGAGCAGATCACCACGCTGGACAGCAACATCAAGGAATTCGGCGCAGCCGCCTTCTTTCCCTTCCTGAGCAAGCGCCAGGGCATTGTCCATGTCATCGGCCCCGAGTCCGGCGCCACGCTGCCGGGCATGACCGTGGTCTGCGGCGACTCGCACACCTCCACGCACGGCGCCTTCGGCGCATTGGCGCACGGCATCGGCACCAGCGAGGTCGAGCACGTCATGGCCACGCAGACACTGTTGGCCAAGAAGGCCAAGAACATGCTCATCAAGGTCGAAGGCAAGCTCGCACCAGGCTGCACGGCCAAGGACATCGTGCTGGCCATCATCGGCAGGATCGGCACTGCAGGCGGCACCGGCTACACCATCGAGTTCGGCGGTTCGGCGATCCGGGACCTCACCATGGAAGGCCGCATGACCGTGTGCAACATGGCGATCGAGGCTGGCGCGCGCGCCGGGCTGGTGGCGGTGGACGAGAAGACCCTTGCCTACGTCAAGGGCCGGCCGCTGGCGCCGAGCGGCGTCGAATGGGACCAGGCCGTCGAGTACTGGAGGACCCTGCATTCCGACCCGGGTGCGCATTTCGACACGGTGGTCGAGCTCGATGCCGCCCAGATCAAGCCGCAGGTCACCTGGGGCACCTCGCCCGAGATGGTGATCCCGGTCGACGGCCGGGTGCCCGATCCGGACAAGGAGAAGGACGCCAACAAGCGCGGTGCCATCGAGCGGGCGCTGAACTACATGGGCCTGGAGCCCAACAAGCCGATGAACGACATCTTCATCGACAAGGTCTTCATCGGCTCGTGCACCAACAGCCGCATCGAGGACATGCGCGAGGCCGCGGCGATGGTCAAGAAGCTGGGCCAGAAGGTGGCCAAGAACGTCAAGCTGGCCATGGTGGTGCCGGGCTCGGGCCAGGTGAAGGAGCAGGCCGAGCGCGAAGGCCTGGACCAGATCTTCAAGGCCGCCGGCTTCGAGTGGCGCGAGCCCGGATGCTCGATGTGCCTGGCGATGAACGCCGATCGCCTGGAGCCCGGCGAGCGCTGCGCCTCCACCAGCAACCGCAACTTCGAAGGCCGGCAAGGCGCCGGCGGCCGCACCCACCTCGTGAGCCCGGCCATGGCCGCGGCCGCCGCGGTGCATGGGCACTTCGTCGACGTCCGCCAATTCGCCTGAACGCCAAGGAGACTCATCATGCAGAAATTCACCGTGCACAAGGGCCTCGTGGCACCGCTGGACCGCGAGAACGTCGACACCGACGCCATCATTCCCAAGCAGTTCCTGAAGTCGATCCGGAAGACCGGCTTCGGCCCGAACCTGTTCGACGCCTGGCGCTATCTCGATCCGGGTGAGCCGGGCCAGGATCCGGCCTCGCGCAAGCCCAATCCCGATTTCGTGCTCAACCAGCCGCGCTATGCGGGCGCCTCCATCCTGCTGGCGCGCCAGAACTTCGGCTGCGGCTCCTCGCGCGAGCACGCCCCGTGGGCGCTGGACCAGTATGGCTTCCGCGCCATCATCGCGCCGAGCTATGCGGACATCTTCTTCAACAACAGCTTCAAGAACGGCCTGCTGCCGATCGTGCTGCCCGAGTCGCAAGTGGCCCAGCTCTTCGACGAAACTTTCGCCTTCCCGGGCTACAGCCTGACCATCGACCTGGAAGGCCAGGTCATCGTCAAGCCCGACGGCAGCGAGTTGGCCTTCGACGTGCAGCCCTTCCGCAAGTACTGCCTGCTGAACGGCCTGGACGACATCGGCCTGACGCTGCGGCACAAGGACAAGATCCAGGCATTCGAGGCGGAACGGCTGACCAAAAAGCCCTGGCTGGCGCACCAGATGATCAGCTGAACTCTTATTCCTCTATCTTTTCCTCGGAATGACCTCATGAAAATCGCAGTTCTCCCCGGCGACGGCATCGGCCCGGAAATCGTGGCCGAAGCGATCCGCGTGCTCGACGCGCTGGAATTGCCCTACGAAATGGAATCGGCGCCGGTGGGCGGCGCGGCCTACGAAGCGCATGGCCATCCCCTCCCCGAAACCACGCTGAAACTGGCCAAGGACGCCGACGCCGTGCTTTTCGGCGCCGTGGGCGACTGGAAGTACGACCGGCTGGAGCGCTCGCTGCGTCCGGAGCAGGCCATCCTGGGGCTGCGCAAGAGCCTTGGCCTGTTTGCCAATTTCCGACCGGCGATCTGCTACGAGCAGTTGGTCGGCGCTTCCAGCCTCAAGCCGGAACTGGTTTCCGGGCTGGACATCCTGATCATCCGCGAACTCACCGGCGACATCTATTTCGGCCAACCGCGCGGGCGCCGCAGTGCGCCCGACGGGCATTTCCCCGGCGCGGAGGAGGCCTTCGACACCATGCGCTATACACGGCCCGAGATCGAACGCATCGCCCATGTCGCCTTCCAGGCGGCGCGCAAGCGCAGCAAGCGGGTCACCAGCGTGGACAAGGCCAACGTGCTCGAAACCTTTCAGCTCTGGAAGGACGTGGTGACGGATGTCGCCAAGGAGTACCCTGACGTCGCACTCGACCATATGTATGTCGACAACGCGGCGATGCAGCTCGTCAAGGACCCGAAGAAGTTCGACGTGGTGGTCACCGGCAACATGTTTGGCGACATCCTTTCGGACGAGGCGGCGATGCTCACCGGCTCGATCGGCATGCTGCCCTCGGCCTCGCTCAATGCCAGCAGCCAGGGCCTGTACGAGCCCAGCCACGGCAGCGCGCCCGACATTGCCGGCAAAGGGGTCGCCAATCCTTTGGCTACAATTCTGTCCGCTGCCATGATGCTCCGCTTCTCCCTGAACCAAGCCGAAGCTGCCGACCGGATCGAGTCGGCGGTCAAGCATGTGCTGGCGCAGGGTCTGCGGACGGCGGACATCTGGTCGGAAGGAACGACCAAGGTCGGCACGCGCGAAATGGGCGACGCCGTGGTGGCAGCCATCACCAAAAAGACGATTACCGGCTAACCGCAGCCCGCTTCGTCACGCCCTTCCCTGGCTCTGACGAGCCGGGCGCAAAGAGAAAACAACTTTCTTCTTTCTTCAAAAGGGCAAACTGAAATGGCGAACGCATCTCAACCTCTGGTCGGTCTCGTCGGCTGGCGCGGCATGGTCGGCTCGGTCCTGATGGACCGCATGCAGGCCGAAGGCGACTTCCACCTGATCGAGCCGCTGTTCTTCTCCACCTCCAACGTGGGCGGCAAGGCCCCGGCGATGGCGAAGAACGAAACCTCCCTGAAGGACGCGCACGACATCGAGGCGCTGCGCAGGTGCGACATCGTCATCACCGCCCAGGGCGGCGACTACACCAGCGCTGTCTTTCCCAAACTGCGCGCCGCGGGCTGGAACGGCCATTGGATCGACGCCGCCTCGACCCTGCGCATGAACGATGACGCGATCATCGTGCTCGATCCGGTCAACCTGCCCGTCATCCAGAACGCGCTGGCCAAAGGCGGCAGGAACTGGATCGGCGGCAATTGCACCGTGAGCTGCATGCTGATGGGCGTGGGCGCCCTCTACAAGGCCGGGCTGGTCGAATGGATGACCAGCATGACCTACCAGGCTGCCTCGGGCGGCGGCGCGCAGCACATGCGCGAACTCCTGACCCAGTTCGGAAGCCTGCACGCCGACGTGCGCGCGCTGCTGGACGACCCGAAGTCCGCCATCCTCGAAATCGACCGCAAGGTGCTGGCGCGCCAGCAATCGTTGAGCGCCGCCGAGACCGCCAACTTCGGCGTTCCGCTGGGCGGCAGCCTGATTCCCTGGATCGACAAGGACCTGGGCGACGGCACCAGCAAAGAAGAATGGAAGGGCGGCGCCGAGACCAACAAGATCCTCGGGCAGGGCGCCGGCTTCGGCACCGCCGCCACGCCAGTCGACGGCTTCTGCGTGCGCATCGGCGCCATGCGCTGCCACAGCCAGGCGTTGACCTTCAAACTCAAGAAGGATGTGCCGCTGGCCGATATCGAGGCACTCATCGCGGCCGACAACGCCTGGGTCAAGGTGGTGCCCAACAACCGCGAAGCCACGATGCGCGATCTGACGCCGGTGGCGGTAACCGGCACGATGAACATTCCGGTCGGACGCCTGCGCAAGCTCGCCATGGGCCCGGAGTATCTCGGCGCCTTCACGATCGGCGACCAGTTGCTTTGGGGTGCGGCGGAGCCGCTGCGGCGCATGCTACGAATTTTGCTCGAGGTGTGAAGCACGGCACGGGGTGACTTGCCAGGCAGGCCCCAGTTGCGGTACTGCAACACGGAATCGGCTCCGAAGTTGGTGCGCACTGGGTAGATAAGGCCTGTCGCCTTGTCAGTGCGGGATGTTGATGTTAACGTCCTCTTACACTTTCGGGCCCGAATTGCCCCTATCAGCATGACACGACATCCGTTGCCTGAGGCCCGACTGCCGGCCGCGAGCCCCACTGTCCGGGGCCAGCTTTCCGTTCTGAGCGCGGCGGTGGCGCTGGCCCTGGGGCTGGTAAGTCTTGACGCCGATGCGCTGACGCTAGGGCGTCTCAACGTGCAGTCGGCCTTGGGCGAGCCCCTGCGGGCAGAGATCGAGGTCTCCGAAATGTTGCCGGGCGAAGCGGACGGGTTGAAGGTCAACCTCGCTCCCGCTTCGGCCTTCAACGCGGCCGGTGTGCCCTTCAACGCCATGCTCAGCGACGTGCGCACCACCCTGCAGCGTCGCGCGGATGGCCGCTACGTGGTGAGGCTCAGCAGCAACCGATCGCTCAGCGAACCATTCATCGACCTGCTGATCGAGGCGAGCTGGAATTCCGGCCGAGTCGTGCGCGACTACACCGTCCTGCTCGACCCGCCGAAGAGCCGGCCGACCCAGGCCGCAGCGCCAGTTGCTCCGATCGCGCCGCAAATCAGTGCAGCGCCTGCAGTGCGTGGCGCGGAAGCGTCCCAGGCGCCATCGCGCCGCCAGCAGTCCGTCGCAGTTGCGCCCAGCGCAGCGGCGGCCGCCCCTGCGGCCAGCGAGCGCAGCGTTCGCACCAGTCCGAGCGACCAGCAGGTGACCGTCCAACCCGGCGACACCGCTGGCCGCATCGCGAGTGCCAACAAGCCTGCCGACGTCTCGCTCGACCAGATGCTGGTGGCTCTGTTACGTTCCAATCCCGGCGCTTTCATCGGCGGGAACATCAATCGCCTCAAGGCCGGTGCCGTGCTCGACATGCCGAACGCATCTCAGGCGGCCGCAGTTCCGGCCGACGAGGCCCGGCGTACGGTGGTCGCACAGAGCCGCGACTTCGGTGAATATCGCAGACGCTTGGCGGACAACGCCCCCGCTTCCCGCGTGGCCGATGCCGACCGGCAGGTAAAGGGCTCGCTGCAGGCCAACGTCGAAGACCGCAACGCCGCCAGTGCCGCCTCCGACAAGCTGCGTGTCACTCAGGGTGGGACGGCACGCCAGAGCGAAGAACAACTGGTCCGCAGCCGGCAAGCGCAGGACAACAGCGCGCGCGTTGCCGAACTGTCCAAGAACATCGAGGAGTTGAACAAGCTCCAGAATGCCAGCAGCGCTCCGCCTGCTGCAGCTGCGGCGCCTGTTGCTCCCGCGCCGACGGCTGCGGCACCCGCCGCGTCGGCCGCCCCTCCGGCGGAATTACCTGCGGCCCCGGCGACGACTTCCGCTGCGGCCGCCCTCCCCGCTGCCCAGACTCCCTCTGCCTCGACATCAGCCCCTCAGCCGGCTGCCGCAGCTTCTTCGCCCGGACCTGAAGCAGCGGCCCCGGCAGCAGCCACGCCATCCGCTGCAACGGCCAAGCCGACGGCGCCTTCCGCGCCCACCGTTCCCGAGCGCAGCATGCTGGACGAACTGGCCGACAACCCCTTGGTCCTCGGCGTCGCTGCGCTCATCGCCTTGCTGATCGGCTTTTTGCTCTATCGCGTGCTCGGCCGCAAACGGAACGAAGCGGGCGACAGCGTCTTCCTCGAGAGCCGCATTCCGAAGGACTCCTTCTTCGGCGCCAGCGGCGGCGAATCGGTGGACACCAAGAATCGCGGCAATTCGGTGGCCTCTTCGCTGTCCTATTCACCCAGCCAACTCGATGCAGGCGATGTGGACCCCGTCGCCGAGGCCGATGTCTATCTCGCTTACGGCCGAGATCTCCAAGCCGAGGAGATTCTGCGCGAGGCGTTGCGCGTCAATCCGGAGCGCGTGGCCATCCACCTCAAGCTGCTCGAGATCCATGCCAAGCGGCGCGACCTGCGCGCCTACGAGGCGCTGGCCTCCGACGTCCGCAAGCTGACCGGCGGAACCGGTGCCGACTGGGTCCGCGTGGTGGAAATGGGCAAGGAGCTGGACCCCGGCAATCCGCTGTACGAAGCGGGTAACGCGGCCGGCGTCACGCCGGCGGAAGCCGCCGCCTTCGCCGGTACCCTGGCCGCGGCCACGGTTGCACCAATCGCCACGACTCAGCCGGCGCCTCTTGCCCCCGAGGTGACCGCGCCGCCGCCCGCCTTCGTACCCTCGGTGGCGCCGCTCGATTTCGACCTGGATCTCAGCAAACCACCCGCTCCGGCCAGCGCCAGCGCCAGCGCGACTCTGCCGCCTACACAGATTCAATTGCCTTCCTCGCCGACCGTCCCGCAGATCCCGAAAGCAGCGGGTCTCTCGAACGGCAGTCATGCAGGCCCGACGCAAGCGGCCCGGATCGAGTTGCACAACGACTTCGACACGGCCCCTGGCGCGCTCGATGCCACTACCGTGCGCGCCCCGCTGGCAATGAACGACGACATGACGCAGCCGGTCACTGTGCGCGCCGGCCTGCCGGGCGATTCGGGCTTCATCGAGTTCGACATGAGCTCAATGGCCGGTCTTCGCGCCCCTGCCGACACTGAGCGCGGCCGGCTGGAGCCGCTGCCGGAGGAAAGCGGCGAAAACCCGCACGCGATCAAGCTGTCGTTGGCGCGCGAACTGCAGGCACTCGGTGACGTCGAGGGTGCCCGCTCTCTGGTCGAGGAAGTGGCCGCCGAAGGCTCGGGCGATGTGAAGGCGGAAGCCAGGCAACTGCTCGGCGAGCTGCGCTGAGCGTCGTATGGCGCCGATGTCCCGGTGAGGCTGGCCCTCGGCATTCGCTACAACGGCCAGGCCTATGACGGCTGGCAGAGTCAGCCCTCGGGCCGCACTGTCCAGGACAAGCTGGAACGTGCGCTCAGCCAGTTTGCCGCCCAGCCCATTTCCACCCTCTGCGCCGGCCGCACCGACGCCGGTGTGCACGCGCTGATGCAGGTGGTGCACTTCGACACTTCGGTCGATCGCGCGCCCTTCTCCTGGGTCCGTGGCACCAACCGTTTCCTGCCGGACGACATCGGGGTCCAGTGGGCACAGCCGGTGCCCGACGCATTCCACTGCCGGGCCAGCGCGCTCACGCGGCGCTACCTCTACGTGTTGTCGCAGTCGCCGGTCAGGCCCAGCCTCGATACGGGCCGGGTGGGATGGTCCATGCACGCGCTGGACGGCGACGCGATGCGCGCCGCTGCATCCCTGTTGATCGGCCGGCACGATTTCAGCTCTTTCAGGGCTTCGGCCTGCCAGGCCTTGTCGCCGGTAAAGGAAGTGCGGCGCATCGAAATTACCCGGCGCGGCGAAGCCGACCGTTGCCGCTGGCACTTCGAATTCGAGGCGGACGCCTTTCTGCACCACATGATCCGCAACATCATGGGCTGCCTGGTGCGCATCGGCCATGGCAAGGCGCCGCCGGAGTGGATGCGCGAGGTGCTGGAAGCACGCAGCCGCCTGGTCGCCGCTCCCACCTTCTCGCCGAACGGGCTCTATTTCCTGGGGCCTCTCTACGATGCCGGATGGGGTCTTCCAGCCGAAGCGACGAGGCAAGCCGGCGGCGCTGCGTATGATGGCCCGCCATGAGCCTCGCCACACGTACCCGCATCAAGATTTGCGGGCTCACGCGCGAGCAGGACGTGGACGCCGCCGTCGAGGCCGGTGCCGATGCGGTGGGCTTCGTGCTGTATCCTGCCAGCCCCAGGGCCGTGAGCGCTGAACGGGCGCGCGCCCTGGCCGAGCGGTTGCCTCCTTTCGTCACACCCGTACTGCTGTTCGTCAACGAGCCCGCCGCCACGGTGCAGGCGTCGATGGCCAACGTGCCGGGTGCCATGGCCCAGTTCCACGGCGACGAATCGCCCGAGCGGTGCTGGGAATCCAGCGGACAAGGCGCCCACCGCTACATGCGAGCCGCCCGCATTCCGATGGACGCGACCGCACGCCGCTTCGACCTCGTAAAATACGCCTCCGATTACTGCCGCGCCCAGGCCATCCTGCTCGACGCCCATGTCGAGGGCTATGGCGGCGGCGGCAAGGCATTCAATTGGTCACTTCTTCCAACCGCCGTCGACGCTCACCTCGTCTTGAGTGGTGGGCTCGCACCTGCAAACGTGGGCGATGGCATTCGCCGTTTGCGCACGGCCGGGAAGTCTCTGGCCGTTGACGTGAGCTCCGGCGTCGAGGCCTCCAAGGGCATCAAGGACGCCGTGAAGATCCGCGAATTCGTGGCCGCCGTGCGGGCGGCCGATGCATTGTCCTAGCGCCTTGCCCGGCTCGATCGTCCGGTTCGATCGTCCGGCGTAAACCGCCCACCGATCGAGACCATGACCATCTACGACCAACCCGACGCCAGCGGCCATTTCGGCATCTACGGCGGCACCTTCGCGAGCGAGACACTCACGCATGCGATCAACGAATTGCGCGAGGCCTACGCGAAATACAAGGACGACCCCGCGTTCCAGGCCGAATTCCGGTACGAACTCGCGCATTTCGTCGGCCGCCCCTCCCCGATCTACCATGCGGCCCGCATGAGCCGCGAGATGGGGGGCGCCCAGATCTACCTGAAGCGCGAAGACCTCAATCACACCGGCGCCCACAAGATCAACAACACCATTGGACAGGCCATGCTCGCCAAGCGCATGGGCAAGCCACGCGTGATCGCCGAGACCGGAGCCGGACAGCATGGCGTGGCCACGGCCACCATCTGCGCGCGCTACGGGCTCGAATGCGTGGTCTATATGGGGAGCCAGGACGTCAAGCGCCAGAGCCCCAACGTCTATCGCATGAACCTGCTCGGTGCGACCGTGGTCCCCGTGGAATCGGGCAGCAAGACGCTGAAGGACGCGCTCAACGAAGCCATGCGCGACTGGGTGACCAACGTCGAGAACACCTTCTACATCATCGGCACCGTGGCCGGCCCGCATCCCTACCCGGCGATGGTGCGGGATTTCCAGTGCGTGATCGGCAACGAATGCATCGCCCAGATGCCCGCCATGCTGGCCGCGCAGGGCATCACCGGCGAGGCAGAAGGCCGGCAGCCGGATGTGGTGGTGGCTTGCGTGGGCGGCGGTAGCAACGCGATCGGCATCTTCCACCCCTACATTCCGTTCGCGGGCACGCGGCTGGTGGGTGTGGAGGCGGCCGGCGAGGGCCTGGACAGCGGCAAGCACGCAGCCTCGATCCTCCGGGGCAGCCCGGGCGTGCTGCATGGCAATCGCACGTACCTGCTGCAGAACGAGGACGGCCAGGTCACCGAGACGCACAGCATCAGCGCCGGCCTCGACTACCCCGGCGTCGGACCGGAGCACGCCTACCTGGCGGACATCGGCCGCGCCGAGTACGTGGGCATCACCGACGCCGAGGCGCTCGAAGCCTTCCACTATCTGTGCCGCAGCGAAGGCATCATCCCCGCCCTCGAATCGAGCCACGCGGTGGCGTATGCCATGAAGCTCGCCAAGACCATGCGCCCCGACCAGTCGATCCTGGTCAATCTCTCGGGCCGCGGCGACAAGGACATCGGCACCGTGGCCGATCTGTCTGGGGTGGACTTCTATGACCGGCCCTCGATGCGCGGCCTCAGCGTGAAGGGAGGCCGCGCATGAGCCGCATCGCAGCCGCCTTCGAGCGCCTTCGCGACAATGGCCGCAGGGCGCTGATTCCCTACGTCACGGCCGGTTTTCCATATGCCGACATCACACCCGAGTTGATGCACGGCATGGTCGAGGCCGGGGCCGACGTGATCGAACTCGGCGTGCCCTTCTCCGACCCGATGGCCGACGGGCCGGCTATCCAGGCCGCCGGAGAGGCCGCGCTGGCCATGGGCGTCGGCATGAAGCACGTGCTCGCCATGGTGACCACTTTCCGCGAGAAGGACGCCAGTACGCCCGTGGTCCTGATGGGCTATGCCAATCCTGTCGAACGCTACGACGGCGTGCATGGCAAGGGCAGCTTCGTCCGCGATGCGGCCGCGGCCGGCGTGGACGGCGTGCTGGTGGTCGACTACCCGCCCGAGGAATGCGAGGACTTCGCCGCCGCCCTGCAGGCGCACGGCATCGACCTGATCTTCGTGCTGGCGCCGACCAGCACCCCGGAGCGGATGGCGCAGGTGGGCCGCATCGCCGCGGGCTACGTCTACTACGTCTCGCTCAAGGGCGTGACCGGCGCCGGCCACCTCGATACTGAAGCGGTGGGCCGGATGATTCCCCGCATCCGCGAGCATGTGAAGCTGCCGGTGGGCGTGGGCTTCGGCATCCGCGACGCCCGCAGCGCGCAGGCCGTCGGCTCGGCGGCCGACGCGGTGGTGATCGGCACCCGCATCATCCAGCTGATCGATGGCCAGGCGCGTGAACAGGTCGTGCCGCTGGTGCGCGAATTCCTTTCCGAGATCCGGCAGGCACTCGACGCGCTGCCCGCCGCCACGGCCAAGAATGCGGCGGGTCGGTAGAATGGACCGGTTTTGCCTCGGATGGAGAACCCATGAGCTGGCTTGAAAAACTACTCCCGCCCAAGATCGCGCCCACCGACCCCAGCGAACGCCGCCAGATGCCCGAGGGCCTCTGGATCAAGTGCCCGAGCTGCGACACCGTGCTCTACAAGACCGACCTCGAGCACAACCAGAACGTGTGCCCCAGTTGCGGCCATCACCACCGCATCGCCGCGCGCGCACGGCTCGACGCCTTTCTCGATGCCGAAGGCCGCTACGAAATCGGCCAGGAAGTGCTCCCGGTCGATGCCCTCAAGTTCAAGGACAGCCGCAAGTATCCCGAGCGACTCAAGGAAGCGCTGGAGAACACCGGCGAGACCGACGCGCTGGTGGTGATGGGCGGCTCCGTCCACAGCATCAACGTGGTGGTGGCCTGCTTCGAGTTCGACTTCATGGGCGGCAGCATGGGCAGCGTGGTGGGCGAGCGCTTCGTGCGGGGCGTCGAAACCGCGATAGAGCAGAAGGTGCCCTTCATCTGCTTTACCGCCACCGGCGGCGCGCGCATGCAGGAAGGCCTGCTCTCGCTGATGCAGATGGCCAAGACGAACGCCGCGCTCACGCGCCTGGCCAAAAAGGGGCTGCCCTACATCAGCGTGTTGACTGACCCGACCATGGGTGGCGTCAGCGCCGGCTTCGCCTTCGTGGGCGACGTGGTGATCGCCGAGCCCAAGGCCCTGATCGGTTTCGCCGGCCCGCGCGTGATCGAATCCACCGTCCGCGTGACGCTGCCGGAAGGCTTCCAGCGCGCCGAGTTCCTGCAGACCAAGGGCGCCATCGACTTCATCTGCGACCGCCGCGAGCTGCGCAAGACGGTCGCCAGCACCTTGGCGATGCTGCTGCGCCAACCCGCCGACGCGGTGGTCTGAAAAGAGGCTTCCGCCCTCTCTGGCGACCTATCGGCCCATGCCAAAGGCCGTCGTCATCAGGCTGCCGAGCACGATGGCCCCGACCTGCAGCAGCACGATGGCCGCGAGTGGCGAGAGATCCACGCCGCCCACGAGCGGGATGAAGCGCCGCAGCGGCCGCACCAGCGGCTCGGCCAGGCGCGCAATCAGGTCCTGCAGCATTGACGACGCGCTCGGCACCCACGACAGGATGGCGTAGACGATCAGCAAGGCAGTCAGGCCCGAGACCGCCAGCTGCATCAGCCCGATCAAGGACACCAGCGGCAGGATTGCCCAGCGCTCGATCGCGCCCAGCAGCGACCACAGCAGCAGGAACTTCAGCATCACCAGCAACCAGGCGGCCACGGCGCTGGCCAGGTCCCAACGCTTGACGGATGGCACGACGCGCCGGATCGGCAGCACGATCCAGTCGGTGATCGCGAACACGAAGCGCCCGAGCGGGTTGCCGAAAGGCACGCGGTGATACTGCATGTACAGCCGCAAGAGGCAGGCGCCGCCGAGAAGGCCGACGATCACATCGAGAAGAAACGAGGGGATCTGGTAGAGCATGGCGCGCTGTCGTGAACGGAATGCGATGATAGCCACGCCAGGTTCCGCAATGACCACACAACCCCTCACACAGCCGATCCCCTTGTTTCCCCTGGGGACGGTGCTTTTTCCGGGCGGATTCCTGCCTCTGCGCATTTTCGAGGTGCGCTACCTGGACCTGATCGGCAGGTGCCACAAGCTGGGCGCGCCGTTCGGCGTGGTCAGTCTTACCCAGGGCGAAGAGGTCCGGCGCGCCGGCGCGGAAGCAGAACGCTTCGCCGGTATCGGCACGATGGCTGTCATCCGCGCGTTCGAGGTTCCGCAAGCCGGCCTGATGCAGATCGAATGCGAAGGCACCCAGCGCTTTCGCGTGCATGCCAGCGAGCAGCAGAAGCACGGCCTGTGGATCGCACAGGTCGAAGCCCTCCCCGGCGACATCGAGGTGGCCGTGCCCGACGACCTGCTCTCCACCGCCGACGCGCTGCGCCGCCTTGTGGACACGCTGGAAGAGCGCCGCCTGCTGCCGGGCAACGAGCAGCTTCGCCTGCCGGTCCAGGCGCCTTTTCGGTTCGACGATTGCGGCTGGGTGGCCAACCGCTGGTGTGAACTGCTGCCGGTGCCGGCACCGCTCAAGCAGCGGCTCATGGAGCTCGACAGCCCGTTGATGCGCCTGGAGCTGGTCAGCGATCTGCTGGCACGCACCGGCATCACCTGACCGGCCGTGCGTGCGGCCCGCGAAGCGTGGCCGGCTAAAATGGCGGGTTGCGCGCGAGCGCGCGTGCTTCTCTATCGCTCCATGTCCGACGCTCAGTCCTCCCCCGCCCCCACCACAGACGACAACCAGCTCATCGCCGAACGGCGTGACAAGCTGAAGGCGCTGCGCGCCGCGCAAGCCGAGGGCAAGGGCGTTGCCTTCCCGAACGATTTCAAGCCGGCCGACCGCGCCGCAGCGCTGCTCGCCGTCCACGGCGAGACGCCCCCCGAGGCGCTCGAAGCCGAGGCCATCGCCGTCAGCGTTGGCGGCCGCATGATGCTCAAGCGGGTGATGGGCAAGGCCAGCTTTGCCACCTTGCAGGACGCCACCGGCCGCATCCAGCTCTACGTCACACGCGACGCCATCGGCGAGGAGGCCTACGCCGCATTCAAGCATTGGGACCTTGGCGACATCCTTGGCGCCGAGGGCACCGTCTTCAAGACCAAGACCGGCGAGCTCTCGGTCAAGGTCACCAGGCTGCGCCTGCTCACCAAGAGCCTGCGCCCCCTGCCCGACAAGTTCCATGGCATGGCCGACCAGGAGCAGAAGTACCGTCAGCGCTACGTCGACCTGATCACCGACGAATCTGCGCGGGCGCGCTTCACGGCGCGCAGCCGCGCCGTCAGCGCCCTGCGCGAGTTCATGGTGGACAACGGCTTCCTCGAGGTCGAGACGCCGATGCTGCACCCGATCCCGGGCGGCGCCAACGCCAAGCCCTTCAAGACGCACCACAACGCGCTGGACCAGGAGATGTTCCTGCGCATCGCGCCTGAGCTCTACCTCAAGCGGCTGATCGTCGGCGGCTTCGAACGCGTGTTCGAGATCAACCGGAGCTACCGCAACGAAGGCATCTCGGTGCGGCACAACCCCGAGTTCACGATGATGGAGTTCTACGCGGCCTACTGGAACTACCGCGACCTGATGGACTTCACCGAGACGCTGATCCGCGCCATCGCGCAGAAAAGCGTGGGCAGCCTCCAGCTCGAGTACCAGGGCAAGCCGGTGGACCTGCGCCCGCCTTTCGAGCGGCTCACCATCCGCGAGGCGATCGCCAAGCACACCGAGGCGGGCGCCGATGCCGACGATGCCGCGTGGCTGCGCGACGCCTTGCGCAAGCTCGGCCTGAACGACGAGAAGGACAAGCTGTCCCAACGCAGCCTGGCCAGCTTGCAGGTGATGTATTTCGAGGAGACGGTGGAAGAAAAGCTCTGGCAGCCCACCTTCATCATGGAGCATCCGACCGAGATCTCGCCGCTGGCCCGCGCCAACGACGAGCGCCCGGAGGTTACCGAGCGCTTCGAGCTTTACATCACCGGCCGGGAGTTCGGCAACGGCTTCAGCGAGCTCAACGATGCGGAGGACCAGGCCGCGCGCTTCAACGCGCAGGTCTCGGCCAAGGACAGCGGCGACGACGAGGCCATGTTCTTCGACCACGACTTCGTGCGCGCCCTCGAGTACGGCATGCCGCCCACCGGCGGCTGCGGCATCGGCATCGACCGGCTGATGATGCTGCTGACAGATTCGCCCAGCATTCGTGACGTAATCCTCTTCCCGGCCCTGCGGCGGGAATCTTGAGCGCGCCCGCATCCGCCATCGGAATCGGCATCGACTTCGGCACCTCCAATTCCGCAGTCGGCAGCGTCGCAGGGAACGGTTTGGCCCGCACGCTGGCGCTGGAAGGCGCCGCCACGACGATTCCGACGGCGGTCTTCTTCAATACGGAGGACCACAGCACGCACTTCGGGCGCGAGGCGATCGCGCTGTACCTGGCCGGCACCGAGGGGCGGCTGATGCGCTCGCTCAAGAGCCTGCTCGGCAGCGCCCTCATGCAGGACCAGACAGAGATCGGGCACCAGCGGGTCAGCTTCGAGGACATCATCTCCCTCTTTCTCGCGGAGCTCGCGACGCGCGTCGAACGGCAACTCGATTCGCGGCCTTCGCGGGTGGTCCTGGGAAGGCCGGTGCATTTCGTCGACGACGATCCGACGCGCGACCGGGAAGCCGAAGCCGCGCTGCGCCGGGCCGCGCGGAAGGCGGGCCTCGGCGAGGTCGGCTTTCAGTACGAGCCGATCGCCGCCGCCTTCGACTACGAAAGGCGCATCGCCCGCGAATCACTGGTGCTGATCGTCGACATCGGCGGCGGCACCTCGGACTTCACGGTCGTTCGCCTGGGCCCCGAGCGCATGACCAAGGCCGACCGGGCCGGTGACGTGCTGGCCACCACGGGCGTGCACATCGGCGGCACCGACTTCGACCAGCGTCTGAGCATCGAGGGCGTGATGCCGCAATTTGGCTTCCGTCACATCGGACCGCAGGGGCGGGAAGTGCCGAGCAGGACCTTTTTCGACCTGTCCTCCTGGCACCTGATCAACTGGCTCTACGCGCCCAAGGCGCTGCGGCAGGTGCAGGAGCTTCGCGTCAACTATCTGGACACGCGCTTGCACGACCGGCTGATGCGTGTGCTCGAAGACAGGCAGGGCCATCGCATCGCCAGCGAGGTGGAGGACGCCAAGATCCGCGCCTCGATGACGAACAAGGTTGCGGAGATCGACCTGTCCTTCGCGGAGTCGTACCTGAACGCCATGCTCACGGCCAGCGACCTGGACAAGCACCTCGCGGCACCACTCGACAGCGTGCTGGCCTGTGCCCGCGACTGCGTGGCAAGCGCCGGCCTGCGCGGCGACCGGCTGGACGCGATCTACCTGACCGGTGGCTCCTCGGCGCTGCGACCCTTCCAGGGCGCGCTGCGGCACGCCTTTCCGGGCAAGGAGCTCATCGAAGGCGATCTCTTCGGCGGTGTGGCGTCCGGCCTGGCCTATGCGGCGGCCGGCCTGTCGCCCGCCGGATGAAGCGAGCGTCACTCGCCAGGCGCAGCGTCAAAGATCCTTCACCAGCGCGGCGGCCTGGCGATAGGCAGGCGAACGCCCAAGATCGTTCCAGGCGAGCGCTGCCGAGCGCGGCAGCAGGCTGCGGCGGCGTGCTTCGCTGAAGGCGTGCGGTGTCCAGCGGCCGTCGCGGCGCGCAGCGGCAAAGCCCTCGAGCACTTCGTCCAGCACCGTGCTGCGTCCGATGCTCTGGTTGCAGAGCAAAGCCAGATCGCAGCCGGCGCCGAGGGCTGCGAGCGCGGCATCGGCGTAGCTCAGCAGTTCGCCCTGGACCTGGCGCGCGGCTTCCATGCTGAGGTCATCGCTGAAGACCACCCCCTCGAAGCCCAGCCGGTCGCGCAAGATCTCCTGCAACCATCTGGTGGAAAAACCGGCCGGGCGAGCATCGACCTTCGAATAGATCACATGCGCCGGCATCACCGCCGCCAGCGTGCCGCCCAGCCAGTCGTAGGGCCGCGCATCTTCCGCGAGGATGGCCTTGAGGCTACGCCGGTCTACCGGAATGGCCACGTGCGAATCGGCGCGCACGAAGCCGTGCCCGGGAAAATGCTTGCCGCAGTTGGCCATGCCTGCCTGCAGCAGGCCATGGGCCAGGCTGCGCGCAAGCATCGCGACCACGCGCGGGTCGCGATGGAAGCTGCGGTCGCCGATCACGCTGCTCTCGCCGTAGTCGAGGTCCAGCACGGGGGTGAAGCTGAAGTCGACACCGCAAGCCCGCAACTCGGCGGCCAGCACGTGGCCGCAGGCCACGGCGGCCTGGGTCGCCCGCATCGGATCGCGCATCCACAGCTCGCCCAGCGTGCGCATGGCGGGCAGGCGCGTGAAGCCGTCGGTGCGGAAGCGCTGCACGCGCCCCCCTTCGTGATCGACACAGATCAGAAGGTCGGGCCGAAGCGCTTTGATCTCGGCGTTGAGCGCACTCATCTGCGCCCGGTCCTGCCAGTTCCGCGCGAAGTGGATCACGCCGCCTACGCTCGGGTCAGCCAGGCGTCGGCGATCGGTCGCGTTCAAGCTCGTACCACCGATGTCGATGATCAGCGGCGCATGCAGATTCTGGGGATCGGTCATGGCTGGCGTTCGACCACGACGAAACTCGCGGCGTAGTCGGTTTCGTCGGTCACCGTCACGTGCACGATCAAGCCCTCGGCCTCGAACCATTGCTTCAGCGCCCCATGGAGCACGATCACCGGTTTGCCGCTGCGCTCGTTGACGATTTCGCACAGCCGCCAGCTCATGGGCATGCGCATGCCCATGCCGACGGCCTTGCTGAAGGCCTCCTTGGCGGAAAAGCGGGTGGCCAGGTAGCGCAGACCGCGCTTCGGCCAGCGGGCACTGCGGGCACGCCAGACGGCGAGCTCTGCATCGCCCAGCACCTTCTGCGCAAAGCGCTCACCCTGGCGCTCGAAGGTAGCGGCAATGCGGCGGATGTCGCAGACGTCGGTGCCGATGCCGTAGATCACCGCGCGCCCGCCTCCAGGATGCAGTGCAGGTAGTCCCGGGTGGCAGCGGCATAGCCGAGTTCCAGCGCATCCGAGATGAAGGCATGGCCGATCGACACTTCGCGCACGTCGGGCACCGCGCGCAGGAAATCCGTGAGGTTGTCGCGGCTGAGGTCATGGCCTGCATTGACCTCGAGGCCGGCGGCCTGGGCTGCCCGGGCTGCCTCGGCGTAGAGGCCGAGGACGGCTTCCGCCTTGGAGGTGCCGCGGGAGGCGGCATAGCCCTCGGTGTAGAGCTCGATGCGGTCCGCGCCGACCGCCTTGACGGCGGCCATCATGTCGGGCTCCGGGTCCATGAAAAGGCTCACGCGCACACCCAGTGCCTTCGCCTCTGCGATGAGCGGCCGCAGGCGGTCGGCGTCGTCGGGGAAGGTCCAGCCGTGGTCGCTGGTGGACTGGGCGACCTCGTCGGGAACGAAGGTGGCCTGGTGCGGGCGCAACTCGCGCACGTAGTCCATCAGGTTGTGGAAGGGATTGCCCTCGATGTTGAACTCGGCCTGGGGCCAGTCCTTGGATAGCAGTTCGGATAGCTCCTGCACGTCCTGCGGGCGGATATGGCGCTCGTCGGGCCGGGGATGCACCGTGATGCCGTGAGCACCGGCGTCCAGGCACAGGGCAGCCGCGAAACGCACGCTGGGGATGCCCAGTGCTCGCGTGTTGCGCACCAGCGCGACCTTGTTGAGGTTGATGGACAGTGAAGTGCTCATAGGGCTTGCAGGTCTCTCATCATCTGGCGTGTGCGCAGGGTGCTCACGCCGCAATGGTAGTGGAGCAGCACGCGCAGTTGGTGGCGCAGCGCGCCGTTCACGCCGGCATTCATCACCGCGACCCGGCGCAGCGTCGCGGCCAGCGGGGCGCGCTCTTCCAGGGTGTGCTGCAGCGCCTGCCATTCGGCGCCCTCGAGAGCAGCCTCGTCCTCGCCGGCCAGGCGCAGCCCGGCCTCCGGGACCAGAACGTAGCGCAACTGCGGTGCCAGCGGCGAGAGCGTCAGCGTCTCGGCGTCGAGTGCGGGCAGCAGGCCGATCTCGCGCAGCAGCAGGAGCTCGAAGGCGCGCAGCGCGGCGGCTTGCGTGGCCGCCTGGGCACCGCCATGGTCGCCTGCCAGCACCTGCACGACCACGGCATAGCCGTCGAACAAGGCCTCGTGCGCATCGTCGCGCGCCAGCAGGCGCAGCAGCAATTCGTTGAGGTAATAGCCGGACAGCAGGGCTTCGCCGGTCGGCATCACGTGGCCACCCATCCACTCGGCGGACTTCAGCGTACGGATCTCGGCATCGCCGCCGTAGGTGAGCTGCAGCGGCTGCAAGGGCAGCAGGACGGGCCTGAAGTTGGAGCTGGGCCGCTTGGCCCCCTTGGCCACCAGGGCGACGCGACCATGATGGCGGGTGAAGGCCTCCAGGATCAGGCTCGACTCGCTCCAGTCATAGTGATGGAGCACATAGGCCGGCTCATGCGAGACGCGCTGGGTGGCCATTCACCAGCGGCCGGGCTCATTCATAGCCGAAGGACCGTACCCGCGCCTCGTCGTCGGCCCAGCCGGAGCGAACCTTGACCCAAAGCTCGATGAACACCTTGGCGCGGGTGAGCTTCTCCAGCTCCTGACGCGTCTCGGTGCCGATGCGCTTGATGCGCTCCCCCTTGTCGCCGATCACCATCGCCTTGTGGCTATCGCGCTCCACCACGATCGTGGCGGCGATGCGCAGCAGGCGCTTCTGGCCCTTGCGGGCAGGCGGCTCCTCCTCGTATTTGTCGATCACCACTGTTGAGGTGTAGGGCAATTCGTCGCCGGTCAAGCGGAAGAGCTTTTCCCGGACCAGTTCGCTGGCGAGAAATTGCTCGCTGCGATCTGTCAGCTCGTCCTCGGCGTACCACCAGGGCTGCTCGGGCAGATATTTCTCGCAGATGCCGAACAGGCGCTCGATGTCCTTGGGATTCTTGGCCGACATCGGCACGAACTCGGCAAAGGCATGCCTGCCCTGCATCTGCTGCAGCCAGGGCGCCAGTTCGCTGCGGCGATGGACGTGGTCGAGCTTGTTGGCGATCAGCACGGTCGGAATGCCGGTGCCCAACAGCTTGAGCACTCGCTCGTCGGCGGCCGTGAAGCTGCCGGCTTCGACGACGAAGAGGATCAGGTCCACATCGGAAACGGCGCCGACCACTGTCTTGTTGAGCGATCGATTGAGCGCGTTGGCATGGAGGGTCTGGAAGCCCGGTGTGTCGACGAAGACGAACTGAGTCGCACCCAGGGTCCGCATGCCGGTGATGCGATGCCGCGTGGTCTGCGCCTTGCGCGAGGTGATGCTGATCTTCTGGCCGACCAGGGCATTGAGCAGCGTCGATTTGCCCACGTTGGGCTTGCCGACGATGGCCACCAGGCCACAGCGCTGCGATGAGGATGTGCCGGGTGCCGCGCCCTCGGCGGGAGGGAGCGGGCCGGATTCGATCGGATTGTTCATGGGGTTGCCTTTGCCGCGCCGCCGCGCATCTTGAGCCGGATCAACATCGCAGCAGCCGCAGCCTGCTCACCGGCGCGGCGCGAGCCGCCGATCCCGCGCTCACAGAGGCCCAGGTCCGGCACCTCGCATTCAACATCGAAAGTCTGCTTATGCGCCGCACCCAGCGTGCCGACCACCCGGTAGACCGGTAACTTCATTTTGTGGCCCTGCAGCCATTCCTGCAATTCGGTCTTCGGGTCCTTGGCCACCGCTTCCATGCGCGGCGTGATGGCGACGGATTGGTAGAGCCGCCGCACCAGCGCCTGCGCCGCTCCGTAGCCGGCATCGAGGTAAACAGCGCCGATGAGCGCCTCCAGAGCATCGGCCAGGATGGACGGCCGGCTCGAGCCGCCCGAACGCGCTTCCCCTTCGCCGAGTCGCAGCAAGGGTGACAGTGCCAGCTTCAGCGCAAGCTGGTGCAGGGTGTCCTGCTTGACCAGATTGGCCCGCACTCGCGACAAGTCGCCCTCGGGCAATTGCGAGAGCTGTTCGTACAGCAGGTGGGCGACCGCGAGGTTGAGCACCGAGTCGCCCAGGAATTCCAGGCGCTCATTGTGGTCGGACGAAAAGCTGCGGTGCGTCAGCGCTCGCTGCAGCAACCGCGGATCCGAAAAGGCGTGTTGCAGGCGCGCCTGCAGCGCGGCGAGATCCGCGCCCGTCACGACCACGACCGGCCCGCTGCCATGAGCTTCATCCTAGCGCGACTGGCCTTCGTACTTGAGCGTGAGGTAAGCCGGGCCGAACAGGTGGATCTCGCGCTGGTAGGCGAACGAAACCACGACCTTGTCGCCCACCTTCTTCACGTCGAGGTCCTTCCCGCTGACCGACTGGAAGTCGTCGATGGCCTGCGCACGATCGAAGATGGCACGCACCTCGGGAACTGTCGTGCCTTCCTTGGCCTTGTTGGCGGCCTTGGTGATTGCCTGGTACTCGATCAGCGTGGGGATGACCTGCGCAACCACGACGCCCACGCACGCAAGCACTGCTGCGACGAACAGCAACCCGATGAAGGAGATGCCGCGCTGGTGCCCCCTGGATTGACTAGCTCTCATGCCCTCTTTCCCTCCAAAACCTGCTTATTGGAACCTGCCGATGCGCTTGAGATCACCGAAATTCATCCAGATGAAGAAGGCCCTGCCGACAATGTTCTTGTCCGGCACGAAACCCCAGTAGCGCGAATCGAGCGAGTTGTCGCGGTTGTCGCCCATCATGAAATAGTGGCCCGGCGGGACCTTGCACACCACGCCTTCGACACTGTAGCGGCAATTTTCCTGGTTCGGGAACGCCATCACCTCGGCCTCCGACAGGCCGGCGCGGCGGCTGTCGTCGTTGAGCAGCAGGTGCTGCTTGCCGCCCAGGTCTTCGGAGTACTGCTTCAGGTAGCGCATGGCTTCCTCGTCGAAGTACTCGGGCACCGCCTGCTTGCTGACCGGCTGGCCGTTGATGGTGAGCTTCTTGTTGAGGTAGGCCACTTCGTCGCCGGGCACGCCGATCACCCGCTTGATGTAGTCCATGCTCGGCTTGGGCGGGTAGCGGAACACCATGACATCGCCCCGCGCCGGCGGTGTGCCCTCGGTGATCTTGGTGTTGATGACCGGCAGGCGCAGGCCGTACGTGAACTTGTTCACCAGGATCAGGTCGCCGGTAAGCAGGGTCGGCATCATGGAGCCGGAGGGGATCTTGAAGGGCTCGACCAAGAAGGAGCGCAGGAGGAATACGGCCAGGATCACTGGGAACAGGCCGGCCGTCCAGTCCAGCCACCACGGCTGCATGAGCAGGCGTTCGCGCACCTTGGGATCCACCGTGTCGACGTGCTGGATGCCCTGGCGCGAGAGTTCGTCGCGCCGCTGGACGAGGGAGGCATCCAGTGCCTCGGCGGCCTTGCGGCGCCGGGGCAGGAAGTGGAAGCGCTCCGCCAGCCAGTACAGACCGGTGACCACGGTGGCCAGGAACAGCAGCAACGCGAAGTTGCCTTCCACCGCTCCGAAATACCAGGCACCGATATAGCCGACGAAAGCCGCGAGGATCAGGGAGGTGAGAAATGCCATCGACGCCGTGGTTCTTAGTCTTCGACCTGCAGGATGGCGAGAAAGGCCTCTTGCGGGACCTCGACCGAGCCGATCTGCTTCATTCTTTTCTTGCCCGCCTTCTGCTTCTCGAGCAGCTTGCGCTTGCGGGTGATGTCGCCGCCGTAGCACTTGGCGAGCACGTTCTTGCGCAGGGCCTTGATTGTCTCACGCGCGATGATGTTGGCCCCGATGGCGGCCTGGATCGCGACATCGAACATCTGGCGGCTGATGATCTCCCGCATCTTGCTCACTACCGCCCGGCCGCGGTACTGGCTCTGGCTGCGGTGCACGATGATCGACAGGGCGTCCACCTTCTCGCCGTTGAGCAAGATGTCGACCTTCACGACATCCGATGCGCGGTATTCCTTGAATTCGTAGTCCATCGAGGCATAACCCCGGCTGACGGATTTCAGCTTGTCGAAGAAGTCCAGCACGATTTCGCCCAGGGGCATCTCGTAGGTCAGCATGACCTGGCGGCCGTGGTAGGACATGTTCATTTGCACGCCGCGCTTCTGGTTGGCCAGCGTCATCACGGCGCCGACGTACTCCTGCGGCATGTAGAGATGGACGGTGACGATCGGCTCGCGGATCTCCGCCATGCGGCCCACGTCTGGCATCTTGGACGGGTTCTCGACCATGATCACTTCGCCGTCGCTCTTCACCACTTGGTAGACCACGCTGGGCGCGGTCGTGATCAGGTCCTGGTCGAACTCGCGCTCCAGACGCTCCTGCACGATCTCCATGTGCAGGAGGCCCAGGAAGCCGCAACGGAAGCCGAAGCCGAGGGCCTGGGAGACCTCGGGCTCGTAGTGCAGAGAGGAATCGTTGAGCTTGAGCTTCTCCAGCGCGTCGCGCAGCGAGTCGTACTCGCTCGCCTCGGTCGGGTAGAGGCCTGCGAACACCTGGGGCTGGATTTCCTTGAAGCCTGGCAATGCCTCCGTGGCGGTCGCAGCCGCGCCCCCGGTGCCCGCCTTGATCCGGGTGACGGTGTCGCCCACCTTGGCAGCTTGCAATTCCTTGATGCCCGCGATGATGTAGCCTACTTCGCCCGCCTCGAGCGATTCGCGCGGTTCGTTTGCGGGCGTGAACACGCCGAGGTTGTCCGCATCGTAGCTCGCGCCCGAGGCCATCATCTTGATGCGGTCGCCCTTCGCCAGGCGGCCATCGACCACGCGCACCAGCATCACCACGCCCACATAAGCATCGAACCAGCTGTCGATGATCATCGCGCGCAGCGCGGCATCCGGATTGCCACGAGGTGACGGCACCTTGGCCACGATCGCCTCGAGGATCTCGTCGATGCCCATGCCGGTCTTCGCCGAGCAAGGAATGGCGTCACCCGCATCGATGCCGATCACGTCCTCGATCTCGGCCTTCGCGTTGTCTGGATCGGCCTGCGGCAAATCCATCTTGTTGAGCACAGGCAGCACTTCCACACCAAGGTCGAGCGCGGTGTAGCAGTTGGCGACAGTCTGTGCTTCGACGCCCTGACTCGCGTCGACGACGAGCAATGCACCTTCGCATGCAGACAGCGAGCGACTCACTTCGTAAGAGAAGTCGACATGGCCAGGCGTGTCGATCAAATTGAGGTTGTAGATCTGCCCATCGCGTGCCTTGTAGTGCAGCGCTGCGGTCTGCGCCTTGATGGTTATCCCACGCTCTCTCTCGATATCCATCGAGTCGAGTACTTGCGCCTCCATCTCTCTCTCCGCGAGACCACCGCAACGTTGAATGATGCGATCTGCAAGCGTCGACTTGCCGTGATCGATGTGCGCGATGATGGAAAAATTTCTGATGTGATTCATCAACGGGAACGCTTAAGTACTTGAATTCGCTTGTACGCAGCGACAGACGGCCAAGAAAAAAGGGCGCGTCCCCAAGAGACGCGCCCTGAACCAACAAGCAATGGCAACTGCAGTAGTTGGAACTTCATTGTAGGCAAAACAGGGGGCGCGTACATCCGGTCCGGGGCCTCGGATCGGTCGTTGCAGGTCAGCAACATGGAACTTATAAACAGCTTATTAACAGACCCGGTGGACCATTTCCTTAACAACTTGTGGGCGATCTGTGGAGGATCGGTGGAACGTGTTCTGACATCTCGCATCGTGGAGGAGCCTCGTGACCTTATGCATCAGCCATCGATCGCAGAAGTCCCATTCTACCGAAACGAGTCATTAGACCTTCCCGAAGTTAGCGATCGCAAACCAATCGATCCTGCTCGAGGACTTGAAAAATTTTTGTGTTGGGGTTGCGCGAACACCAAAAGGCGTTGGAAAAAAGGCCCCAAACCCGACTGCCGGGTGGGGCCACTTGACGCAGTTCGCCGGTTCAACGTGTGGGACGGATCAGGGCGTACTGGGCCCATTCCCCGCGCCGGAATAGAACGCTCACCGGCTTGCTCTTGTCCGCCTTTGCCAGCGCCGATTCGAACTCCTTGACGTTCCCGACCTCGGTGTTATTGATCCCAAGGACGATGTCACCTTCGCGCAAACCGGCACGTGTGGCCGCCTCGGAAGCATCGTCGATCTTCACGCCGCCCTTGAGCTTGAGTTCCTTCTTTTGGGCTTCCGTGAGCTCACTGACGACGAGGCCCAGGGACTTGGCGGCAGCCGATGCCGAGGACTTCGCGGCCGGCTCCTCACGCTCCGCGATGCGCGCAGGCTTGTCGGGCTCGATCTCGGCGATCGTCACTGTCAGGTCGCGCGAACTGCCGCGGCGGAACACGGTGATCGTGCTTCGCGTGCCCGGCTTGGTGTTGCCGACCAGGCGAGGCAAGTCGCTCGGCTTCTCGATGGCCTTGCCGTCGAAGCGAGTGATGATGTCGCCGGGCTCGATGCCGGCCTTCTCGCCCGGCGACCCGGCCTCCACGCCGCGCACCAGCGCGCCCTGCGCCTTGCCCAGCCCGATGGACTCTGCCACGTCCTTGGTGACTTGGTCGATCTGCACACCGATGCGCCCCCGCGACACGCGCCCGTTTGTGCGCAGTTGGTCGCTCACGCGGATCGCCTCGTCGATCGGGATCGAGAAGGAGATGCCCATGAAGCCGCCGGAACGCGAGTAGATTTGGCTGTTGATCCCGACCACCTCGCCGCGCATGTTGATCAGCGGCCCTCCCGAATTGCCCGGGTTGATGGCCACGTCGGTCTGGATGAAGGGGAGGTAATCACCTGTGTCGCGCTGCTTCGCGCTCACGATGCCGGCCGTCACGGTGTTTTCCAGGCCAAAGGGCGAGCCGATGGCCATCACCCATTCGCCGACGCGCAGCTTGGAAATGTCGCCCACTTTGACCGCAGGCAGGCCCGTGGCATCGATCTTCACGACCGCCACGTCGGTGCGCTTGTCGGCACCCACGATCTTGGCCTTGAACTCGCGCTTGTCGACAAGCGTCACCAGCACCTCGGAAGCGCCATCCACCACGTGTGCATTGGTCATCACGTAGCCGTCAGAAGTCAGGATGAAACCTGAACCGACGCCTCGCGGCCGCTCTTCTTCCTGCGGCTGAGGCCGGTTTCGCGGCCCCTGGCGCGGGATGTTCGGAAACTGCTGGCCGAAGAAGCGGCGCAGGAACTCCTGCATCTCCTCATCCATCTCGGCGCTGCCACCGCGCTGCGTCACCTTCTCGATCGTCCGGATATTGACCACCGACGGGCCGACCTGATCGACCAGATCGGTGAAGTCGGGCAAGGCGCGACCCTGTGCATGGGCCGGTCCGACCGGCAGCAGCGACAAGCCGGAGGCGAACATGAAGACGCCGGCCATGAGGAATGAGCGAATCCTGCTCCTTTCGGATATGAACATCATCAGCTTCCTTCGTTGAGGGAGAGAAATGCAACTACAAGGGTGAATATGGCGTCTCACCGCGCACGTACAAGGCTTTGCGCAAACGCATCGAGCGTCTGGGGCGGGACCTCGCCAACCACGGTCAGCCACCAGTCTCCATCCTTGTCCTTCAATCTGCGGCTGAGGGTGTAAGTGGCGCCCAGGGAAAACAAACCTTCCCGGGACTGGCGTTGCGCGTCATAGGGCTCGACGAACAGCGACACCGTGGCAAGACCATCGGAGAAGATCCATTGCATCGTGTGCGCTGTCTTGCCATCGGCCGTGCCGCCCATCGCCCGGCGATAGCAGCTCACTGGACTGAAGCCGGGCACGGGCCTGCGCAGGCCCCACCCTTCCTTGCCCGGCGAGGTACGTTCCAGCTCGGACTTCTCCACCTTGTAGCCAGCGGTGCTGCCCATCATCTGCGCGAGCACGTGCGCCTTGACGGGAGGATCGAGCTGGAGCTCGGAAAATGCGGATTGCTCGAGTACCCGGCTTTCACCATCCACTGTCTGCAGCTTGATCACCAGCCCCGAGCGCCGCTCGCTCCAGACGCGATAGCCGAACCGCAGGCTGTCACGCGGCTCGAGTTGCACCACGTCTGCGTCAAAGCCCGCGACCCGATCCTTGCCGACGACGCGCGCGCTGTAGAGTTCCCCAATGGCGGAGTCGGGTGCCCCGAGCAGGTTGGGGAACAGTTCCAGGTTCTCGCGCTTCTCGCTCTTGACGATCTTGGCCTCGGGCAAGAAGGTCATCACGTGATCGTTGCGTCGAAAGGTCGAGCGCGGCGGGCCGGACAGAACCTCGATGCGCTCCAGCTGAAGGTCACCTTCGCAAACATGCCAGATACGGGCGCTGGACAGGTTGCCGCCAGCGGCAGAGACAACGAAGGTCCCCGCATAGGAGCGTTGCCGGGATGCGGCGTGCATGCGCTGCAGCCACTCGACCACGTTCAGGGTCGGCGTCTCGCCGCCTGCCGTGGCAACGGGATCCTTCTGAGACGGCGCGGAAGCCCGATTCTGGGCAACGACCGCCTGCGTCACACAAAGGGCGGCAACAAGAAGAAGGGCTCCTCGCGCGGAAATCGGCATCGACACAGTCATCGCTGGTGCAGGGGCAGCCGACGCGCCGTCAACGCGACGGACCGTCGAAAGTCGCGTTGCGCAGGAATCCGGAAGGCATCTGCGAAGCGCCGCCGGCCTGCTGGTGCGCCTCAAGAAGCTGGTCCAGGCGCGGGTCGCGCAGCATGACCTGCGGGTTGCCCTTACCCACCACGACCCGCATCGGTGTCAGCATGCGGGGCCCCTGAGATGAAGCGTTCGCAGCGGCCAGGACCGACCCAGCGCTCTGCGACGGCTGCTGCTGGGCCAGCTGCGCCGCGGAAGGCTGAGCGTTGATGCCGCCCACCCAGTTCCAGCCGATCGCCGCTGCGGCCGCCAGGGATGCGGCTCCCGCCACAAGCTTCCAGCGGAAGACCGGCTCGTTGGCGGCTTCCGTGCGGTGCACGACCGGGGGCGCGAACTCCGAGGGGAACGCCGTGGGCCGCGACGGCTCGGCCTCGATTCGTTGCTGGAGTTTCGCCATGAACCTGGAGGTGTCGCTGCAGGCCGAATGGACACCGGACCGCAGGACATCGCCCACCAGATGGTAGGTGCGCCAGGTCGCACGCAAGTCGTTGTCGCTGCAGATCGCGTCGACGACCTGGCCAACATCTTCATCCCGCAGGTGCCCATCGGCCAATGCGGAAATCTGCTCATGGACTGTGCTCGTGTTCTTCATCTCGTTCACCTGCTTACCAACGCTTGCCAGACTGGTTGTCCAGCAGTGGTCTGACCCTTGCCGAAATGGCTTCGCGCGCCCGGAATATCCGCGAACGTACCGTGCCGATCGGACAATTCATGACCTCGGCGATCTCTTCGTAGCTCATGCCTTCAATTTCGCGCAAGGTCACTGCCTGCCGCAGTTCGGCGGGTAGGGCTTCCATTGCAGCCTCGACGGCGGCCGCAATTTCATTGGCGGCCATCACGGACTCGGGCGTCTCGTCGCTGGTTGGTTCGTTTCCCGGTCGGTAAGTTTCATCGTCCTCGTCAGAAGCCGAACGCAGCGCGCTCTCGGTCACGGTCGGGTCGCGCTTCATGTCGACCAACGCCTTCTTGGCGGTGTTCACGGCGATCCGGTACAGCCAGGTGTAAAACTGGGCCTCGCCCCTGAACTGATGGAGGGCGCGATAGGCGCGAATGAAGGTCTCCTGCGCGATGTCCTCGATCAGGTTGACGTCACGCACCATCCGGCCAATGAGCCGCTCGATCCGGCGCTGATACTTGAGGACCAGCAATTCAAAGGCCCGCTGATCGCCCGCGACGGTACGCTGGACCAATTGGTAGTCGACCTCGCCCGCCCTGGCCGCGCCGGCGGGTGCGTCGGGCAGGCCGGTGTCAGGCGGCACGGGCGGTGGAGAGGCGGTCATGAGAGGAGGGAACGCGAGCCGGCCACTGTCGCGGTTTGGGCGAGAGCTGGGGAATGGCCTGCAGGAGCGGGGCGCGAATATACCGCACGGCGCAAAGCCTGCCAGCGCTCCGGCGCGGCGTGGCGGTCTAACCACAACCAGCGGCATGCCCCGTCGGAGAACGTCAGGCGCACAAGCAGCGAAGACTGGACATCCAGGGCCACCTTCGCCGCGGCAGCCTGCGGGCCGGTTGTCCCAGGGATCGACCAACGCGCCCCATCGAAGTGCAGCATCGCGGCGGACTCACGGCGCAAAGAGCTCGTCCGCACAGCCAAGCCTGCCAAGAAAATGCCGAATACCAGCAGTCCGCTGCGCCAATCCACTCCATCGGAGCGCACACTCGCCGCAAGCGCGCAACAGGCGCCACTAGCCCATAGGACCAGCAAAAGTCGGCTCGCGAGGCGCGAGCGCCCCACCGGATAACTCACCGATGGGGCGCCTTGCATGGGTCGAGGAAATTCAAGCGCGCTTGAACACCAGCGTGCCGTTGGTGCCGCCGAAGCCGAAGTTGTTCTTGACCGCGACGTCGATCCTCAGGTCCCGAGCCTCGTTGGCACAATAATCAAGATCGCACTCAGGATCCTGATTGAAAATGTTGATCGTCGGCGGGCTCTTCTGTTGGTGGAGCGCCAACACTGTAAACACCGATTCGATGCCGCCGGCGCCACCGAGCAGGTGCCCGGTCATCGACTTGGTCGAATTCACGACCAACTTCTTTGCCTGTTCGCCGAAAGCCTTCTTGATGGCGTTGGTTTCGTTCAGGTCGCCGAGGGGCGTCGACGTGCCGTGCGCATTCAGGTACTGCACCTGGTCGCCATTGATGCCCGCGTTGATCAATGCCGCCTGCATCGAGCGGCGCGGCCCGTCGATGTCGGGCGCTGTCATGTGGAAAGCGTCAGCGCTCATCCCGAAGCCGGCGACTTCCGCGTAGATCTTCGCCCCACGCGCCTTGGCGCGCTCGTATTCCTCGAGGACCAGTACGCCGGCACCCTCGCCGAGCACGAAACCATCGCGGTCCCGGTCCCATGGACGCGAGGCGGTGGTCGGATCGTCATTGCGGGTCGACAGGGCGCGGGCCGCGGCGAAGCCACCGATGCCCAGCGGAGACACGGTGGACTCTGCACCTCCCGCGATCATGACGTCAGCATCGCCATACTCGATCATCCGGGCCGAGGTTCCAATCGCATGCAGACCGGTGGTGCACGCCGTGACGATCGCGATGTTGGGTCCCTTGAAGCCGTACTTGATCGACACATGGCCGGAGATCATGTTGATGATCGATGCCGGCACAAAAAAGGGCGAGACGCGGCGCGGGCCGCGGTTGCTCAGTTCGGCGTGGGTGGCTTCGATCATCGGCAGTCCGCCGATGCCCGAGCCGATGTTGCAACCGATGCGAACGGCATCTTCCTCGGACAGCGCATCGCCGGTCGGCAGCCCGCTGTCCTGCACCGCCTGGATCGCAGCGGCCAATCCGAGATGAATGAAGCGGTCCATGTGACGCGCCTCTTTCTCGGGGATGTACTCGGTGATGTCGAAGCCCTTGACCTCACCCGCGAACTTGCAAGCAAAAGCACTTGCATCGAAGCTGGTGACAGTGTCGATGCCCGATTTTCCGGCGAGCAGATTGGCCCAGGACTCGGCGACGGTGTTTCCGACCGGGGCAATGCAACCGAGCCCGGTCACAACGACGCGGCGTTTGGTCATGCCGGCAAACCTTTCTGGAAGCACTGAGACCGCCGGGCGGCTGGTGCCACGATGGCAGCCGCAAGCCGGTATGGAAACCCAGCGAGGCCGATATCAGGCCTTTTGATTCTTGGTGGCGTAATCGACGGCGTTCTGGACGGTCGTGATCTTCTCAGCGTCTTCGTCCGGGATCTCGATGCCGAATTCGTCTTCGAGTGCCATCACCAGTTCGACCGTGTCGAGAGAGTCCGCGCCGAGGTCCGCCACGAAAGCCTTTTCATTGGTGACCTGGGACTCTTCAACGCCGAGTTGCTCGGCAATGATTTTCTTGACACGTGCTTCGATATCGCTCATTTGCTTCCCTCTGAGGGTTGTAGGTAATCGATGATTTTAGCCGGCCGGATTGTGGCATCGACCTTCGGGCCGGCGTCCATAGGGTGTGGGGGCTGGGGCTTACATGTACATGCCGCCGTTGACGTGCAGTTCCTGCCCCGTCACATAAGACGCCTGTGGCGATGCAAGGTAGGCGACCGCATGGGCAATGTCGGCCGGTTTGCCCAGGTGTCCCAGCGGAATCTGCGCCAGCAGCGCCTGCTGCTGAGCCTCCGGGAGGCTGGCCGTCATGTCGGTCTCGATGAACCCGGGCGCTACACAGTTGACCGTGATGTTGCGGCTGCCGAGTTCGCGGGCGAGCGCACGGGTCATGCCGGCAACGCCGGCCTTGGCTGCCGCGTAGTTGGCCTGACCGGGATTGCCGGACGCTCCGACCACGCTCGTGATGCTGATGATTCGGCCGTAGCGCTGCTTCATCATCGGCCGGATCGCCGCACGTGACAGACGGAAGACCGCCCTCAGATTGGTGTCGAGCACCGCATCCCAGTCCTCGTCCTTCAGCCGCATCGCCAGCATGTCGCGGGTGATGCCGGCATTGTTGACGAGCACGTGGATCGCCCCATAAGCCTTGACGATCTGGTCGATCAGCCCTTCGACCGACGGGCCGTCGTTCACGTCAAGTGCCATGCCTCGCCCACCGTGCGCCGCCAGTGCTGTCGTGATGCGGTTTGCACCCTCTTCAGTGGTGGCGGTGCCGATCACTTGAAGCCCGCGCTGGGCCAGTTCGAGCGCGATGGCTGCACCAATGCCACGTGAAGCGCCGGTGACCAGGGCAACCTGGCCTTCGAATTTGGGAATGCTCATGGAAAAAAAGTAAAAGTCCCGCTATCAAGCGCCAAGCATTTGCTGGGTTTCTGCGAGCGTGGCGGGGTCATAGACGGAGCCGACGGCGAGTTCCGGCGCAATGCGCTTGGCCATTCCAGCCAGTACCTTGCCGGGCCCGCATTCGATCACGGCCTGGATGCCCCGAGCCTTCAGGGCTTGCACGCACTCGACCCAGCGAACCGGACCAGCCGCCTGGCGCACCAGTGCATCGCGAATGCGCGCCGCATCGGTCTCCACCGCGACGTCGATGTTGTTGAGAACCGGGATCTGCGGCGCGGCAAAGCTCAGCAACGCCAGGCGCTCCCGCAGTGCCTCCGCCGCAGGTCGCATCAGGCTCGAATGGAAAGGCGCGGAGACCGGCAGCGGTAGCGCCCTCTTGGCGCCCCGCGCTTTCAGCACCTCGCAGGCCTTGTCGACCGCCGCCTTGCTGCCGGCGATCACCGTTTGCATCGGATCGTTGAAGTTCACGGCCTCGACGACTTCAGCGCTGCCGACACCGAAACCTGCCGACACTTCGGCGCAGCCAGCCTTGACCCCCTCCGCGTCCATCCCGAGGACCGCGGCCATCGCACCTGCTCCCACAGGCACGGCTTGCTGCATCGCCTGCGCGCGAAAACGCACCAGCGGCGCCGCCTGCGCCAGACTCAGCACACCCGAGGCCACCAGCGCGGAGTACTCACCCAGCGAGTGGCCCGCGACCACCTCCGGCTTCGCGCCACCCTCCGCGAGCCACGCGCGCCAAGCGGCCACGCCAGCGACCAGCATCACCGGCTGCGTATTGGTGGTGAGCGCCAGCGCCTCCTTCGGTCCATCGTGGATCAGGCGCGCGACGTCCTCGTCGAGCGCGTCGGAGGCCTCGCGCAGCGTTTCGGCGACGGCCGGGTGACCGCCCCAGGCGTCGAGCATGCCCACCGCCTGCGAGCCCTGGCCCGGAAATACGAAAGCGAAGGATTTCATTGATTGCGTCTCCGTTGGGCCCCGCCCGCCGCCGCCGGCCGGGCAGCGACACGCAGGACTACATGTTCAATAGCACAGCGCCCCAGGTGAAGCCGCCGCCCACACCTTCCAGCATGAGCGTATCGCCCCTCTTCACCTTGCCTGCACGCACCGCCTCGTCCAGCGCCAGCGGGATGGAGGCCGCCGAGGTGTTGCCGTGTTCGTTGACGGTCACGACCAGTTTGTCGAGCGGCAGCTTCAGCTTACGGGCGGTGCCCTCCATGATGCGGATGTTGGCCTGGTGCGGAATCAGCCAGTCGATGTCGGTATCGACCTTCCCGGCCTTCTTCAGGCAGGCGCGCGCAGCGTCTTCCAACACACGAACGGCCAGCTTGAAAACAGCCTGCCCGTCCATGTGGAGGAGCGGCGTGCCCAGCACCTGTCCGCCCGAGACATGACCGGGCACACAAAGAATGCCGACATGCTTTCCGTCAGCATGGAGGTCACTGGCGAGAATCCCCGGCTCGTCACTTGCTTCGAGCACGACCGCGCCGGCTCCGTCGCCAAAGAGCACGCACGTGGTGCGGTCGTCGAAGTCGAGAATGCGTGAGAACACTTCAGCCCCCACGACCAGCGCGCACTTCGCACTGCCGGTTCGAATCAACGCGTCTGCCACGGTCAACGCGTAGACGAAGCCGCTGCATACGGCCTGCACGTCGAATGCAGGGCAGCCGGCGATGCCGAGCTTGTTCTGAAGAATGGCCGCCGACGACGGAAACACCATGTCGGGCGTCGACGTCGCGACCACGATCAGGTCCACGTCGCTGGCGCGGCGGCCCGCCGCTTCGAGGGCATGCTTCGCAGCCTCCAGGGCGAGATCGCTGCTCGTCATTTCAGGCGCCGCGAAATGCCGGGCACGGATACCGGTGCGCTCAACGATCCACTGGTCGGACGTTTCGATGCCTCGCTGTGCGAGGTCACGCGCGAGTTCGTCGTTGGTCACTCGACGCGGCGGGAGATAGCTGCCGGTGCCGGTGATGCGGGAAAAAGAAGTCATCAAGCGTGGAGTGCCGCGGTGTCCACCGTCGCCGGCTCTTGCCGCGCCAGCAGCGGCGCGGCGTGGGCGATGCGGGCCCGAACGCGGTCGAGCAGGTTGTTGCGAGCGGCATCATAAGCGCGATCAAGGGCATGGCCGAAAGCCACTTCGTCTGCCGAGCCGTGGCTCTTGAAGACCAGCCCGCGCAGACCAAGGAGCGCCGCGCCGTTATAGCGCCGATGATCCAGACGCCCCTTGAGCGCCTTTAGGACCGGATAGGAGACGATTGCAGCAAATTTGCTCCAGATGCCGCTGGAATATTCGGCCCGAAGGAAGTCGACGATCATCGATGCGACGCCTTCGGTGGCCTTGAGTGTCACGTTGCCAACGAATCCGTCGCACACCACGATATCGGTTGTGCCCTTGAAAATGTCGTTCCCTTCAACATTGCCGTAGAAGTTCAAGTCGCCAGAATTGGCTGCTTTTCGGAGTAATTGACTGGCTTTCTTGATAGTCTCGCTGCCCTTGATCGCCTCTTCGCCGACATTGAGCAACCCCACGGCGGGCGACTCGTTCCCGGTGAGCGCCGACACCAGCGCGGATCCCAGTACAGCGAATTGAAGGAGGTCCTCGGCGTCGCAGTCCACGTTGGCGCCGAGGTCCAGTACCGTCGTCGCCCCACCTTTCCTGTTGGGCAGCTGCGGGGCAATGGCCGGCCGATCAATGCCATCCAGGGTTTTGAGCAGGTAACGAGCAATGGCCATCAGCGCCCCGGTATTGCCGGCCGACACTGCCGCCTGTGCCGCACCGTCTTTGACCTGCTGGATGGCGACCCGCATCGAAGAGTCCTTCTTCTTGCGCAGCGCGACTTCGACCGGATCATCCATGCCGACCACCTCGCTGGCCGGAACGACCCGGGCACGGGGATGAGAAAAGTCGGCCAGGGCCGCCGGGCTGCCAACCAGCAACAACGATGCTTCTGTGTGGCGCTCCAGAAAGGCCTCGCACGCCGCCAGCGTGATACGCGGCCCATGATCGCCTCCCATGCAATCGACGGCCAGCGTGATCGCGGAAGACACGGAAACGGGTTCGGAAGGCGTGACCATCAAAACAAAGGCCCGACGCTACGGGGAAAGTAGCTCGGGCCTTCAGCCTTGAAAACGGAAATCAGGCTTCTGACTTGGTCTTGAGCACCTTGCGCCCACGGTAAAAACCGTTGGGGCTGATGTGGTGGCGCAGATGCGTTTCGCCGGTGGTGGGCTCGACCGCCAGGCCGGGCACGCCCAGCGCGTTGTGGGAACGGTGCATGCCGCGCTTGGACGGCGACTTCTTGTTTTGCTGGACAGCCATGGTGGCTCCTGAAAATGTTCGGGTGAGTGGGTAGGCATGCGCTGAGCCACGATGGCTGACGATCTTCGTCGTCGATGAATAGCATCACAAGCGGCGCGCGCGAAGCCCATGATTATAGCCCAATGACCACTCTGGATGCCAGTACGCTGCCGACAGACCTACCCGGACTTGTCGGACCGCAGCTTTTCCAGTGCGGCGAACGGGTTGGGGCGTGCCGCCTCGGCCGCTTCGAAGTCCGGGTCGACCGCCGACAACTGCACCGGCTGCGGGCAGTTGCCATGCCGAGGGGTCACCGGAATTTCCATCAGCAGCTCGTCCTCGATCAAGGCATGCAGATCGAAATCGCGGGTCGCGACCAGCACGTCTTCCTCGGCCTCTTCGTCTTCGGCTGCGGCGGTGTCCTCGTCCGCGACGAAGCGGAACCAACGGTCGACCTGCAAGGGCACGTCGACCGGCAACAGGCAACGCTGGCAGACGAGCGTCAAGGTGGCACCGGCCGTCAGGTGCAGCCACGGCACCGGATGCCCAGCGGGATCATCCCGTGAGGCGCCCGTGGCCTTGAAGCGCACGCGTGCGTCGCCGGCAGGCGCCGCCAGTTCGGCGCTCAGCCGCGCGTAGGTCGAAAGGGCGTCCTCGCCCGACAGCGTCGCCGCCGCTTCCGCAAGACGGCGCACGTCGAGCCGGCCGGCTGTGAATTCTCTGGTCATCGACACCAGTCTAAACCGCTCACGCACAATCACGCCCCATGCAACGGTCCCTGATCCTCGCCTCGACGTCGCGCTATCGCCGCGAACTCCTTCATCGGCTGCGCCTGGCGTTCGATGTCCAGTCGCCGGAGGTGGACGAAACGCCGCTCGCGGGCGAATCGCCCCGTGCCCTGGCCGAAAGGCTGGCGCTCGAGAAGGCCCAGGCGGTCGCACGCCGCTTCCCCGATGCGGTCGTGATCGGCTCCGATCAGGTGGCCGACCTCGGCGGAGAGCCTCTTGGCAAACCCGGCGACCATGCGCGCGCGACCGCGCAATTGCAGCGCATGCGCGGACAGACACTGGTGTTCCAGACCGCCGTCGCCGTGGTCTGCCAGGCCACCGGCTTTGTCCAGCGCGAGCTCGCGCCGGTGCGTGTCGTGTTCCGCCAGTACAGCGACGACGCGATCGAAGCCTATCTGCGGGCCGAAACGCCCTACGACTGTGCCGGCAGTGCCAAGAGTGAGGGTCTCGGCATCGCCATGCTGGACGCCATCGACAGCGACGATCCCACCGCCCTGGTAGGACTGCCGCTGATCCGCACCGCACGAATGCTGCGCGCCGCGGGGATCGATCTTCTGTGACCCGAGGCAAGCTTTACCTGGTACCGGCGCCGCTGGATTTCGGCTGCCATCCCGGTGCTGCGCTGCAGGACGTGCTTCCGTTCGGCACGATCCAGGCTGCGGCGGGCATCACCCATTGGATCTGCGAGAACGCGAAGTCTGCTCGCGCCTACCTCAAGCGCATCGATGGCGTGGTGCCACTCGCCGCCCCCCTCCAGGCCCAGCAGATCCAGGAATTGCCCCGGGAAGTTCACAAGAAGGGGGACCACCAGGCCGGCCAGTTCGACGCACGCCCTCTTTTTGCAGCGGTACTGGAAGGCGCCGACATCGGACTGCTCAGCGAGGCCGGCATGCCGGCAGTCGCCGACCCCGGCGCTTCCGTGGTGCGCGCGGCGCACGACCTGGGCATCGCAGTGATCCCGCTCACCGGCCCGGTGTCGCTGCTGCTCGCACTCGCCGCCAGCGGGCTCAATGGCCAAAATTTCGCCTTTGTCGGCTACCTGCCACAAGACGCTGCGGCCCGTGCGCAGCGTATTCGTGAGCTCGAATCGCTCGCGCTGCGCACGGGCCAGACGCAGCTTTTCATTGAAACCCCTTATCGCAACGCAGCCCTGCTGCAGGCCTTGATGCAGACCCTGCAACACAACACGCGCCTGGCCGTCGCCCGCGGCCTCACGCTGGCCAACGCCGACATCCGCAGCCAATCCGTCAAGGCTTGGCGCGCTCATCCACCGGTCGCCGACGAACGCACGCCCGCCGTGTTCGCGATCGGACGCTGACGGTGTCCGCCACGCTGCAACAGCCCTCGGCGCGCATGCGCTGGGCTTCGCGCACACAATTCTTCGCGTCGGGATTCATCTTCGCGACCTGGGGTGTCCACATTCCCACGGTCAAGGCGCACTATGACGTGTCCGAAGCCGAACTCGGCCTCGCCATGCTCGCTGCGGGCATCGGTGCGCTGCTGGGTCTCACGCAGGCCAGCCGCTGGATCGGCCGCTTCGGCGCGCGGGCAGCCGCCGGAACGAGCGGCGCCATCTATGCCCTGCTCCTGGCCGGCTTGGTGTCCATGCCGGGCTACACGGCCCTGCTGGGCCTGTTGGCCGCGTTCGGCATCGTGACAAGCGTGTTCGACGTATCGATCAACACGGAGGCCGCCCAGCTCGAACTGCGCAACGGCCAGCCCTTGATGAGCGGCATGCACGGCATGTTCAGCCTGGGCGGAATGGCCGGCGCGGTGACCGGCAGCGCCGCGCTCGCCGCGGGCATGGCTCCGACCGCGCACCTGCTGCTGGTGGCAATTGCGCTGGCCTTTGCCATTGCGCTTTCCGCGCAGTGGATGCTGCCGAAGGAAGCGACGGCGTTCGCGGCAGAAGCAGGCGGCTTTCGATTGCCGCGCGGGACCCTGATGATCCTCGGCGTACTGGCCGCCCTCGGACTGATCGCCGAAGGTGCGATCTATGACTGGAGCGTGCTGTACCTCAAGCAGGAACTGGGAAGCCCGCAGCAGCAGGCCGCCCTCGCCTACGCCAGCTTTTCGGCCGCCATGGCCGCAACGCGCTTCGCCGGCGACGCGATGCGCGCCCGCCTCGCGCCCGCCGTCCTGTTGCGCGGCAGCGCCGGCCTGGCCGCAGCGTCCATGTTGCTGGTCCTGCTGACCGATGCACCCTGGCTGGCCCTGGTCGGGTTCGCCGGCGTGGGCATGGGCTTCGCCAATGTGGTGCCGATCCTGTTTGCCGCTTCAGCGCGGGTGCCTGGTGTCGAGCCGGCACGTGGCATCGCAGCGGTTTCGGCCGCCGCCTACCTTGGGTTCATGGCGGGTCCGCCGGTGATCGGGTTCCTGGCCGAGATCAGCTCACTGACGGCGGCGCTCTACGTGGTGGTGATCTTTGCCGTTGCGCTGGCGGCATCGGCACGCTCGGCCGGTACCGCCTGATCCTCAGCTCAGTTCAGCGCAGCGCCGGCACGCTGCGCATCGCCCGCACGGACGCGTCGCCGAGAGCGGCACCGAACTTCTTCGCCAGCTTCTCGGCCACGTTGTCGCGGCGGGTGTAGTCGATGACATCCTCGGCCTTGATGACCTCGCGCGCCACGAAATCGACGTTGCCGAGTTGGTCTGCCAGTCCCAGGTCCACCGCCTGCTGCCCACTCCAGAACAGGCCGCTGAACAGCCCCGGCGTGGCCGTTTTCAAGCGATCGCCCCGCCCTTTCTTCACCACGTCGATGAACTGCGCGTGGATCTGCTCAAGCATCTGCTGCGCATGCGCGCGTTGTGCATCGCTCATCGGGCTGAAGGGATCGAGGAAGCCCTTGTTCTCGCCGGCCGTGAGCAGCCTGCGCTCGACGCCCACCTTTTCCATGAGCCCGGTGAAGCCGAAGCCGTCCATCAGCACGCCGATGCTGCCGACGATGCTGGCCTTGTCGACGAAGACCTTGTCGGCAGCCGCGGCAATGTAATAGGCAGCCGAAGCGCAGGTCTCTTCGACCACCGCATAGACCGGCTTGCCATGTTTGGCACGCAGGCGGCGGATCTCGTCGTTGATGATGCCCGCCTGGACCGGACTGCCGCCGGGCGAATTGATCAGAAGCACGACGCCTTTCGCGCCCTCGTCCTCGAAGGCTGTCTTCATGGCCGCGACCACGAATTCCGCGCTGGCATCGGCGCCGTTGGCGATCTCGCCCTTGATCTCTACCACGGCGGTATGGGCGGTGGTCTTGGCCGTGGCCGGCGTGCCGCGCGAGACGGCCAGCCAGATCAAAAAGATGAAGAAGGCCAGCCAGCTCAGCCGGACGAAGGTCTTCCAGCGGCGCGTCGCCTGCTGCTCCCGCAGGCTGGCGAAGGCGAGCTTTTCGAGCGTGGCCCGCTCCCAGCCGGGCTGTTGCGTGGGGTCGTTCTTGGCGCCGCTTCGGGACGGCGCGGCGCGCTCGAAAGGCTCGAAACCCTGCGGTTCCGTGCGGGTGGGTTCGGTCATGTCAGAAAGCCAGGGGTTGGAGGTTCCAGGCAGTATGCCAGTGCACCACGCCGTCCCGTTCGCTGAGTTCGATCTTCACCAGCCCGCCGCGGCACGGTCCGCCGGCGCATTGGCCGGTATCGGGCCGGTAGACGGCGCCGTGCGTCGCGCACAGCAGCCATCGGCCGCTGTCGTCGAAGAAGCGGTCAGGCTGGAAGTCCATTTCCATCGCCACATGGCTGCATCGGTTCAGGTAGGCATGCGGCCGGCCTTCGAAACGGACTGCGAAGGCCCGGCAGGTCTGGCCGCCATGCACCACATCGAAGGACACCGCCCGGCCGCCGTCGACCAGATCGGACGCATTGCACAGGGGGATGCAATCGCTCATGGCGGAATTGTCAAGCGTTCTCCAGCAACCATTGCCGCAACCCGGCCACCGAATGCGCCACGTACAGCGGCTGCAGTGCATCGAAGGTGCCCGGTTCGTGTGCGCCGTAGCTCACGCCCACGCTGGCGCAACCGGCGTTGAGCGCCAACTGCAGGTCGTGCGTGGTATCGCCGATCATCAGAGTGCGTTCCGCCGGCACCTCCAGTTCTTCCATCAACTCCAGGAGCATGCGGGGATGAGGCTTGCCGAAGGTTTCGTCGGCCGTGCGCGATGCGTCGAAGCGGTCGCGCAAGGCGACGGTGGCCAGCACCTCGTTGAGGCCGCGCCGCGACTTGCCCGTGGCCACAGCCAGCTTGTGGCCCCGGCCCTGAAGGGCATCGAGCATTTCCAGCACGCCATCGAACAGCACAACGTCATCCTGGTGCTTCAGGTAGTGGTACCGGTAGCGGTTGCCGAGCTCGGCGTATTTCTCGCGCGGCACATCGGGCGCTGCGCGGGCCAGCGCCTCCGCCAGTCCCAGGCCGATGACCCAGGCGGCATCGTTCTCGCTGGGCCTCGCCCCGCCCACGTCGACCACCGCAGCCTGGATGCAGCGGACGATGAGTCGGGTGGAGTCGTACAGGGTGCCATCCCAATCGAAGGCGATCAGGTCGAAGCGGCGGGAGTTCGTATCAGTCATGAGAAGAAGAAGCAGGAGCGGCGAGGTTCTCGAGCACCGGCTGCGGCATCAGCGCCTGCAGCTCGGGCGGCAGCTCGGCCTGAAGGATCAGACGTTCGCCGCTCGCAGGGTGGGTGAACCGGAGGCGCCAGGCATGCAGAAACATACGCTTCAGGCCGAACCTTTGCAGCATGCGATTCCGTTCGAAGTCGCCGTACTTGTCGTCGCCTGCGATGGGGTGGCCGCCGGAAGCCAGGTGGACCCGGATCTGGTGCGTGCGCCCGGTCTTGATGGTGACGGCGAGCAGGGAGAACTCGCCCGCCTCCAGCGGAAGCGACACAGGCGCCAGCACTTTCACCAGCGTGATGGCGCGCATGGCGTCCGGATGGTCCTTGGCAACCACACGCACGCGGCGCTCGCCGGTCTCCACCGAGCCGGGTTTGCCCGGCAGCAGGTAGCGCGCCAGCGGCGCGTCCAGCACCTTCTTGTTGGCGGGCCAACGGCCCTCGACCAGGGCGAGGTAGGTCTTGCCGGTCTCACGCTCGCGGAACTGGTCCTGCAGGCCCGTCAAGGCACTTCGCTTCTTGGCCACCAGCAGGATGCCGGAAGTCTCCCGGTCGAGCCGATGGACGAGTTCAAGGAAGCGCGACCCGGGCCTGGAGGCGCGCAATTGCTCGATCACGCCGAAGCTCACCCCGCTGCCGCCGTGAACGGCGACACCGGCCGGCTTGTCGATCGCGAGCAGCGCATCGTCTTCAAAGAGAACAGGAAACTCGCGCGCCGGGGCCGGCGCCGGGGCGTCCTGCCCGGCCGGTCGCTCGGCCATCCGCAGCGGCGGCAGTCGCAGCACGTCTCCCGCCTCCAGGCGGGTCTCGGCCTGGGCACGCCCCTTGTTGATGCGCACCTCGCCCGAACGGATGATCCGGTAGACATGCGTCTTCGGAACGCCCTTGAGCGTACGAAACAGGAAGTTGTCCAGCCTTTGGCCTGCGAATTCTCCCTCGACCGTCAGGAAGCGAACTTCTGCTGCCGCGGGGCGTGGCTTCGCACCTATAATCTTTTTCACCAGCGCGGTCTTGTAAGTGCTTGATTAATCAGAAGTTTAGAGCACTGCCAGCAGCGCTGCGAGGTCGATGCCGCTGGGGCGTCGCATCTGCAGGCCACGCGCAAATGTGCAAGGCGGCAGGCGCGGCACCCGAGTCAAGCCGACGCCCACGAAACACCGATACGGAATACCCAGCCGGCAGGCGACAAGCTGCCGGCGGATTGAAGCGAGTCCCTTGTGCTGATGCTGCTGATTCGACTGTGCCTACGCTGGCTGATGCCGGCGGCTCACGGCATTGAGTCTTCGGCAGTCCCCGTCGGCAGAGTGCCAATTGCTATAGAAAATATAGCAAGTCAACACCACATCGGCCTTGCGCCCATCCACGCGCCCCCCACCCCCTTGCTGATATCGGGCTGACGCCCGAGAGAATGTTGCTGCGCGAGCGCGGCAACCGCAGCGGGGTTGCAGCGGCAATTCCTCCTTCGTTTCGCCAGGCGCCGTCCGTGCATCGTGAGGTCCGTCATGGACCGGTGAGACACAAACAGAAGGAAACGCATCATGAAGCGGATGCTGATCAACGCCACGCAGGCCGAAGAACGCCGCCTGGCCATCGTCGACGGACAGAAGCTCCTCGACTACGAGATCGAGATCGAAGGGCGCGAGCAGCGCAAGGGCAACATCTACAAGGCCGTGGTCACGCGCGTCGAGCCGTCGCTGGAAGCCTGCTTCGTCGACTACGGCGAAGACCGCCACGGCTTTCTGCCGTTCAAGGAAATCTCCAAGCAATACTTTGCCGAAGGGGTGTCGGCCAGCCAGGCCCGCATCCAGGACGCGATCAAGGAAGGCCAGGAACTGGTGGTCCAGGTCGAGAAGGAGGAGCGCGGCAACAAGGGCGCGGCGCTCACCACCTTCATCTCGCTGGCCGGCCGCTACGTGGTGCTGATGCCCAACAACCCGCGCGGTGGCGGCGTCAGCCGGCGCATCGAGGGCGACGACCGCGCCGAGCTCAAGGAGGCGATGGACCAGCTCGAGTACCCCAAGGGCATGAGCATCATCGCGCGCACCGCCGGCATCGGCCGCTCGGCGCCCGAGCTCCAGTGGGACTTGAACTACCTGCTCAAGCTGTGGGCCGCGATCGACGGAGCAGCCAAGGGCGGCAAGGGCGCCTTCCTGATCTACCAGGAGTCGTCGCTGGTGATCCGCGCGATCCGCGACTACTTCAACCATGACATCGGCGACATCCTGATCGACACGGACGACATCTACGACCAGGCGCAGCAGTTCATGGCGCACGTGATGCCGGAGCATGCGTCCCGCGTGAAGCGGTACCGCGACGACGCGGCCTTGTTCAGCCGCTTCCAGATCGAGCACCAGATCGAGTCGGCCTACGCCCGCACGGTGCAGCTGCCCAGCGGCGGTGCGATCGTGATCGACCACACCGAGGCGCTGGTCTCGGTGGACGTGAACTCGGCACGCGCCATCAAGGGCGGCGACATCGAGGAAACCGCCACTCGCACCAACCTCGAGGCCGCCGACGAAGTGGCACGTCAGATGCGTCTGCGCGACCTGGGCGGCCTGATCGTCATCGACTTCATCGACATGGACGAGTCGAAGAACCGCCGCGAGGTCGAAAGCCGCCTGCGCGAGGCGCTGCGCCAGGACCGCGCGCGCGTGCAGTTCGGTTCGATCAGCAAGTTCGGCCTGATGGAGATGAGCCGCCAGCGCCTCAAGCCGGCTCTTTCCGAAGGTTCCTCCATCCCCTGTCCTCGCTGCGGCGGCTCGGGCCACATCCGCGACACCGAATCGAGCGCGCTGCAGATCCTGCGCATCATTCAGGAAGAGTCGATGAAGGACAACACCGCCGCCGTGCACGTCCAGGTGCCGGTGGAAGTCGCCTCCTTCCTGCTCAACGAAAAGCGCACCGAGATCGCCAAGATCGAACTCAAGCAGCGCGTCAGCGTGCTGATGGTGCCCAACAAGACGCTCGAGACGCCCAACTACAAGCTGGAGCGCCTGAAGCACGACGATCCCAGACTCGACCACATCGAGGCCAGCTACAAGATGGCCGACGAGTTCGAGGACCCGACCTCGGTCACCCGTCGCTCGCAGGAACCGACCAACAAGCAGACGCCGGTCATCAAGGGCGTGCTCCCTGATGCGCCCGCGCCAGTGGTGCCGCCCAGGCCGGAGCCCGTGCGGCCAGCGGCCGCCGCCGCGCCCGTGGTGCCCGCGCCCGCCGCGCCCGAGCCGGCCGAGGCCGGCTTCCTCGGCTGGATCAAGCGCCTGTTCGGTGGCGCCCCGGCCGCGCCGACGCCGGCACCCGCCCTTGCGGTCATTCCCGTCGAAGCGCCCAAGCCGCGCCGCGAAGGACGCAACGGCCGTGACGGCGAAGCGCGCACCGCACGCGAAGGTGAACAACGCCGCGGCGGACGCGGCGAAGGGCGTGGTCGCGACAGCGAACGCCGAGGCGGACGCCCCGGTGAGCGCCGCGAAGGAGAACGCCGCGAGGGCGAGCGCCGCGAAGCCCGCGGCGAGGCGCGCAACGGCGAGGCACCGGTGCGCGAGCCGCGCGAGGCACGTCCGCCGCGTGAGGGCGAACGCCGCGGCCGCGGCGAGCGCCGCGATGGCGAAGCGCGCCAGGCACCGGCCGAGTCGGCCGAAGCCCTGCTCGATTCTCAAGCCATGCCGGCGTTGAGCGGCCAGGCGGGCGACGAAGCCGCGCCCCCGGTGGAGCGCGCCCCGCGCGGACGCGGCGAGCGTCGTGAGCGGGGCGAGCGGCCGGCCGATGCGGTCCGCGAAGCCGACGGCGCGCCGTCCGATGCCGAACGCGCCCCGCGTGGCGCCCGCGAAGAGCGCGCCCCCCGTGGCGAACGTGGTGAGGGCCGGCGTGATCGCCGCGGCGAAGGCGCCGCGCGCACTGCGGACGCCGCATCCGCCGGCGAACTGCAAACCCCGGGCAGCGAGATGGCAGGGGAAACCGCCGGCGCCGAGGGCGCACCCCGCCGCGAAGGCGAGGAGCGACGCGGCCGTACGCGTGACCGCTATGGCCGTGACCGCCGCGAGCGCGGCCCGCGCGAGGAAACCGACGCGACGGCGGCGGCAGTGTCGTTCGATACGGCCGCCGTCCCGGCTGCCGCCGAGGCAGAAACGCCGCCGGTCAGCCAGCCCGGACGGGTCGCGGCGCCGTCCGCGGCGCCGATCGTGGTCGAAGCGCCCGCAGCGCGCTCGCGCACCCTGCCCAAGGTGCAGCCCTATACGCTGCCACTGGACGAACTCGCCCAGATCGCGGCCGGTTCCGGCCTGCAGTGGGTGAATTCCGACGCCGAGCGGGTCGCCCAGGTGCGTGCAGCCATCGACGCGGAGCCCAAGCCGGCGCATGTGCCCCGGGAGCGCCCGCCCACCATCGTCATCGACGAGGGTCCGCTGGTGCTGGTGGAAACGCGGCGCGACTTGGGCAACCTCGTGCTGCCCTTCGAAGGCGCCGGGCACGAAGCCGGCATGCGGCATTAAATCCCCCAGGCACCAAGCCGGAAGCCAGGAAGGCAGCGCAGCACCACCGCTCCGCTCGGAGTCCGAGGGCCAACGCTCAGGGCAAAAAGGCCGCGCCAGAGGTGGCGCGGCCTTTTTTTGTCTGTCGGAACCCGGCAGCGCTCATGTGCCTTCCAGAGAGCGGCTGAAGGACCTGTCCTACGTCAGCTTGTGTAATTCTTTCCAATTCATTCCGGCATACTCTATGCATGCTGCACCGCAACAGACGCTACACCGGGAAGTAAGTCACGGAACCGGTTCCGCCGTTTGTAAACAACACGCAAACGTCAACCACCGTTAACATCTTGTCATACAAAAGAACTACACTGTTGCTGAGGATGTCGCATCGCGCCGGGTGTCGGCCAGCTCGCTCTACAGAGGGCGCAGCTTACACCGTTTGGTTGGCGATGTACGTCTTTTGTTCACAAGACAAATTGCTCGACTTGTGTTCAAATTCTTGCGAATAGTAGTAAAGCGTTACACTGCCACGCATTGAGCCCTGAGGCAGCACACCCGTCACCGGGGGAGTATTAAATGTTTCGTTCTGACTCGACCGCCCATGGCAACGTGGTTCGACGCTTCACCCCGGGAAGCGGGGGCTCATCCGCGTCGCCCACGTTCGCGCAACCGCGCAAGCTCAGCACCCTGGAGCGCGCCGCCAAGCGCACCATCGACATCGTCGGTGCGTTGACCTTCTTCCTGCTCTTCGGCCCGCTTTATCTGCTGGTCGCGCTCGCCGTGGGCGTCAGCATGGGGCGCCCAGTCCACTTCTGGCAACACCGTCTCGGCGAGAGCGGGCAGCGCTTCCGCTTCTACAAATTCCGCTCGATGGTGCGCAACTCGGACGTCGTGCTCGACGAGTTCCTCAGCCGCAACGACATGGCGCGTACCGAATGGGATACCTTCCAGAAGCTGGAAAAGGACCCGCGTATTACGCCGATCGGCCAGTTCATCCGCAAGCTCAGCCTCGACGAGTTGCCGCAGTTCTGGAACGTGCTCAAGGGCGACATGAGCCTGGTCGGCCCACGCCCCTGCATGGAGCGCCAGCGCAGCCTCTACGGCAAGGGCTGGGAGCACTATTGCGCGATGCGGCCGGGCATTACCGGCCTGTGGCAGGTCAGCGGCCGCAACCGCCTGTCCTACGCCCGCCGGGTCGAACTCGACGTGGAGTACGTCAGCAACTGGTCGCTGTGGCTGGACATCAAGATCCTGCTGAAGACCGTGCGCGCCGTGGTCACCGGCGAGGGTTCGCGGTGAGCAGCGCGATCCGCCCCGTCGTCCTGTGCGGCGGCAGCGGCACCCGGCTTTGGCCTCTGTCGCGCAAGACACTGCCCAAACAATTCGTCCCGCTGATCGGCAACAAGAACCTGCTGGTGCTGACGCTGGAACGCCTGCGCCAGCTGAACCCCGAGGTGACCTGCGTCGCAGCGGAAGAGCACCGCTTCCTGGTGCAGGAGAGCATTGAAGCGGCCGACGTCAGCGGCACGCAGCTGCTCGAGCCGGTGGCGCGCAACACGGCCGCGGCAATGGCCGCGATCGCCCTGCTCGCCGAGCCCGATCAGCTGTTGCTCTTCGCGCCGGCCGACCATCACATCCCCGATGCCGAGCGTTTCGTCGCGACGATCCGCAAGGGCGTGCCGGCCGCCCTGGCCGGCCATCTCGTGACCTTCGGCGTGGAACCGACCTTCCCGAGCACCGCCTACGGCTACATCCGCCAGGGCGCCGCGCTGGATCCCGGACTCGGCGAGGAGGCGGGGCACAGGGTGGCCGCCTTCGTGGAGAAGCCCGCGGCTGCAATGGCGGAACAGTTGTTGCTGTCCGGCGGGCATCTCTGGAACGCCGGGATCCTGCTGGTCCAGGCGCGCGTGCTGATCGCGGCGCTGCAGGAGCACGCGCCGGACATCCTCCAAAGCTGCCGCCAGGCCACCGCCGCCGTCCATACGGACGGAGACTTCCTGCGCATGGATGCAGCGGCGTTCAGCCGCTGCCGCAGCCAGAGCATCGACTACGCAGTGCTCGAGAAATGCGACATGGTGGCAGTCCTTCCCTTCCAGGGTCGCTGGAGCGACGTGGGCAGCTGGAACGCCGTCGCCGACCTGCACGATGCGGACGACAGCGGCAACCGCATCAGCGGCCAGGGTTACGCGATGGGCGCGACCAACACCTTCGTCTACGCGCCCAACAGACCCGTCGTGGCATTGGGCACCAAGGACCTCCTGGTGGTCGACACGCCCGATGCACTGCTGGTCGCGCACGTCGACTGCGCCGAGCAGGTCAAGGATGCCGTGACGCTGCTCACGACCCAGGGCCACAGCCAGGCCACGCGCCATCGCCGCATTCCTCGCCCCTGGGGCGCTTACGACAGCGTGGACGATGGCGAACGCTTTGCGGTCAAGCGCCTCACTGTCAAGCCAGGCGCCCACCTGGCGCTGCGAATGCACCACCATCGCGCCGAGCATTGGGTGGTCGTCAAGGGCACGGCACGGGTGCTGTGCGACGGCCAGACCTGCCTGGTGCGCGAGGACGAGTCCATCTACATCCCCATGGGTGCAACGTACCGTCTCGAGAATGCCGGCAAGACGGTGCTCGAGGTGATCGAAGTGCAGACCGGCAGCTACCTCGGCGAAGACGACATCGTCCGCTTCGAGGATGTGCCGCCCGGGCTGCCGGACAAAGACAGAAAACTGGCCTGAACGGTCCCGTCGCGGGGCATCCGGGTTAACCTCCCTTCTGGCGTCGAGGGCCGTATCCAATGAATCAGTTCGACAAACGCATCTTCGTGGCGGGTCACCGCGGCATGGTCGGCAGCGCGATCGTGCGCTGCCTCGAAGCCCAGGGCTACCGCAACATCATCACGCGCACGCGTGCCGAACTGGACCTGACGGACCAGGCGGGCGTACGCGCCTTCTTCGCCGAGGAGAAGCCCCAGGAGGTCTATGTGGCCGCGGCCAAGGTGGGCGGCATCCACGCCAACAACACCTACCCTGCAGAGTTCATCTATTCGAACCTGATGGTCGAGGCCAACGTGATCCACGAGGCCTGGCGCACCGGCGTCGCCAAGCTGCTGTTCCTGGGCTCCAGCTGCATCTACCCTCGCCTCGCCCCGCAGCCCATGGCCGAGGACGCCCTGCTCACCGGCAAGCTCGAGCCGACCAACGAACCCTACGCGATCGCCAAGATCGCCGGCATCAAGCTGTGCGAGAGCTACAACCGGCAGTATGGCTGCGACTTCCGCAGCGTCATGCCGACCAACCTCTACGGGCCCGGCGACAACTACCACCCCGAGAACAGCCACGTGCTGCCCGCCATGATCCGGCGCTTCCACGAGGCCAAGATGGCCGATGCGCCCTCGGTGGTGATCTGGGGCACGGGCTCGCCCAAGCGCGAGTTTCTCTACGTCGAAGACATGGCCCGCGCCTGCGTGCACGTGATGGACCTGTCGCGCGAGGCGTACGCGGCGAACACCGACGTGTCCGTCAGCCACATCAACGTGGGCACCGGCGAAGACCTCTCGATCGCCGAGCTTGCCAGCCTGGTGAGCGAGGTGGTGGACTACCAGGGCGAGATTCGCTACGACACCAGCAAGCCCGACGGCACGCCCCGCAAGCTGCTGGACGTTTCTCGCATGCACGCGCTCGGCTGGCGGCCACAGGTCGGGCTGCGCGAAGGCATCGCGCGGGCCTACGAGGATTTCCGCAGCGAAGAACTCGTGGCGTCCTGAGGAGCCGCGCACACGTGATGACCGCCACTGCGTTCTCCCTCATTCCGCCCGGCACGGGGGGCGTGCGAGACTACGCGTCCGCCGTGGGCCATCCGCTCCACGCACCGCTGATGGAGTTGAAGCACGACACCGACACCGCCTCGCTCTCCGGCGAATTCGTGCTGCTGCACTTCAGCGGCTACGGCTTCCAGAAGCGCGGCGTTCCCCTCTGGCTGGTGCGCCGCATCCGCAGCCTGCGCTCGCAGTTCAAGGCCGTGGGCGTCGTCTTTCACGAGCTCTTCGCGTCCGGCCCGGTCTGGGGCTCGGCTTTCTGGCTCAGCGGCGTTCAGCAGCGCATCGCGCGCGAACTGCTGCTGCTGTCCGACTTCTGGCTCACCAATCGCGAGGACTCGGCCCACTGGCTGCTGTCCCATTCGAAGACCGCGCCCCACAGCGTCCTGCCCGTGTTCTCGAACGTCGGCGAGCCCGACACGATCGACACCGAACGCGAACGCCGCGTCGTCGTGTTCGGCAGTTCGGGCATCCGCGCCCAGGTCTATGAATGGGGCGATGGCGAGATCTTCCGCAGCGCCCGCCACAACGGCCTGGCCATCCACGACATCGGCCCCGCCATGCCCGAGGGCCCGCTGGCGCAGCGCATGGCGCGCGAAGGCGTGGTGGCCCACGGCAAACTGCCGGCCGAAGCGGTGAGTGCCGCGCTCGCCGGCGCGGAATACGGCGCCCTGGCCTATCCCGCCGACTACGTGTCGAAAAGCAGCATCTTCGCGGCCTACTGCGCGCACGGCGTGTGCCCCGTCCTCCTGGCCGGGGACTACAGCCAGCACGATGGCCTGACGGCCGACGTGCATTACCTACGCGGCTTCGACGCGCTCGGTGTGGACCGCCTCGACGCGCGCACCATCGGCCGCGAGGCTCACCGCTGGTACGCGCCTCACCGCATCGACGCCCATGTGTCGGCACTGCGGACCATGGCGAGCGAGGTGCGCCGATGAGCCGCGCGGCCACTCCCAAAGCGAATGCCGCAACGCCACGCGCGGAGGGGATCTTTTGAGCGCCATCGCATCCACCGCCATCCCCCAGGCCGCGAGCCGGCCGGCGACGATGAGCCGCGCGGGTAAGCTGTTCCTCGCCGTCTTCCTGATCATCGTGTTCGAAGGCGCGGTGCGCAAATGGGTGTCGTCCGCCTCGACGCTGCCCCTGATCGGGCTGCGCGACTTGCTGGCACTGATGCTGGTGGTCTACGCCTGGCGCCATGGGCACCTGCGGCGCCACAAGAAGATCACCGCCGTCATGGTCGCGTGGACCTGCATGGTCATGGGCTGGGGCCTGCTCCAGCTGGTGGGCGGCGAGAGCACGCCCGTCGTGTACGTGATCGGCCTGCGCTTCTGGCTGCTCTACACCTGGTTCGCGGTCGCCGCGGCCGCCTCCATGAACGAGTCGGACTACCGCGCCGCGATCATGGCCGCCGCCCTCGTGATGCTGCTGCTGGCGCCGCTGGCGATCGTGCAGCACTACTCACCGCCGGGAGCCCGCATCAACACGCAGCTCGACGGCGATGAGGACACCGTGTTCGTCGCCGTGGTGGGCGTGGTCCGCACCACCGGCACCTTCAGCTTCACCTCGGGCTACGCGACCTACCTGACCATGGTGGCCCCGCTGGTGTTCGGCATCCTGGGCGCGCGCAAGCGCAACAAGATCCAATGGCTGTTCGGACTGGCCGTGTTCGGCGCATTCGCTGCCGGCGCGCTGGTGAGCGGGTCCAGAACCGCGGCCATCACCTCGGCCGGCATGCTGGCCGCCTTCCTACTGGGCCGGCTGCTGTTCTCGAAGGCACGCAACAAGGTCGGTGCGGCGGCGGCCGTCGTGGTGATCGGCCTGTTGACCGCGATCTTCGCCTACGTGTTCCGCGACGCCATCGGCGTCACGCAGACGCGTTTCGAACAAGCCGCGGCCGCGGAAAATTTCGGCGAACGGGTGCTCACCGTGCTGTTCGGCGAGCCCTGGGTGCTCGACCTCATCTCCTGGCTGGGCTATGGCGTGGGCTTCGGCTCCAACCTCGCCACCTATGTGCGCACCGGCTCGACCGACGTCTTCGCGCTGGCTGAAGCCGAAGGCGGCCGTATCCTCATGGAGGCCGGCCTGCTCGGCTTCGCCTACATCGCGCTCAAGTACGTGGTGCTGGCGCTTGGCGTGACGCGTAGCTTGAAGATCTCGATCAGCACCAATTCGCCCTATCCCCTGCTGGTGTGGCTGACCACCGCTCTGGCGGTGGTCAGTTGGCCCGCGCTCGGGCAGCTGACCGCCAACGCCCTGCTCGGGCTCATGCTCGCCTACGCTCTCCTGCTGTTCCGGTTTCCGAGGCTCGAGATCTTTCCGCCGCGCGCCTCGCGATCGTGAGACTGCTGCACCTGGTCCCCTCCGTCGATCCCCAGGGCGGAGGCGTCATCGAGGGGGTGCGGCGCGTGCAGGAGGCACTGGCCGCGCAAGGCCACACCGGCGACCTCGTCAGCCTGGACGACCCGCGGCACCCCTGCGTCGCCGCGCACCCCGGACCGGTGATCGCCACCGGCCCGTCGCGCGGCGGCTACATGTACAACGAACGCCTGCTGCCCTGGCTGAAGGCGCATGCCGGCGACTACGACGCAGTCATCGTCAACGGCCTGTGGCAGTACATCGGCTTCGCCGCGTGGCGCGCCCTCCATGCATCGCCCACGCCTTACTTCGTCTACAGCCACGGCATGCTGGACCCGTGGTTCAAGCGCCGCTATCCCCTCAAGCACCTGAAGAAGTGGCTCTACTGGCCCTGGGGCGAATACCGCGTGCTGCGCGACGCGGCCGCCGTGGTCTTCACCTGTGAGGAGGAGCGTCTGCTCGCGCGGCAGTCCTTCTGGCTCTACCGCGCGCGCGAGGTGGTGGGCTCCTACGGCACCAGCGCGCCGCCGGACGACGGCCCGCGCCAGGCCGAGGTGTTCTTCTCCGCCTACCCTGCGCTGCGCGGCCGGCGCGTGCTGCTCTTCCTCGGCCGCATCCACGAAAAGAAGGGCTGCGACCTGCTGATCGAGGCGTTCGCGCGCGTGGCGGCGCAGGCGCCCGACCTGCACCTGGTGATGGCCGGTCCCGGCGACGAAGGCCTGACGCGCCAGCTTCAATCCCGCGCCGACAGCCTGGGCGTGGCGGACCGCATCAGCTGGCCCGGCATGCTGTCGGGCGACCTCAAGTGGGGCGCCTTCCATGCCTGCGAGGTCTTCTGCCTGCCCTCCCACCAGGAGAACTTCGGCATCGCGGTGGTCGAGGCGATGGCCTGCGGCCGGCCGGTGCTGATCAGCGACAAGGTCAACATCTGGCGCGAGATCGCCGAGGACCGGGCCGGCTTCGTCGAGCCGGACACGCTCGAAGGCACGACGGCCCTGCTCCAACACTGGCTGGCCGCCACGCCGGCCGACCTCGATGCCATGCGCGACGCCGCCAGGCGCTCCTTCGCGCGGCGCTTCCGGATGGAGCAAGTGGCGCAGAAGCTGGTCGACATCATCCGCACCTACGCCCCGCCCTCCGCGCGTGAACCCGCGCGGCCTGCCCGCACATGAAACTGCTCGTCTACGGCATCAATTTCGCGCCGGAACTCACCGGCATCGGCAAGTACACCGGGGAGATGGTGGCCTGGCTCGCCGCGCACGGGCATGAGGTGCGCGTGGTGACGGCGCCCCCCTACTACCCCGACTGGAAGGTCCGGCCCGGCTTCCACGCGGGGCGCTACGTCCAGCACGAATGGCAAGGCGCGCGGGTCGTGCGCACGCCGCTGTGGGTGCCGCGCAAGGTAACCGGCACCAAGCGCCTGCTGCACCTGGCGAGCTTCGCGCTCTCCAGCATTCCGGCCCTGCTGGCCCAGTGGCACTGGAAGCCCGACGTGGTGTGGGTCACGGAGCCGCCGCTGTTCTGCACGCCCGGCGCGCTGGCCTTTGCCCGCCTGCGCTCCGCCAAGGCGTGGCTCCACATCCAGGACTACGAGGTGGACGCCGCCTTCGAGCTGGGCCTGCTCAAGGGCGCCCGCACGCGTGCCTTCGTCGCCGCGGCCGAGCGCTGGCTGATGGCCCGCTTCGACCGCGTCTCCACCATCTCCCAGCGCATGCTCGAACGCGCGCGCAGCAAGGGCACCGAGGACGCGCGGCTGGTTTCCCTGCCCAACTGGGCCGACGTCTCCGCCATCCAGCCGCTGCAGGGCCCCAGCCCCTACCGGGCCGAGCTGGGCATTGCCGACGATGCGGTGGTGGCGCTCTACTCCGGCAACATGGGTGCCAAACAGGGCCTGGAACTGCTCGCCGAGATGGCGCAGATGCTGCACGACCAGCCGGATCTGCAGTTCGTGTTCTGCGGCAACGGCGCCGGCCGCGCCGACCTCATGAAGCGCTGCGAGGGGCTCACGAACGTCCGCTTCCTCGACCTGCAGCCGGTCGAGCGCCTGGGCGATTTCCTCGGCCTGGCCGACATCCACCTGCTGCCCCAGCGCGCCGATGCGGCGGACCTGGTCATGCCCTCCAAGCTGACCGGTATGCTCAGCAGCGGCCGCCCGGTGGTGGCCGGCGCCCGCCCGGAGACGGAGCTCGGCAAGGTGACGGCCGAATGCGGCATCGCCGTGCCGCCCGACGACACCCGCGCGTTCGCGGACGCCGTGCTGGCCCTGGCCTCCCAACCCGAGCGCCGCCGCGCCCTGGGCCTGCAAGCGCGCGCGGTGGCCGAGGCGCGCTTCGACCGCGACGCGGTGCTGGCGCAGTTCGAGCGCGATCTGCTGGCCTGCGTCACGCGCGGTGAACCGGCGCTCAGCAGCCGCTGAAGCTCCGTGACGCTGTAACTGTTGGGCGATACGCCCGGCAGCAGTATGCGGACATGGAGCAGTTCGGCGGCCATCCGCCGCCTGGCACAACGCCTGGGCGCTCCATGCTGCTGAAGAAGGGCGAGTTGGACCGACTTGCGCCCCACGCCTCCGTCGCGACGACGACATCCGAGGTCCACGAGAAGCTGGGTAGGTTGTTGTCGCTGTTCGAACGGGCCGTAACGCCGGAAGCGGTTGCAGAAGCGAAAAAGCCGGGTCACCCCGGCTTTTTGCTTTTACTCTCGTCGAGTCGACGCATCAACGTCGACATCGAGCTCACTGCTCTTCCGGCAGGATGCTCTCGTAGTTGTAGCTGGTATAGCGATAACGCCCGTACTTGTACGGCGAGAAGGTGCGCCGGCCCAGGTCCATCGCATTCAACAGAACGCCGGTCGCGGCCTTGCCGCCCATGGCCAGACGGCGCGTGCTTTCGCGCAGTTCGCCCATGGTCGACTGGTCGGCCCGCGCCACCAGCAGCACGGTGCCGGCATGGGTCGCCACCGTCGAGGTGTCGGCCGCCACCAGCACCGGCGGCGTGTCGATCACGACCAGGTCGTACTGCTCGGACAGGCGCTCCAGCGTGGTCTTGAACGAGTCCGACACCAGCAGTTCCGCCGGGTTCGGCGGCAGTTGGCCGGTGGCCAGGAAGTCCAGGTTGGGAACCACCTGCCGATGCACCGTCTGCTGCACCGTCAAACTGCCGGCGATCAGTTCGGACAGGCCGCCGTGGCGCTGCAGGCCGAAGTACTGGTGCGTGTGGCCCCGGCGCAGGTCGGCATCGATCAGCAGGGTGCGCTTGCCGGCAGCCGCCATCAGTGCGGCGAAGTTGGCCGTCACGAAGCTCTTGCCGACGCCCGGCGTCGGGCCGCTGATGAGCACCCGGTTGTTGGGCGCTTCCAGCATCGCGAACTGCATCGCCGTTCGCAGGCTGCGCAGGCTTTCCACGGCCGGGTCGTCGGGGTTCTCGATGGCCAGCAGGCGCACGCCGGTCGCGCCGCTCAGGCGCCGCTTGGCGATCGCGGACTGCGAAGGGCTCAGCGGAATGCTGGAAAACACCGGCAGGCCGGTGTCGGCCTCCACCTCGTGCGGGTCGCGCAGGCGCTGCTCGACGAAAGAGTTGCGGATGAAGGCAGCCACGATGCCGAGGAAAAGGCCGAGCGCGAGCGCGGCGGCGATGATCACCTTGCGGTTCGGCTTCACGGGCGAGGTCGGCACGACCGCTTCGTCGAGCACCCGCACGTTGCCGACCTTGCCCTCCTTGACCAGGCGCAACTGCAGCGCATTGTTCAAGAGCGACTGGTAAAGCTCGGTGTTGACCTTGACGTCGCGCTCCATGCGCACTGCTTCCTGCTGGATGGCCGGCAGGCCCTTGATGCGCTCCTGGATGGTGCCCATGTCGGCCCTCAAGGCCGCGATCTGGTTGTCCAGCGTCTGCACCGCAGGGTGCGCCGCGGTGAACCGCGCCTCCAGTTCGCGCCGGCGCTGTTGCGCGTCCAGCAGCTTGGTCTGGCGATCGACCGACTGGCCCAGGATCAGCGCCGCTTCCTCACTGAAGGACACGGTGCCCTTCTGGTTGCGATAGCGGTTGTAGACCTCTTCCGAGGCCTCCAGCTGCTTCTTGAACAGCGGCAGCTGCACGTCCAGGAAGGCCAGCGTCTTCTGCGCCTCGGCCGCCTTGCGCTCGATGTTCTGCAGCACGTACTGCTCACCCACGGCATTGAGCACGCGCGTGAGCTTGAAGGGGTCGGTGTCCTGCAGCGAGACGTTGATGATGCCGGAGTTCTTGCCGCGCTCGGTCAGCACCAGGCTGGACTGCAGGCCGACCGTGGTCGGCAGCTTGGCGTAGCGGTACAGGTTGAACAAGGCACCCGGCTTGCCCGCCAGCTGGTCGATCTTCAGCGTGATCGGGCCTTCGGGCGTGTCGAGCTTCATCACGCTGCCCACGGTGCCGGTCATCTGCTGCAGGCCCGGATAGTCCAGCGTGTACTGGTTGCCGGCCTTCGCGGTCACGGTGAACAGCCCGCCTTCCATGCGCTGGGGCACGTCGAACTGGGACACCGCGATGCGCTCGGTGCCCGATACGTAGCCGTCCAGCCACAGAAAACCTGGATCGGACAGCCCGTTGGAGCGCCGCGCCAGCCAGCCGCCGATGTAGGGCACGTAGCGCGGACCGGCGACGATGTAAAGCTTGGTCGCCTCCACCGCCTGGCCGGCGATCATGCGGGAGCGGATGATTTCGATCTCTGCCGTGGCCGGCGTCTTCACGTCCACCAGGCCGCCGGCCTCGCTCAGGATGCCCTTGCCGCCGGTTTCGGTGTCCTCGACCTGGATCACCATGTTCGATTCGTAGACCGGACGCTCCAGAAAAGCGTAGGTCGCGCCGATCACGAAGACCACCAGCGTGATCGCCAGGATCAGCCATTTGTTCGAGAGCAGGACGTCGATGTATCGCCCGATGTCGAGGTCTTCCTCGTCCGCCGCGCTCGTGGAGGGGTTTGCTTTGGGAAGGATTGTGGAAGTCATCAACTGGATACTCTAGAAATGCGTTGGGCCCACTGGCTGGCGCCACTTTCGATGAGCGCGAGCGCACGCTCGAAGGCGCTGCGCTCCGCGCGGTACGGGTCCGGCACGTCCGCGTCGCCGAACTCGCACAGGCGGAACACCTTGCCGGCCGCGAAGAGATAGCGGTCCTGGACCGCGCGGCGCTGCTCGCGGTCCATCACCAGGATCAGGTCGGCGCGCTGGCACAGATCGAGGTTGATCTGCTGCGCCCGGTGCTGGTCGATGCGCACCCCGCGGGCCTTCATGAGCTCGCAGGCGATCGGATCCGCCGGCTGGCCCACGAGGGCGTCCAGGCCGGCCGACGCGACCCGCACGTCCGGCAGCGCAGCCGACATCAGACCCTGTGCCATGGGGCTTCGGCAGATGTTGCCGATGCACACGACGAGGACGTTACGGATGGCCACTATCGTCCGCCTCCCCCGACGCTGCGCGAACCCAGGTCGCGGTAGATGGTCGCGGTCGTGGCCGTGGGTACGATCAGGCTGAGCACGCGGTTCCACTGCACCAGCGGCACCGGGTCGACGTAGACCACGTCCTTCGGCCGCAGGTCGAAGCCGTTGGCCATTGCGATTGCCGTGGGCGTACGCGCATCCAGGTGGAAGATCGACAGCCCCTCGCGCTCGCTGCGGATCACGTAGATCTGCCGCGGGTTGGCGGTGCCGAGATTCACGCCGCCGACCTCGGTCAGCGCATCGTTCAGGCTGAGCCGGCCGTTGCGCATCAGTACGCCAGTCTGGAGGTTGACTTCGCCCATGACCGTGACCTTGCTCTCGTCGCGGCTGCGCACCATCACCAGATCGCCGGATTTCAGCGGGATGCGGGTCGGGTCGATGCCGGCCTCGGCCATGCTCATCAGGTCCAGCTGATGGGTCTTGCCGTCGCGCGTGAGCATCACCGCGGAGCGGTCACCGCTGGGCGCGAAACCGCCGGCGCGGTTGAGCGCCTCGGCCAGCGTCATCGGGATGTCGGTGAACACCTGCAGGCCCGGCGCCCGGACGTCGCCTTCGATGTAGGCGCGCTTGCTGCGGAACGCCACCACTCGGACGCTGAGTTGCGGGTCCTTGAAGACACGCGCGAGCCGCCGAACCAGGGTGGTTTCCAGCTCCTGGACCGTCATGCCGTCGACCTTGAGCTGGCCGACGTAGGGGAAGCTCAGGTGCCCCGTGTTCGACACGATGAAGCCCGGCGCCGGCGACACGCTGGCCGGATCCGCCACCGTGGTGGCGGGGATGCCGCTGAACACGATCTCCGGATGGTCGTAGACCACGATCCCCACCACGTCTCCGGGGCCGATCTGGTAGACCGGGGCCTGGCCCACCAACGCACGCACTTCGGGCGGCACGTTGTGGCCGACAGCCGCGCGCTGCTTGCGGATCAGTTCGGGCGTGATCTCCGTGATGGCGCCCGGCGGCGGCGCGTCGGCCTCCGTCGTGGAGAAACCCGAAGGCGACACCGAGAGATCGGCATCGTTGCTGGCCGAACGGAAGCCCGGTGCGAACGGGGCGCATGCTTGTAACAGCAACCCCGCCGAAGCGAGCAAAGTGGCATGTAGTAGAAAACGTTTCAAACCCGACTCCGAGGCAATACCCTGAATGAATACTTTTGCAAACAGTTACGACTGTACATCACCTGAAGCGCCAGACCAAATTGTTTATTGGCCTAGAGCGTTGGGCAGAGTAAACGGGTCTGTGACGATCCAGGGTAAGCTAGCTCCTACATTGCGCAGGCCGCATAGATGCTCATAGGTTTGCTATCTTTACGATAGCAACCTCCAACTGGAATAACACTCTTCAGGGGTTTTCGGTCTGCGCGGCACGCTTCCAGGCCGCCGAGGCCTGGTCCGCATCGTCGCGAGCTTCCGCCAGCTCGGCCAGGGCTTGCCAGGCGCGGCGGTGCAGGGCCGGATCTTGTAACGCCAGGCCGGCATGCGTGAGAAGTTGTTGCGCCTTGCCCCACAGTTGACGCTTCATGCAGGCCATGCCGGCGAGGTACTGCAGGTTGGCGTCGCGCGGGTTGTTGCGCTGCGCCGATTCGATCCGCGCCAGCCAGTCGGCATCGACCGAGTCGAGTCCCGCCTCGAGAGCCCGGACCAGCTTCACCCGCAGCGATTCGCCCAGGCTGCGCGGCTCTTCGATCATGCGTTCCCATACCGGCAGCAGCCACGCACGCGCCACGGCCAGGTCACCACGCAGGGCCACCATGCGCTGGGCCGCGTGGATGGCGACCTCGGGCATCTCGCGCTCCGCGGTTTCGAGTTCGTCCCAGGCCCGGAGCAATTGGGCCGGATCGTGCGCGCCCGAAACCAGTTCGGTCGCCAGGCCGCGCACGATGCTTTGCGCGGCCGCATCGGAAAAAGCGCGGTGCTTGGCCAGGAGCCGGGCCGTCTCCAGGGCTTCCAGGGTTCGCCGGTCCTGGCGAGCCGCCTTGAGCCGCAAGCGCAGCGCCAGCGTGCGCCGCTGCGCCCCCTGCGGCAGCTCTTCCAGCCGCGCCAGCGCGGCCGGCGCATCGCGGTCGTCGAGCGCCCAGCGGGCGGCACGCAGCTGGACGCCCTCGCGCGTCTCGGGGCTGGCGAGCACGGGCCGCTCGGCACTTTCGCTGAGCGCCTGCTGCAGGTGCGCGTCGCGGGCCGGACGGTCCTGCAAGGCCTGCGCGCTCTCCGCAGCCAGCAGGTGCGACAGCACGCGGATCTGCTGGGCCTGCGGAAGCTGCGCATCGAGCGCGGCCAGGGCCCGCTCCTGCGCCAGCGCCGCCAGCGCCGCCTTGCGGGAGCGCGAGAAGCGGCCGGCCAGCAATTGGGCCAGCGCGTCGAGCAAGGCCGTGTGCACAGAGCGCTCCTTCTGCTGCAGGCGCCACTGGCGCGCTTGCCGGGGCAGCGAGAACAGGGCCGACAGCGCGCGCAGGGCCACGTGCAGCAGCACGAAGGCGGCCAGCAGGATCAGCAGCGTGAGGTTGAGCGACAGATCGACCCGCCACGGCGGCCAGAACACGGTGATGGTGCCCTGGTTGTTGCCGGCGAACAGTGCCACCGCCGCCGCGATGGCGAACAGGGCCAGGAACCAGAGTGCCGCGCGCATGCCGCCTAGCGCCCCGCCGCCGCCGTGGTGAGCGCGGCCAGCGTTTCGTCGATGCGTGGCGGCTCGGCGGTCTTGATCGTCGACTGCAGCTGCTGCAGCAGGGTGGCCGCGGCCTGGACGCGGCGCGAGGCCGGGTCGAAATAGCGATTGAGCGAGGCCGAGACGGTGGCCAGCTCGTTGCGGGCGGTGTCCACCTGCCTCGACAACAGGGCCAGGCGCGCGTTGAGCAGCTGGAGCTTCAGGTTCTCGCGCAGGAAGAAGGTCTGGTCGGGCGACAGCAGCACGGCCTCGGGGCGCTCGATGCGGCCCACGCGCAGCAGCGAGCGCACCTCGTTGCGCACGACCAGCAGCGCGCGCTCCCACCAGGCTGCGTCGGCCGGCACCGGCTCCGCCTGCCACGGGTTGAGGCCCGCGCCGCGCGTGGCCACTGCATTGAGCGGCGGCAGGTCGTCCACCATGCGCACCAGGTCGTCGAGCTTCTGCAGGGACTCGCCGGCGTCGGCGCTGGCACTTGCGCGCAGGCGATCGGCGTCGCGCTGCATCGCGCGCTGCAGCGGGGCCAGCCTGGGCTGCGCAGCGCGTGCGATGCGCAGCTCGCCGGTCTTCAGCGCAGCCAGCAACGGCTGCACGTTGCCGGTGACCTGTGCCTGCTGCAGCGCCAGGCGCAGCGCGGCCTCGATGTCGATCACCAGGTTCTCGTCGCGCGAGCGCGAGAGGCTCTGCATCAGCTCCTCGAGCTGAGAGCGCTGCAACGCCACCTCCGCCACGCGGGTTTCGTTGAGGGCCAGCCGGGCGGCCGTGTCGCGCACCGTCTCCTGCGCCTGTCGGGCGAGGGTGCGGGCCTCCATCGACTGCGCCATCGCGTCGGCGCTCTGCCGCGCCAACTGCTCCTGCATGCCATCGACCTTCTGCCAGAGCACCAGCACGGTCAGGAGGGCGAGCACCGCGGCCCCGGCCAGCAGGCCGAGGAGGATCTTGGAGAGCAGGGCCCCAGGGGGCGGCGCCACCTGCAAGGGCACGGGTACCGACGAACGCGGGGACGGCTCCTGCACGTTATCACTCAAGACGGAGGCGTCGCTCATGCGAAGGATTCTATCGACGCGACCAGCGCACCTGCCTCAGGCGAAGAGACGCGCACCAGCCCGAAACCCGCGTCCCGCGCGGCTTCGGCGATGCGCGGATGGGTGGCGAGCGCGCGTGCCGCGGTCCAGCTCTGGCCGGGCAATGCATCGCACAGATGCGAGATCGCCTCGGAGCTGGTGAACAGCCAGAGAGCCTCGCCGCGCGCGCCCTGTTCCGCCAGCGCACGGCCGGCCGCGTCCATCGGCGCGGCGAGGCGCCGATAGGCGACCACCGTGTCGCAGACCCCACCGGCCGCGGCGATCTCGCGCGCCAGCCAATCGCGGCCGGCCGGCTGCCCGGACGCGTCGCCGCCGCGCACGACCAGCACGCGCGCACCGGCCTGCACCTGTGTGCGAACGCGAGCCCAGAGCGCCTCGGAATCGAACTGCGCCGCCTCCGCACCGGGCGCGTCGATGCGCGACGCGGCCACGCCGGCTTCCTGAAGTGCCCGCACGGTGCCGGGTCCCGTGGCCCAGCAGCGCGGCTGCGCGTCGGCCGCCATTGCACCGGCGGCATCGAAGAAATGCGTGGCGGCCGCGGCGCTCACGAACATCAAGGCGGCGTAGCGGCCGGCGCTGCGCCGCGCCGCATCGAGTGCCGCGCGATCCGCCGCCGGCGCGATCTCGATCAGGGGCAGGGCCTGCGCATCCAGGCCCGCATCACGCAGCAGCGCCATCCAGCGCGCCGCCTCGCGCACCGGGCGCGTGACGATCACCCGGGGTGCCGGCATGTCAGTGCGCGCCGGCCGCTTGCAGGAGCCGCGCCGCATGCTCGCCCAGCGCGGTGGCCTGAGCGGGGTCGGCCGCCTCTGCCAGCGCATGCACGCGGACGAGGGTGGCGGCACCTTCAGGGTCGCCCCAGGCCGCGTCGATGCGCAGGCGCCCCTCCGACTGCCAGCGCGCGTGGGCCGCCAGCGGCATCGAGCAGCTGCCGCCCATGGTGCGGCTCACGGCGCGTTCGGCGGCCGTGGCCAGTTCATCGGGGCGGCAGGCCAGCGGTGCGAGCAGCGCGAGCAGGTCGGCGCGATCGGCGCGCACCTCGATGCCGAGTGCGCCCTGCCCTGCGGCCGGCAACATGGTCTCGGGCTCGAAGACCGTACGGATGCGCTCGGCCAGACCCAGGCGCTTGAGGCCGGCGGCCGCCAGCACGATGGCGTCGTACTGGCCTTCGTCGAGCTTGCGCAGCCGGGTGTCGAGATTGCCGCGCAGCGGCTCGATGCGCAGGTCGGGCCGCAGCGCGCGCAGCAACACCACGCGTCGCAGGCTGGAGGTGCCGACCACCGCGCCCTGCGGCAGCGCATCGAGCGATCCGTGGCGCGGGGAGACCAGTGCGTCGCGCGGGTCTTCGCGCTCCAGCACGCAGGCCAGCGCGAAGCCCTCGGGCAGGTCCATCGGCACGTCCTTGAGGGAATGCACCGCGATGTCGGCGCGTCCTTCCTCGAGGGCGAGTTCGAGTTCCTTCACGAACAGCCCCTTGCCGCCGACCTTCGACAGCGACCGGTCGAGAATCTGGTCGCCTCGGGTGGTGAGGCCCAGCAGGCTGACCGTATGGCCGGCCTGCTGGAGAAGGGACTGGACGTGCTCGGCCTGCCAGAGTGCCAGGCGACTTTCGCGCGTGGCGATCACGATGTTGCTCAAGGACCGTTTCCGTAACTTTGGGGGACCGGCGGAATGCTAGCATTGTTGCAACGCAGCAACGCGACATCGCGCGGCCATCACGCGGCACCAGACCGGCTCGACCACGAGGAGATCTTCGAATGAAAAGCAGCAGCCCCGCCACCGCCCCCCGGCGCAAGGACAGCGACGAGCAAGCACTGATCGACGACATCCGCCTGCTCGGCCGCATCCTCGGCGACGTGATCCGGGAGCAGGAGGGTGAGGAAGCCTTCGCGCTGGTCGAGAAGATCCGCACCCTGTCGGTCGCCTTCCGCCGCGATGCCGACCATGCGGCCGACCGGGCGCTGAAGAACCTGCTCAAGGGCCTGAGCGCGGCGGAGACGGTGCGCGTGATCCGCGCCTTCACCTACTTCAGCCATCTCGCCAATCTGGCGGAAGACCGCCACCAGATTCGCCGCCGCACCGAGGCGGAGCGCGCCGGTGAAAGCGCGCCCGGCAGCCTGGAAGTGGCGCTGACCCGCATCCGCAAGGCCGGCGTCGCGCCGGCGGCGGTGGTGGAATCGCTGGCGCACAGCTACGTGTCGCCGGTGCTGACGGCGCATCCCACCGAAGTGCAGCGCAAGAGCATCCTCGACGCCGAGCGGGCCATCGCCCAGATGCTCATCGAGCGCGACGACATCAAGCTGCGCCAGCAGGTGTTCGCCGGCGGCAAGGACGCGCTGAGCCCCCAGGCGCTGGCCGACAACGAGAGCCGCCTGCGTGCGCGCGTGACCCAGCTGTGGCAGACGCGGCTCCTGCGCTTCTCCAAGCTCACCGTGGCCGACGAGATCGAGAACGCGCTGAGCTACTACGAGGCGACCTTCCTGCGCGAGATCCCGCGCGTCTACACCGCCCTCGAGAAGGCCCTGGGCCGCACCGACATCGCGCCCTTTCTGCGCATGGGCCAGTGGATCGGCGGCGATCGCGACGGCAACCCCAACGTGACGGCCGAAAGCCTCGAATACGCGATGCGCCGCCAGGCCGAACTGGCGCTGCGCTACTACCTCACCGAGGTGCACTTCCTCGGCGGCGAGCTGTCGCTGTCGTCCACGCTGGTCGACGTGTCGGTGGAGATGCAGGCCCTGGCCGAGCGCTCGCCCGACCACAGCGATCACCGCCAGGACGAGCCCTACCGCCGCGCGCTCACCGGCATGTACGCGCGGCTGGCGGCCACGCTGCGCGAACTCACCGGGGGCGAAGCGGCGCGCCATGCGGTCGCGCCGCAGAACCCCTACCGCAGCGCCCAGGAATTCCTGGCGGACCTGCGCACCATCGAGGAGTCGCTGCTCGACAAGCACGGCGGCACGATGGTCGGCCAGCGCCTGGCGCCGCTGATCCGCGCAGTGGAGGTGTTCGGCTTTCACCTCGCCACGGTGGACCTGCGCCAGAGTTCGGACAAGCACGAGGCAGTGGTGGCCGAACTGCTGGCCACCGCCCGCATCGAGCCCGGCTACGCCGCACTGCCCGAGGAGGCCAAGCAGACCCTGCTGCTGCGCCTGCTCGACGACGCCCGCCCGCTGCGCGTGCCCGACGCCACTTATTCGCCGCTCGCGCAAAGCGAGCTGACCATCTTCACCGCGGCTCGCACCGCCCGCGCGCGCTACGGGGCGGCGGCGATCCGCCACTACATCATCAGCCACACCGAGACGGTGAGCGACCTGCTGGAGGCGCTGCTGCTGCAGAAGGAAGTGGGCCTGCTGCGCGGCACCCTGGACAACAACGCCACGGCCGACCTGATCGTGGTGCCGCTTTTCGAGACCATCGAGGACCTGCGCAACGCCGCGCCGATCGTGCGCGCCTTCTATGCGCTGCCGGGCATCCAGGCCCTGGTGCAGCGCTCCGGCGGTGAGCAGGACGTGATGCTGGGCTACAGCGACAGCAACAAGGACGGCGGCATCTTCACCAGCAACTGGGAGCTCTACCGTGCCGGCACGGCGCTGGTCAAGCTGTTCGACGAACTCAACAAGAATTCGCAGACGCCGATCCGCCTGCGCATGTTCCACGGGCGCGGCGGCACCGTCGGCCGCGGCGGCGGTCCGAGCTACCAGGCCATCCTGGCGCAGCCGCCCGGCACGGTGCGCGGCCAGATCCGCCTGACCGAACAGGGCGAGGTGATCGGTTCCAAATACGCCAACCGGGAGATCGGCCGCCGCAACCTCGAGACCCTGGTCGCCGCCACGCTGGAAGCCACGCTGCTGCCCTCGGCCAAGGCCGCGCCTGCCGCCTTCCTCGGCGCCGCGGCCGAACTATCGGCCGCCAGCATGGCGGCCTACCGGGCGCTGGTCTACGAAACGCCGGGCTTCGGCGACTACTTCTTCAGCGCCACGCCGATCCGCGAAATCGCCGAGCTCAACATCGGCTCGCGGCCCTCCTCGCGCAATCCCAACCGCAGCATCGAGGACCTGCGCGCCGTGCCCTGGAGCTTCAGCTGGGGCCAGTGCCGGCTCACGCTGCCGGGCTGGTACGGCTTCGGGTCGGCCATCGAGCAATTCCTCGGCGCCGCCGGCAGCGCGGCGGCGCGCAAGGAGCGCCAGGCCCTTCTGCAACGCATGTACGCCCAGTGGCCCTTCTTTAGCACCCTGCTGTCGAACATGGACATGGTGCTCGCCAAGAGCGACCTCGCGCTGGCCTCGCGCTACGCCGAACTGGTGGAAGACCGCAAGCTGCGGCAGAAGGTGTTCGCGATGATCGACGCCGAATGGCACCGCACCTCCGACGCGCTCACGCTGATCACGGGCGCCAAGCAGCGGCTCGAGGGCAACGTCGAGATGCAGCGTTCGATCCGCCACCGCTTCCCCTACATCGATCCGCTGCACCACCTGCAGGTCGAGCTGATGCGCCGCTGGCGCGGCGGCCAGCAGGACGACGAGCGGGTGCAGCGCGGCATCCACATGTCGATCAACGGCGTGGCGGCCGGGCTGCGCAACACAGGATGACAACGCGCTCCCCCAGCTGATATGGACAGCCTCGACCTCCTCCGCACGTTCCGCGAAGTCGCCGCTTACGGCAGCTTCTCCCGCGCCGCCAGCCGCCTCGACATGTCGAAGGCGACGGTGAGCAAGTACGTGGCCGAGCTGGAGAGCCGCTTCGGCGTGCGCCTGCTCAACCGGTCGACGCGCTCCGTCAGCCTCACCGATGCCGGCGCACTGCTGCTGGAGCGCAGCAAGCCGGTGATGGAAATGGTCGAACTCACGCAGGCCGAACTGCAGGAGCACGCGAGCCAGCCGCGCGGCCGGCTGCGCATCTCGGCGCCGCACGGCATGGGCCAGGGCGACCTGCCCAAGCTGATCGCCCAGTTCATGGGCCACTACCCCGAGGTCAGCATCAGCCTGCACCTGAGCAACCGCCAGGTCGACATGGCCGAGGAGGCGATCGACCTGGCGCTGCGCGTCGGGCCGATCGAGGACGACAACCTCATCGTGCGCAAGCTCACGCAACTGCCGCTGGTGGTCTGCGCCTCGCCGCGCTACTGGAAGAAGCGCGGCACCCCGGCGCATCCGACCGAGCTGGCGCAGCATGAAGCGCTGACGCACTCCCGGCTCGGCGCGCATCCTCAATGGCGCTTCGAGGTCGGTGGCGAACCGGTGGACGTGCCCCTCAAGAGCCGCATGGATGCCTCCGAGGCCGGCCCCCTGATCGAGGCCGCGCTGATGGGCTTCGGCGTGCTCTACCTGCCGGCCCTGCTGGTCCAGACGCACATCGACAACGGCGAGCTGGTCCCGGTGCTGCAGGACTGCGTGCGCAACGACATGTGGCTGTCGGCCGCCTACCTCCAGCGGCGCCACAACAGCGCCGCGCTACGCGCGCTCCTGGATTTCCTGCAGACACGCGTGGGGCAGAAGTACCCGCCCGCCAGGCGCTGAGGCTCAATCCCCCAGCAGCTCACCGATGGGCTGCAGATCTTCCACCCGATCGCAGATGGCCTTCACCACCATCATGATCGGGATGCCCAGCAGCAGGCCCCAGATGCCCCAGAGCCAGCCCCAGAAAATCACACCCACGAACACCGCCACCGGGTTCATGCGGCTGGTGCGGCTGGTCAGCCAGGGCACCAGCAGATTGCCTACCAACGTGTGGATCAGCAACGAGGTGCCGCCGACCAGCAGTGTCATCTGGATGCCGTTGAACTGCAGGAAGGCCACCAGGCCGGCGGCGGCCATCACGATCACGGAGCCGACGTAGGGGATGAGGTTGGTCACCCCCGCGACGATGCCCCAGACAGCGGCGTTCTCCAGCCCGATGGCCCAGAAGGCCAGGCCGGTGGCGACGCCCACCACCGCGCTGGTGAGGATCTGCACCAGCAGGTAGCGCTCGATCTGCTTCGTGATGTCGTCCAGCACGTGCACGGTGATCTTCTTCTTCTGCAGGCTGGGGCCGGTGATCTTCACCATCTTGCGCCGGAAGGTGTCGCCCGAGCCGAGCGCGAAGTAAGTCAGGAAGGCCACCAGCGTGAGCTGTCCGGCCGCACCGATCAGGCCCACCGTGCCGCTCCAGAGGTAGTCGCGCACGTTGAAAGGCGGGCGCTCGACAACCACGCGCGTCACGCCGCGGCGCGAGGCCAACTTGGCCGAGTTCTCGTCGGCCGCCTGTTCGATCTGCGCGGCGGCCTTCTGCACCGTGTCGAGTGCGCCGGATTCGCCGGCACGGGCACTGGCGCGCGCCGCCTGGCGCAGCTTCTGCGCGGCCAGGGGCAAGGTGTCGAGCAGCTCGGAGGCGCTCCCCGACAACTTGTAGCCGGTCCAGCCGAATGCACCGCCGAAGCCGAGCAGGATCACCGCGGCGCCGATCCACGGCGAGATCCGCCAACGCTCCAGCAGGCCGACCAGCGGCGCGAGCGCATAGGTCAGCAACAGGCTCAGCAGCAGCGGGACGAACACGGCCTTGGCCCAGTGCAGCGTGAAGACCATGGCCAACACGCAAAGCACGGCCAGCGAGGCGCTGCGCACGTCGACCGGCATGTGCAGCAGCACGCGGTCCGGCTCGGGCGGCTCGACCGGCTCCAGCGCGGGCTCCTGCGGTGACGGCGGCGGTGCGGCGGGCGGTTCCGGGGGCGGCTCCAGGGGCCGCTCGGCGGCCTTCCGTTCGGCTTGTTCACTCATCGATGGATTCCCTCCGCATTCGGCTTGGCTCACCTCGGCTCCTTCAGCACTTCGCGCACCGCGGGCAGTTGCCGCCGCGACACCACAACCGGCTCCGGAATGCCGTCGAGCCGCAGCGCCCAGCCCTCGGCATCCTCCCCGTCGTCGTATTTCTCGAGCGCGCGGATCGCCTGGCGCGCCACCAGCGCGTTGCGGTGCACGCGCACGAAGCGCGACGGATAGCGCTCCTCCAGTTCGGACAGCGAGCCGTCATAGATGTGGCTGCGCGACGCGGTGCGCACGGTGAGGTACTTGAACTCGGACTTGAGGTAGAGCACCTCCGACAGCAGCACCCGCTCGGTGCGGCCGCGGTCCTGGATCAGCAGCACCTCCTGCGGCCCATCCGTCGGCGGGCCGCGCCGATCCCGGACGAAGCGCTCGGCCTTCTGCAAGGCCTGCTGCAGCCGCTCGGCCCGCACCGGCTTGGTCAGGTAATCGACCGCGTCCAGCTCGAAGGCCGTCACGGCATGGGTCGGGTGGGCGGTGACGAACACCACGGCCGGCGCGGCAACGCGCTCGCGCAAGCCGCGCGCGAGCGCGATGCCGTCAACGCCTGGCATGTGGATGTCCAGCAGCACCAGGTCGAAGTCGGAGGCGTGCAGCTGCGCCAGGGCCTCGGCGCCGTTGGCCGCCTCCGCCACCACCTCGGCCCTCGGCGCGCGGCAGTCGGCCAGGAGAGTGCGCAAGCGCGAGCGGGCCAGCATTTCATCGTCGACGATCAGGGTGCGAAGAAGATTCATCCTAGTGGCTCCACCGCGCCCCGCGTGTCGGACGGGGCATGCACGCAGGCCGCGAGGCCGGACCGTTCGGGGGCACCCGTGGAACCGGACCAGACGAAGGGGGAAGCCTGGGGGAGAGCGTCATATCGGGATGGCAATGCGCACGCGATAGGTCTTCTGGTCCATGCCGGCGCTGAACTGCGCCTGCACGTCGTGCAGCAGCCGCAGCCGGTCGCGCACGTTGTCCAGCGCGATGCCGTGGCCGCGCGGCAGGGGCTCGTCGGCCCAGCGCAGCGGCGGCAGGCTGTTGAGCACCTCGATCACCACCATGCTGCCGCGGCGCTCGGTGCGGATGCGGATCTTCGCGCCATCCGGGCTGGGCTCGACCCCATGCTTGACCGCGTTCTCCACCAGCGGCTGCAAGAGGAGCGGCGGCAGGCGCGCCCCGTTGGCTGCCGGGTCCACGTCCCATTGAATGCGCAGCCGGTCGCCGAAGCGCACCTGCTCGATGGCGAGGTAGCGCTCGGCCAGCGCGATCTCGTCGGCCAGCGTGACGGACTCGCCCGCGTCCGCCAGCGCGCGGCGGAACAGCTCGCTCAGGTCTTCGAGCATGGCCTCGGCCTTGGCCGGCTCCTCGCGCACCAGGGCGATGGCGCTGTTGAGGGTGTTGAAGAGGAAGTGCGGGCGGATGCGCGACTGCAGTTCCGTCAGCCGCGCCGTCGTGGCGGCCGGCGTCTGGCCCCGCGCGCGCAGGACCAGCGCGGCCATCACCAGGGAAGCGAACATCGCGCCGGCCAGCGCGCTGGCGATCCAGGGCGCACTGCCGAGCACGCCGGTCAGGCGCAGCAGGCCGCAGCCATAGAGCCCCGACAGGGCGCCCAGCAACGCGGCGGCCCCGTACTGCCCGGCCCGCGGCAGACGGCTCAGCGGCTTCTTGAGCCAGCAGGCCGTCAGCAGCCACAGCAGCGCCCCTGGCAGAGCGCCGCCGGTCACGGTGGCCAGGAGCATCACCCATTCGCCGGGTGTGGGCGCCTGGAACAGGGCGGCGACCGCCACCACCGCCTCGACGAAGATCACCGTGCGCAGCACCACCCCGACCTGGCAGGCATCGAAGAGCATCCCGGCGCCACGCACCGGCGCCCGGGAGCGCGACGCGGCCGGCGAAGAGGGGGTGGTCGATAAAATCGATGGGCTTCGCATCAAGAAGAAGACATCGGGTGCAAACCCATTATTGCCTCCCAACCGGTTCACACCCCATGACCCACAACCAACTCGACAAGAAATCCGAAGCCTGGTCCGCCCTCTTCTCCGAGCCGATGAGTGAGCTGGTGCAGCGCTACACCGCGAGCGTGTTCTTCGACAAGCGGCTGTGGCAGGCCGACATCCAGGGCTCCCTTGCACATGCCGCCATGCTGGCGAAGCAAGGTGTCATCAGCGCCGAGGACCACGCCGCCATCGAGCGCGGCATGGCGCAGATCCGCGGCGAGATCGAGTCCGGCGCCTTCGAATGGAAGCTCGAGCTGGAAGACGTGCACCTCAACATCGAGGCCCGCCTTACCCAGCTGGTGGGCGACGCCGGCAAGCGCCTGCACACCGGCCGCAGCCGCAACGACCAGGTGGCCACCGACGTGCGCCTGTGGCTGCGCGGCGAGATCGATCTGATCGACGGCCTGCTCGGCGACCTGCAGAAGTCGCTGTTGGCCATCGCCGACAAGAACGTCGACGTGATTTTGCCCGGCTTCACCCACCTGCAGGTGGCGCAGCCGGTGAGCTTCGGACACCACATGCTGGCCTACGTGGAAATGTTCTCGCGCGACGCCGAGCGCATGGCCGACGTGCGCCGCCGCGTCAACCGGCTGCCGCTGGGCGCCGCCGCCCTGGCCGGCACCAGCTACCCGCTGGACCGCGAGCTGGTGGCCCGCACGCTGGGCATGGACGGCGTGTGCGAGAACAGCCTGGACGCGGTGAGCGACCGCGACTTCGCGATCGAATTCACCTCCGCCGCCTCGCTGGCGATGGTGCACGTGAGCCGGCTGAGCGAGGAATTGGTGCTGTGGACCAGCCAGGCCTTCGGCTTCATCGACATCGCCGACCGCTTCTGCACGGGCAGCTCGATCATGCCGCAGAAGAAGAACCCCGACGTCCCCGAGTTGGCCCGCGGCAAGACCGGCCGCGTGGTGGGCCACCTGATGGGCCTGATCACCCTGATGAAGGGCCAGCCGCTGGCCTATAACAAGGACAACCAGGAAGACAAGGAGCCGCTGTTCGACACCGTCGACACGCTCAAGGACACGCTGCGCATCTTCGCCGAAATGGTCGGCGGGATCGCGGTGCGCAAGGAGGCGATGGAGAACGCCGCACTGCGCGGCTATGCCACCGCCACCGACCTGGCCGACTACCTGGTGAAGAAGGGCCTGCCCTTCCGCGACGCCCACGAGACCGTGGCCCATGCGGTCAAGGCCGCCATCTCGCACAAGGTGGACCTCTCGGAGCTGCCGCTGTCGGTGCTGCAGACCTTCCACCCGAAGATCGAGAAGGACGTGTACGACGTGCTGAGCCTGCGCGGCTCGGTGCAAGCGCGCAACATCCTGGGCGGCACCGCGCCCGCGCAGGTTCGCCAGCAGATCGAGCGTCACCGGGCCAGGCTGTCCTGAGCCAGCGAAGCCGCGGGGCCCTCTCCGTCTGTTTTTTCCGAGATCCGCCCCTTGCGGGCGGCGGCATTCCATGAGAAGTATTTGGGGTTAACCCCGGTATATGCCGTCAGGATTGTGGCGAGTTGTAAAACTGTAGTGCTAAAGTTTGGCATTGCATTGCAACAAAGTGCCCGGCAACCTGGCGCCGAAGCCCTTTCAAGCCCCCGAATCGATGGAACCCAATACCTGCGTCGTCGTCATCCTGACCTTCAATTCCGCCTCGATCATCCGGGAGACCGTGTCCCAGGCGAAGAAGGTCAGCCCGCACGTCTTCGTGGTGGATTCGTTCTCCAAGGACGATACCGTCGCCATCCTCGAGGATCTGGGCTGCAGCGTGGTGCAGCGGCCCTTTTCCAATTACAGCGACCAGCGCAACTGGGCGATCTCGCAGATCGAATCCGCCTATGCCTGGCAATTGCACCTGGACGCGGACGAGGTGCTGGACGCCCAGGCGGTCGACCAGATCCGCGCCCTGCTGACGGGCACGCCGGGCCACGATGCCTACATGCTGCGCCGGCGCGACTACTTCATGGGCAAGATGCTGCGCTTCTCCGGCGTCAATCCGTGGCACCTGCGGCTGTTCCGCTCCGGGGTGGGGCGCTGCGAGGCGCGGCTGTACGACCAGCATTTCATCGCGAGCGTGACGCCGGGCCGCATCGACGGGTTCATGCACGACAAGAACTCGGCGCGCCTGACCGACTGGATCGCCAGCCACAACCGCTGGAGCGATGCCGAGGCCAAGGAGAAGCTGGGTCCGCGCGTGACCGCGGAGGGCGTGCTCCAGCCCCGCTTGATGGGCGATGCGCGCGAGCGCACCCGCTTCATCAAGGAGATCTACTACAAGCTGCCGACCGGGCTGCGCTCGCTCAGCTACTTCATCTACCGATACATCTTCCGGCTCGGCTTCCTGGACGGCACCACCGGCTTCTACTTCGCGTTCTTCCAGGCCTTGTGGTTCCGCATGCTGGTGGACGCGAAGATGTACGAGCAGCGCAGCGCCCAGGCGCCCGAACCCCATACCCACGGAATTCCCATCAAGGAGTGAACTCGCAGCATGCGTCAATACAACGAATCCAAGAAGGTCCTGGTCACCGGCGGCGCCGGCTTCCTCGGCAGCCATCTGTGCGACCGGCTGATCGAGCAGGGCCACGACGTCCTGTGCGTGGACAACTTCTTCACGGGCACCAAGCGCAACGTCGAGCATTTGCTGGGGCATCCCCGCTTCGAGCTGATGCGGCACGACGTGACCTTTCCGCTCTACGTGGAGGTGGACGAGATCTTCAACCTGGCCTGCCCGGCCTCGCCGATCCACTACCAGCACGACCCGGTGCAGACCACCAAGACCAGCGTGCACGGCGCGATCAACATGCTGGGGCTGGCCAAGCGGGTGCGCGCCAAGATCCTGCAGGCCTCCACCAGCGAGGTCTACGGCGATCCGGAGATCCACCCGCAGGTCGAGGCCTATTGGGGCCGGGTCAACCCGATCGGCATCCGCAGTTGCTACGACGAGGGCAAGCGCTGCGCCGAGACGCTGTTCTTCGACTACCACCGCCAGCACAAGCTGCGCATCAAGGTCGTGCGCATCTTCAATACCTACGGCCCGCGCATGCACATGAACGACGGCCGGGTGGTGTCGAACTTCATCGTCCAGGCCCTCAAGGGCCAGGACATCACCATCTACGGCGACGGTCAGCAGACGCGAAGCTTCTGCTACGTGGACGACCTGGTCGAGGCGATGCTGCGCATGATGGGCACGGGCGACCATCTCCCCGGCCCCATCAACATCGGCAACCCGGGCGAGTTTTCCATGCTGGAGCTGGCCAACAAGGTGATCGAGCTCACCGGCTCCAAGAGCAAGCTGGTGCGCCAACCGCTGCCGGCGGACGATCCCAAGCAGCGCCGCCCCGACATCAGCCTGGCACAGCAGGAGCTTGGCGGTTGGACGCCGCAGACCCAGCTCGAGGAAGGGCTGAAGAAGACCATCGCCTACTTCGACGGGCTGCTCACCGAATCCAACGCAGACTGAACGCATGAACATCACCATCATCGGCACGGGCTACGTCGGCCTGGTCACCGGCGCCTGCCTCTCCGACATCGGCAACAACGTGCTCTGCGCGGACGTCGACGCGCGCAAGATCGACATGCTCCAGGCCGGCAGGATCCCGATCTACGAACCGGGCCTGGCCGAGCTGGTCGAGTCGAACGCGGCCGCGCGGCGCCTGGACTTCACCACCGACATCGAGGCCTCGGTCGCGCATGGCGACGTGCAGTTCATCGCCGTCGGCACCCCCCCCGACGAGGACGGCAGCGCCGATCTGCAGTACGTGCTGGCCGCGGCGCGCAACATCGGCCGCTACATGGAGAGCTTCAAGGTCGTGGTCGACAAGTCGACGGTGCCGGTGGGCACGGCCGACAAGGTCACGGCGGTGATCCAGGAAGAGCTGGACAAGCGCGGCCGCGCCGACCTGCGCTTCTCGGTGGTGAGCAACCCCGAGTTCCTGAAGGAAGGCGCGGCGGTCGAGGACTTCATGCGGCCCGACCGCATCGTCATCGGCTACAAGGACGACGAGACCGGCCGCGAGGCCCTGGGCTGGATGCGCAAGCTCTACGCCCCCTTCAACCGCAATCACGAGCGCACCCGGGTGATGGACGTGCGCTCGGCCGAGTTCACCAAGTACGCGGCCAACGCGATGCTGGCCACCCGCATCAGCTTCATGAACGAGCTGGCCAACCTGGCCGACCGCGTGGGCGCCGACATCGAGTCGGTGCGCCAGGGCATCGGCTCCGATCCCCGCATCGGCTACAGCTTCCTGTATGCCGGCACCGGCTACGGCGGCAGCTGTTTCCCGAAAGACATCCAGGCGCTGACCCGCATCGCGCGCGAGAACGGGCAGCACCTGCGCGTGCTGGAGTCGGTGGAAGAGGTCAACGAAGAGCAGAAGCGCGTCCTGACCAACAAAGTGCTGGCGCGCTTCGGCCCCGACCTTTCCGGCCACACTTTCGCGCTGTGGGGCCTGGCCTTCAAGCCGAACACCGACGACATGCGCGAGGCGCCCAGCCGCGTGATCATCGACGCGCTGCTGCGTGCCGGCGCGCGCGTGGTGGCGCACGACCCGATCGCGATCGAGGAAACGAAGCGCGTGCTGGCGCTGGACTTCGCCGACGCGCCGGCACTGCTGGAACGCATCGCCTACTCCTCGGCCAAGGACCCGCTGGAAGTGCTGGCCGATGCCGACGCGCTGATCATCGTCACCGAGTGGAAGGCCTACCGCAGCCCCAACCTCGAACGGCTCAAGGCGCTGATGAAGACGCCGGTGATCTTCGACGGCCGCAACCTCTACGAGCCCGGTCTCATGAAGGAAGCGGGCGTGGTCTACCAGGGCATCGGCCGCAACAGCGTCTGACGCAGACCGCCCCCCCCATGGCGGTGCTGGTGAGCTGGGCTGCCAGCCTCGCCCACTGGCTGCAGGTGTGCCAAGCTCAAGAAGACGTCGATGAACCGCGAACCCGATTTTCTGGAGAACCTGCGCGCCGAACTGTCGAGCGGTCGCGTCTGGCTGGACCGCACAATTGTCCTGGGCTATGCGGTCGCTGCCGGCCTGTTCGTGGTGGCGTTCACGATCGCGAGCGACTGGGCCTTCGGATTGTTTCAGGGTCTGCACCGGTCTTTTCCGTGGGCGGTACTTCTGTGGACGCCGGCCCTGACCGTGGCCATCGTCTGGGTCACCCGGCGCTGGTTCCCCGGCGCGGCCGGCTCGGGCATTCCGCAAGTCAAGGCCGCGTTGCACCCGGCGCTGCCGCCGCAGCGCCGCAGCAGGCTGGTGTCGCTGCGCCTGACCGTCGCGAAGATCGGCCTGGCGGTGGCGGGGCTGGGGGCGGGCCTGTCGATCGGCCGCGAAGGGCCTTCGGTGCAGGTCGCCGCCGGTGTGATGCAGCACGCTCGGCGCTATTTGTCGCCGAATTCCCCCATCGATGCGCGCGCGCTGCTGGTCGCTGGCGGCGCAGCCGGCATCGCGGCTGCCTTCAACGCGCCGTTGGCGGGCGTGGTGTTCGCCATCGAAGAACTGTACGGACGCCTGGAGACGCGCGCCAGCGGCCTGATCATCACCGCGATCGTGCTGTCGGGGCTGGTCGCGGTGTCGGTGTTCGGTAATCTGAGCTATTTCGGCGTCATACGCGTTCCCCACCTGGACTGGGCGGCGCTTGGCCCGGGCCTGGCGGTGACCCTGACAACCGGCCTCGCCGGCGGTCTGTTTTCCCGCCTCATGGCCGCTTCGCTGACCGGCGCGCCAGGGCGGCTCAACGGTATTCGCGCACGCTGGCCGTTGCGCTTCGCCGCCGCGGGCGGCTTCCTGATCGCCGTGATCGGCCTGGTGACCGGCGGCATCACCTTCGGCGCAGGCTCCGAGGCAGTCAAACAGATGCTCGCCGGGCATGAGTCTCTCTCGCCTCTGCAAACCCTGCTCAAGTTCATCGCCACCTGGCTGACCGCCTGGTGCGGCGTGCCGGGCGGCATCTTCGCGCCCGCATTGACCATCGGTGCGGGCATCGGCAACAGCATCTCGGAACTCGCCGGTCACGGCCTTGGCCCCGCGCTGATCGCGATGGGCATGGCCGGGTTCCTCGCGGCAGTGACGCAGACGCCGCTCACGGCGTTCATCATCGTGATGGAGATGGTCGATGGCCATTCGATGGTGCTGAGCCTGATGGCGAGCGCCATGCTGGCCAGCCTGGTCTCGCGAATGATCAGCCGGCCGCTTTATGAATCGCTGGCCGAGCACATGGTAGGCAGCGCAGTGGCCTCGCCGGCACCCGCCGTGACCCCGCCGCAGCTCAATCACGGCACGGAAGCGCCTGCTCCAGGCGAGCGCCCGGTTTCGTCCTGACCGCGGTGCTTGCTTCCGGCCAACGCCTGCCGGCGCGCGCGTGCCACATGACACAGGACGCGATTGGGGCAGCCCATCGGGGGGTACCGGAACCGCGCGGCATCCGCGGACTCCGGCTCTCAGCGCGCCGAGTTCTGCTTGCAGTCCGCTGCAGAGCCCCTGCAGTCATCCTCGCGCGAGCGTCGCGAAGGCGCAGCGCCACGCTTCTCTTCTGCGCTGTCGCCTGGACGGGCTTGCGCCGGGGGCCGCTCCAACATTTCCGGATCGATTTTCCGCGGCGGCCGCGTCGTCAGTTCGGGGTCGAGCCCCATGGGCGGCTTCGTGACGATCCCTGCATCTGTGCCCGCCTGGGGCGCCTGTTGGCTCGGCGGCGCTGGCGGTTTCGTCGGCTGCGCGAGCACGGCGCCGGTCCAAAGGGTGACGACGGCCAGGACAAGTCCAGCACCTTTCCTCGCGCGCGAGTACGGCAGCTTGATCTCGTCGGCAAGAGCCGCGCAATTGGCCGCGCAATTGGTTTCCGAAGTCACGTGTAAACCCATTCCTTGGACTCGGATCGTGCGCGCACCCGATCCAAGCCGTGTAGGTCAGCTTCTCTCATGGCAGAAAGCCGGTGCCGTGCATCGGTGCGTCAGACATCGCCGGATCTGCCAGCCGCATTCGCATGCCTCGCTGCGCCATGCGTCGCTCGATCGGATGCATCGCTTCCAGCGGACGCCTGGGCGCCGTAGGTAGAATTCGCGCTGGGTGGAGGGCTAGATCGGGCGTTCCAGGTGTTGCGAAGGTCGGGCCGCCTCGCGGCCTCGTGACGACCCAAATTCATGTCCGACACCCTGATCCAGCAGATCGCGGCCGCCATCTTTGTGATGGCCCTGCTTCATACCTTCGCAGCCAAGCAGTTCGAGCGGCTGTCTCATCGCTATCCCCGCCACGCCGGCTTGTTTCATCTGCTGGGTGAGGTCGAGGTCGTGTTTGGCTTCTGGGCCATCGTGCTGGTATTGGCGATGGCGCTCACCTCCGGGGGCGGGGCAGCACTGGCGTATGCGGAATCGCGCAACTACACCGAGCCGCTGTTCGTCTTCGTCGTGATGGTGATTGCCGGATCGCGGCCGGTGCTTCGCACGGTGCTGTCCATTGTCACCGTCGCGGCCCGCATGATGCCGGTACCTACGCCCGTTGCAAGCGCCTGGCTCGGACTCGCCGCCGTCCCCCTGCTCGGCTCGCTGATCACCGAACCCGCCGCGATGACCATCGCAGCCCTGATGCTGGCGCCGCAAGTGTTCCGCCCACGAGTCCCCGAACGCATCAAGTACCTCGCCTTGGGTGTGCTGTTCGTCAACGTTTCCATCGGCGGCACACTCACTTCGTATGCCGCCCCGCCCGTGCTGATGGTCGCGAGCACCTGGCAATGGGACAGCACCTTCATGCTCATGACCTTCGGCTGGAAGGCAATGCTCGCGGTCGTCGTGAATGCCACGGTGGCCGCTTTCCTGCTCCGGGAACACCTGCACCTCCCCTTGCCTTCGAGCGCCGGGGAATCCGCCGAGGCACGCATGCCGATGTCGGTCGTCGCTGTGCACCTGGGATTGCTGGCGGCCGTCGTGCTGTTTGCGCACCATCCGGTGGTTTTCATCGGCTTGTTCCTCATGTTCCTCGGCTTCACACAGGCCTACGAGCGGCACCAGAGTCCGCTCATCCTGAAGGAGGCGCTCCTGGTCGGCTTCTTTCTGGCCGGGCTCGTGGTGCTGGGAGGGATGCAACAGTGGTGGCTGCAGCCCATCGTCTCAGGCCTGCAACCGCTCGCACTTTTCATCGGCGCCCTCGGCCTCACGGCCATCACGGACAACGCCGCGTTGACCTATCTCGGCTCGTTGATCAGCGGCATCTCCGACGAATCGAAGTACATGCTGGTTGCCGGCGCCGTGGCCGGTGGTGGCCTCACGGTGATTGCCAACGCGCCCAATCCTGCAGGTGTCGCCTTGCTCAAGCGCGGCTTCGCCGACGAGACGATCGGTGCCGGAGGGCTCCTGCTCGGAGCTCTCGGCCCCACCGCGGTGGCTGCGGTGGCTTTCCTGGTCTTGTGACGGTCGGACCCGATGCCGATTCGTGGCTCACGGTGCCTCAGAGGGTCGTCTGCAGCGCTTTCCTTGCACTGCAGAAAGTTCAGCGTGGCCGATAAAAGATGTAGTCGGCCCGGTAAGTCACCACCTGCTTCTGGCCCATCGTGGCAGGGCCACAGGCCATGGCCGGTGCCGTGCCGCCCTGGGTGGCGACGCGCTGGATGTAGCTCACCCCCTGCATCGCGCCGCTGCCCGTCGCAGGGTTGGCCTTGACCAACTGGTACGGGATGTTGCCGCTGCCGTTGGGCGCGACCGCGACCTGGGTGCCGGTGAGCTTCGAGCCGTCCATGCTTTCCCACGTGGCCGGCGGCCCCCAGTACTTGCCGACCTGCTTGCCGCCACGGTCCATCAGTTTCGCGTCGGGACCGACGAAGGCCCATTCGTGCTCGCCCGGCGCATTGGCCTTGGCGCGGCACTCGTAAGTGATGTCCCCCGCGCCGACCGTCTCCATCGCCACGCGGTGGCCGGCGGGCACCTTGACGCTGTCGGGAAGGCTGGCTTGCGAGTAGGCCATGGGCTGGTTCATGCCCATGCCGGAGCAGGCGGCGAGGCTGGCGACGGCGGCGAGGATGCCGAAGGTGCGGTAGGTCATGATCTCTGTTCCTTTCGTTTGATGCAATGCGACACGGGAGCGCGGAGGACGCCGTTGTTCGTGGTTCGGCGGCCTCCTTTGGTGCTACGCAGGCCGCGCGCGATCGGATTCAGCTTTCTTGTGAGCTTGAATCCGTCGGCCGTCGTGCGCCGTATCGTCTCGGTGACGACCGATGCCCCACAATCCGCGCATGCCTGCTCCCAGCCCCGACGCCGAACTGGCGGCCTTGATCGACCGCGTCGGCCGGCGCGACGACACGGCCCTGCGCCTGCTCTACGAGCGGGCCTCGCCGAAGCTTTTCGGGCTGGCGATGAAGGTGCTGCGGCAGCGGGAATGGGCCGAAGACGTGCTGCAGGAATCCTTTCTCACCATCTGGCGCGTGGCCGCCGACTACCGCAGCACGCTGAGCCCGCCGATGGCCTGGATGGGCCTGATCGTGCGCAGTCGCGCGCTCGACCTGCTGCGCCGGCGCACCGCCGACCGGGCCCAGCTCACGCAGGAGTTCGACGAGGTGATGGCCGAGACTTTCGAGTCCGACGCCTCGAACCCGATGGATACCGCCGACGCCAGCCAGCAGGCCTGGGCCCTGCACCAGTGCCTGAGCCGCCTCGAGGGCCGCCAGCGCGAGGTGCTTTGCCTGGCCTACCTGCGCGAACTCAGCCACGGCGAACTGGCCGAGCAGCTCAAGCTGCCGCTGGGCACGGTCAAGACCTGGATCCGTCGCGGCCTGGAGAAGCTGCGCTCCTGCATGCAGCAATTCGCGTGACAGAAGCATCGCCATGAATCTTCACGCCCATCCGGAACTGCTGGAACTGCTGGCCGCGAGCCATGCGCTGGGAACGCTGCGCGGAGGCGCTCGCCGGCGCTTCGAAGCGCTCGCGCGCGAGCAGGCGCCGGTGCGTGCCGCTGCCCTGGTCTGGCAGAGCCGGCTGGCCAGCATGGCGGAGCTTCAATCGCCCGTGGTGCCCGATCCGGCGGTGTGGACGCGCATTCGCAATCTGGTGGCAGCCGAGCAGCAACAGGAGGCGATCGCGCGCCAGCGCGCGGCGCCCGCACCGGCGCCCGCTGTCCACGGCGGCTGGCTGCGCAGCCTGGCGCTGTGGCGCGGCGCCGCGGCCGCCGGGGCGCTGGCCACGGTGATCGCGACGGTGGTCGGGCTCCAGCTCGGTGAACAGCTGCGCAACGCACCGGCCGTGCAGTACGTGGCCGTGCTGTCGGATGACCAGGCGGCAGCCTCCATGCTGGTCACCTTCGACCCGAAGAAGCGCCAGTTGCTGCTGCAGCGCGTGGGCAACTACCGCGAGGGCGAGGACAAGTCGCTGCAGCTGTGGGCCCTGCCGCCCGGGGCGCCGCCGCGCTCGCTCGGCGTGCTGGGCCGGGACGCGGCCCTGCGGCTGCCGGCGCAGGCAGGCGACGTGCGCTCGGTGCCGGCCCTGGCCATCAGCCTCGAGCCGCGCGGCGGCGTGCCCAGCGAACGCGGGCCGACGGGTCCGGTGCTCTTCAAGGGGGCACTGATCGAGAAAACCCTCTGAGCGGGGTCGTTAACATCCTGCGACGCTGCGCCGGCGATTGGCCTGCAGGATGCGTTCTGAAGACTCGCTTTCCCGAACACGATGGTGTCGATGCACGCTTCTCTTGCCCAGGCGGCCCGCCGGATTCTGCTGCCGATGCCGCTGCTTCTGGCGGCCCTTGGCGCGCCGGCCCAGACTTCCCACGCCGGCCTGGATGCCCCCCCCTCACCCGCCTACCTCGCCGCCCAGGCGCGCTGGCGCGCCGAACTCGCGGCCTTCGATGCCGCGGACCGGCAGCAATGGCCCAGCGAAGGCGGGGTGGTCTTCGTGGGCAGTTCCACCATCCGCTTGTGGACCCGGCTGGCGCAGGCGTTTCCGCAACTGCCGGTGGTCATCAACCGCGGCTTCGGCGGCTCGACCATGGCCGATTGCAGCTACTTCGCGCCCGAGCTGGTGTTGCGCTACAAGCCGCGGCACGTGCTGGTCTATGCGGGCGACAACGACCTGGCGGAAGGCCGCACGCCGATCCAGATCCTGGAGAGCTTCGCTCAGTTCGCGAATACGGTGCGAGAGGCGCTGCCGGAGGCGCGCATCAGCTACATCTCGATCAAGCCGAGCCCCTCGCGCGACAAGCTGCAGCCGCTGATGCGTGAGACCAACGACATCATCGCCGCCTACCTGCGGCGGCTGCCCAACAGCGAGTACATCGACGTATTCACGCCCATGCTGGGCGCGGACGGCCGGCCGCGGCCCGAGCTGTTCCTGGGCGACAAGCTGCACCTCAACGAGGAGGGCTATCGGCTGTGGCGCACGGTGATCGGTGCGCGGCTGCAGCCCTCCGCTCAGGCCGAGCTGTCGATCGTTCCGGTGTCGCGGTAGCGGGCCTTGGGCGGGCGGTTGTCCCACCACTGTGTGGCCCGCGCCACCGCGTAGAGCCAGGCGAACACCACGGCCAGCAGCAGCGCGTCACCCCACCACGGCCGGGCCGTCTGGCTGTCGCCGTAGAAGGCCAGCACCAGCAGCACCGCCACCAGGTGCGCGCAGAAGACCGGCAGCGAGGCCGAGCCCATGGCCTCCAGCCAGCGAAGGCGCGGGATGCGCCGCATCAGCCCCGGCCCGAAGCGCACCGCGACGATGCCCAGCACCACCAGGTTGACGATGCGCAGCGGACCGAGTTGCCACTTGTCGAAGAGCATGTTCAATTCCTCGTCGCCACCGAAGGGCGCCTGGCCGTTGATGCCGTGGTGCCGCCACCAGATCCCATAGATCGCCAGTGCGACGGCCAGCGCGGCGACCCAGCGCGGAATGCGGAAGGGCTCGGCGTCGGGCGCATGGCGGCTGGCGCCCATCCACAGGCCGGCGAACCACAGGAACTGCCATGCGAAGGCATTGAACGCGCCCATCTCGTGAAAGGGAACGGACAGGTGCAGGTACTGCGCGGCCAGCCCATACAGCCATTCGCTGAAGCCGAACTGCGCCAGCGCCCAGAAGGCTGCACTCGCCAGCATCACGCCCGCCCAGCCGTGGCGCAGCGCGAAGGCCAGCACCCAGGGGCTCATCAACATGAAGAAGATGTACATCGGCAGGATGTCCAGCAGTGCCGGCTCGTACACCAGCAGCAGCGAATAGGCGAAGGCCTCGGGCGGATCGGCCAGGTAGAAGGACAGCAGGTTCTTCACCGCCGGCTGGTCGATGCGCAGACCGACCCGGGTGATGATGGTGAATAGAAAGAGCAGCGTCGCGGCCTGCGCCAGGTAGACCTTGAGCGCGCGGCGCCAGAAGGCCCGGCGCATGGCGTCCACGCCCTGGCGGTCGCTGATGCGGGTATAGACGAGGCCGGCAACGAAGGCCGAGAGCAGCACGAAGCCCTCGGCCGCGGAGACGAAGCCGAAGGGTTGCCCCAGCGGATCGGTGAAGCGCGTGGGCAGGTGGGTGAAGGTCATCAGCACGAGCATCAGCCCGCGCAGTGCGTCGATTTCCCAATAGCGCTTCATCGGAACTCGGCCGCCGGCAGCGACGGCGGCGGGGCCGTCGGCGGGCGGGGGCACATCGCAGGTGTTTCCCTCGTCAGCCCAGCTTGCGGATGGCGTCGATCACGACATCGCTGTAGTTCTGCCAGGTGTAGCTGGCCGCATGCTGTACCGCGGCCTGGCTCATCTCCGGCAGGGCGTGCCGGTTCTGATTGAACCAGGCCAGCTTCTCCGCGATCTTCTCGGGCGAACGGATCGGCACCAGGAAGCCGGTCTTGCCCTCGATGACCAGGTCGTCGCCGCCGGTGTTGGGGGTGATCACGACCGGCAGCCCCTGGCTCATCGCCTCCTGCATCACCAGCGCCCGGCCCTCGTAGAGCGAGGGCAGGCAGAAGACGTCGCAGCTGCGCATGAGCGCCAGCACCTCGGCATGCGGGCGACCCTTTTCGTGCGTGAAGTCGGCGTACTGCCCACGGTAGAAGCTCAGGTCGGCCAAGGGCGAGCCCATCACGACCAGCTCGATGTTCTCGCCCTTGAGCAGGTGCATGGCCTGGAACAGGTCGGCCAGGCCCTTGCGCTGGCCCATCGAGCCGACGAAAAGCACGCGCAGCGGCTTGGAGGGATCGACCGCCTTCGGCGCCGCCGCGGCGACCGACAGCGGCGAGCCGAAGGGCGACAGCACCCGCGACTTCTGCCCGGCCCAGGAGGGCAGCGAATCGGCCACGAAGCGGCTGGGCACCACCACCAGGTCGGCCAGCTCGAGTTCGTGCGCCTTGCGCTCCAGCTTGGCGGGCGAATCGGACATCCCGCCGCCCAGCGCCTCCTGCCAGGCGGGCAGGCGCTGGATTTCCTCTTCCATCAGCTTGCGGCCGACTTCCCAGTACGAGATGGGCAGGTCGTAGACGCACTTGATACCCAGCTGGCGGGCCACCCGGAAGGTGTCGAGCGCGGAGTCCTCGTAGGTGTAGACCGCCCCCAGGGCGCAGCGCCGGTGCAGCTGCGCCAGGGCGCGGGCGCTGAAGCGGTCGAAGTCCTGCAGCACGCCGTCGATGGAGGCGAAGCCCTCCTCGTGGCGCAGCCAGTAGTTCCAGCCGGCGCGGGAGCAGACCGCCCGCGCCAGTTCGCGCCAGGGGTGTTGCAGGATCTTCTCGCGCGGGATGTTGAAGCGGCGGCGCAGCAGGTCGCGGCTCAGGCCCTGGGGCACCAGCTTGAGGGCCGGGTGGTCCGGCGCCACCGCCAGCGTGGTGGTGAAGCGCGCCAGCATGCCGGCGGCCTCCAATCCATCGAGCATGGCGCGCACGTTCTGGTTGCCTGCGGGATGGCTGAACAGCAGTTTCATATCGATCGATCATAGTGGACGCCTATGGCTCGTCCTCATGGCCACGCAGGAGTTGCGCTACGCTGGCGCCCCCAAGGAGAAGTCTGTTGAGAACGAAAAAGAAAATGACGATGCGGACCTTCGCGGCCGCGGCCCTGGCCTTCGCCGTCCTCGGTGCCAACGCGCTGCAGATCACCAGCCTCACGCCGCAGGGTGAAGTGTCGCGGGTCCGCCAGGTGGTCGCGAAATTCGACCAGGCGGCCGTTCACTTCGGCGACCCCAAGTCGCCCGCCCCGCTGGCGGTGAGTTGCAGCGACGCGCAGGCTGGCAAGGGCACGGGCCGCTGGACCGCCGACCGGCAATGGGTCTGGGACTTCGAGAACGATCTGCCGCCCGGCGTGCGCTGCACGGTGACGCGGATCGCCGCCTTCCGCTCGGCCTCGGGTGCGGAACTGACCGGACCCGAGCGCTACCAGTTCTCCAGCGGCGGCCCCTTCGTGCGCCACTGGCAGCCCGGCTACGGACGGATCGACGAGGAACAGCAGTTCATGCTGGAGCTCAACGGCCCCGCCACGCTGGAGAGTGTGCGCGAGAACGTCTGGTGCCAGGCCGACGGCGTGGGCGAGCGCATTCCGGTCCGGCTGATCGACGGCGAGCAGCGCCAGGCACTGCTCAAGGCCTTCGGCCGCGAACGCGACGCCGAGAAGACACCATTGCGCTTCGTGACGCTGCAATGCAATCGCCGCCTGACGCCCGGCGGACGCCTGCAGCTGGTGTTCGGCAGGGGCGTCGCGACCCCCTCCGGCGTCACCAACACGGTCGAGCGGCGCATGAACTTCCAGGTGCGCGAGCCCTTCGCGGTGTCCTTCAGCTGCGAGCGCGAGAACGCCCAGTCGGCCTGCCTTCCGCTCAAGCCCATGGTGCTGCAGTTCAACGCGCCGGTGGCGCGCAAGCTGGCGGCGCAAATCACGCTGAAGGGCGGCGGCAAGACCCTCAAGCCCAAGTTAGACGACGAAGCTGCGGCCCAGGACGAGGACGCGGTGGTCGACTCGGTCCGCTTCCCGCCGCCTTTCGCCGAGCAGATGTCCTTCGCCATCGAACTGCCGGCCCGCTTCGAAGATGCCTCGGGCCGCCCCCTGGCCGCGCCCGACAGCTTTCCGCTCAAGGTCGCCACGGGTGCCATGCCGCCGCTGGCCAAGTTCGCAGCCGCGCCCTTCGGCGTGGTCGAGCGCCTGGCCGAGCCCGGCGGCACGGCGCTGATGCCGGTCACGGTGCGGCGCGTGGAGCCGGCGCTGCAGGTGCAGGCACTGACGCCCGGCCAGGTGAGCGACCTCAACCCGCGCACGGACGCCGAGATCATTGCCTGGTTCCGCAAAGTGCGCCGCTACGACAGCAATGACACGGTCGCGCGCAAGCAGGCGGCGCGCGACGTCAAGGGCCCGCTGCCGAAGGTGATCGACAAGGACGAGCGCGAGCGGGTCCAGAGCCGCATGCTCTCGCTGCTGGGAGGCCAGGCGGGCGTGAAGACGCTGGACATGCCCAAGGCCGAAGGCGGCGATCCGCGGCCCTTCGAGGTCATCGGCATTCCGCTGACGCCGGGCTTCCACGTGCTGGAGATCGCTTCGCAGAAGCTGGGCGACGCCCTGCTCGACGAGCGCTACGGCGCCGGCCGCACGATGTACGTGCGCACCACGGCACTGGCCACCAATCTGGCGGTGCACTTCAAGCTGGGCCGCGAGAACGCGCTGGCCTGGGTCACGACCCTGGACAAGGGCAAGGTGGTTCCCGACGCGGCGGTGCGTGTGTCGGACTGCGGCGGCAAGGAAGTCGCCGCCGGCACCACCGATGCGCGCGGCATTGTGCAGTTGTCCGGCATCTCCTCCAGCCCGCCGAGCTGTGCCAGTGAAGACGACTACAGCGCCGACGCCTATTTCGTCAGCGCCCGCGCCAAGGACGAGCGGGGCGTCGAGGACCTGGCCTTCACCTGGAGCGACTGGCAGCGCGGCATCGAGCCCTGGCGCTTCAACGTGCCCACCAGCCTGGAGCCCGAGCCCGACCGCGTGGCCCACACCGTGCTTGACCGCACGCTGCTGCGCGCGGGCGAGACGGTGTCGATGAAGCACCTGATCCGCACGCAGACGCGCGAGGGCTTCGGCCTGCCGGGCACCCTGCCCGACACGCTGGTCGTGACGCACGTGGGCAGCGGCCAGCAGTTCACCCAGCCGCTGAACTGGCGCAAGACGCGCACCGGCGGGCTCAGCGGCGAGAACAGCTTCGCCATTCCGCCCGCGGCCAAGCTCGGCCTCTACCAGGTGGAGCTGCGCAACGGCAGGGAAGGCAGCGCCGACGCCGAGGACGGCGGCCCGCGCAGCTTCGCCACCGGCCAGTTCCGCGTCGAGGAATTCCGCCTGCCGGTCCTGGAAGGCCGCATCGCACCGGCCGAGAACAAGCCGCTGCTGGCGCCGACCTCTCTGCCCGTCGACGTGCAGGTCAACTACGTGGCCGGGGGCGGCGCAGCCCACCTGCCGGTGCGGGTCACGGCAGCCGTGCGGGCCAAGAGCCTGTCCTTCCCCGACTTCGACGCCTTCAGCTTCGCGCCGCCGCGCACGGACGGCCAGGCCTCGTCGGGTGCCGACGCCGAGGAGGCTGAATCGGCCTCGCAGGACCTGCGCGTGATCGCCGACAAGCTGCCCCTGACCCTCGACAGGAACGGCGCCGGCCGGCTCACGATCGAGAAGATCCCGCAGGCCAAGTCCACGCCGCGCGAGCTGGTGCTGGAAGCTACCTACGCCGACCCCAATGGCGAGGTTCAAACCCTGCGCGGCGTGCAGACGCTCTGGCCGGCGGCCGTGATCGCCGGCGTCAAGACCGAGAGCTGGGCTTCCGCCAGCCAGAAGCTCAAGTTCCAGGCCCTGGCGCTGGACCTCGCCGGCAAGCCTCAGGAGGGCGTCACGCTCAACGTGCGGGCCATCGCGCGCATCACCACCACCAGCCGCAAGCGCATGGTGGGCGGCTTCTACACCTACGACAACAAGACCGAGATGAAGGAGATCGGCACCGTCTGCAGCGGCAAGAGCGATGCCCGGGGGCTGCTGCTGTGCGAGGCCGAACTCAAGGAGGCCGGCCAGGTCGAGCTGATCGCCAGCGCCACCGACAAGGAGGGCCGCGACAGCCGCGCCGCCAGCACGGTGTACGTCACCCGCCAGGGCGAACTGTGGTTCGGCGGCGAGGACCACGACCGCATCGACGTGCTGCCCGAGAAAAAGACCTACCAGCCCGGCGAGACCGCCCGCTTCCAGGTGCGCAGCCCCTTCCGCTTCGCCACCGCGCTGGTGTCGGTGGAGCGCGAAGGCGTGATCGAGACGCAGGTGGTGCGGCTCGACGGCAAGGACCCGACGGTCACGCTGCAGGTCAAACCCGAGTGGGGCCCGAACGCCTATGTGAGCGTGCTGGCGCTGCGCGGCCGGCTGCGCGAGGTGCCGTGGTACAGCTTCTTCACCTGGGGCTTCAAGGCGCCGCGCGAATGGTGGACCGCCTTCTGGTACGAGGGCAAGGAGTACGTGGCGCCCACCGCGCTGGTCGACCTCAGCAAGCCGGCCTTCCGGTTGGGGCTCGCGGAGGTCCGCGTCGGCACCCAGGCCCACCAGATCGAGGTGAAGGTGGCGAGCGACAAGCCCACCTACCCCGTGCGCGGTCAGGCCCAGATCACCATCGCCGCCAGGCTGCCGAACGGCCAGCCCGCCGCCGGCGCCGAGGTGGCGCTGGCCGCGGTCGACCAGGCCCTGCTGGAGCTGATGCCCAATGACAGCTGGAAGCTGCTGGAGGCCATGATGCAGCGGCGCAGCTGGGGTGTTTCCACCTCCACCGCGCAGATGGAGATCGTCGGGCGCCGACACTACGGCCGCAAGGCGGTCCCGGCCGGCGGTGGCGGCGGCAAGGGCCAGACGCGCGAGTTGCTCGACACCCTGCTGCTGTGGCAGCCGGCGCTCGTGCTGGACGCCAACGGCCGGGCCACGGTCACGGTGCCGCTCAACGACGCGCTCACCACCTTCAGGATCGTGGCGGTGGCGGATGCGGGCACCGGCCTTTTCGGCACCGGGCACACCTCGATTCAGGCCACGCAGGACCTGCAGATCGTCAGCGGCCTGCCGCCGCTGGTGCGCGAGGACGACCAGTTCCGCGCCCAGTTCACCCTGCGCAACACGACTCAAAAGCCGATGAAGGTGGAGGCCGCGCCCCGCGCCACCCTGCTGAAGCTGGAGCCGCAGACGGTCGAGATCCCGCCCGGTGAAGCGCGCGAGCTGGCCTGGACGGTCACGGCGCCGGCGCAGCTGGCCCAGAGCCGAGCCGAGGCGATCCTGTGGGAGATCGAGGCGCGCGACACGCTCGGCGCCGCACGCGATGCACTCAAGGTGCGCCAACGCATCGTGCCCGCCGTGCCGCTCACGGTGCAGCAGGCCACCCTGGTGCAACTGGACGGCCCCTTCACGCTCGACGTGGCGCCGCCGGCCGACGCCCTGCCCGGCCGCGGCGGCCTGCGGCTGTCGCTGCAGCCGCGCCTGGCCGAGGGCTTGACGGGCGTGCGCGACTGGTTCGCCGCCTACCCCTATGCCTGCCTCGAGCAGAAGACCAGCAAGTCCATCGGGCTGCGCGACGGCAAAGCCTGGCAGGCGGTGGTGGCGCAGTTGCCCAGCTACCTCGACGGCGACGGCCTGGCCGGCTACTTCCCGCCGCGTGACGGCGAGGCCGGCCGCGGCAGCGACATCCTGACCGCCTACGTCCTGGCGGCCACCCACGAAGCGGCCGCGCTGGACCCGGCCTTCGCCCTGCCCGACGCCGCCCGGGCGCCGATGGAGCAGGGGCTGATCGCCTTCGTCGAGGGCCGCATCCAGCGCGAGTTCTGGAGCCCGCGCAAGGACCTGGACGTGCGCAAGCTCGCCGCGCTGGAGGCGCTGTCACGCTACGGCAAGGCCCAGGGCCGCATGACCGGCAGCCTGACCATCTCGCCCAACCAGTGGCCAACCAGCGCAGTCATCGACTGGATCAACATCCTCAAGCGCGTGCCCGACGTTCCACAGCGCCAGCAGCGCCTCGAGGAGGCCAACAACGTTTTGAAGGCGCGGCTGAGCTATCAGGGCACGAAGCTGGTGTTCAGCACCGAGCGCGACGACTACTGGTGGTGGCTCATGGCCAACGGCGACGTCAACACGGCCCGGCTGCTGCTGACCGTCCTGGACGATCCGGCCTGGAGGGAGGACATCGGGCGGCTGGCCAGCGGCTTCATCGGCCGCCAGCAGAAAGGCGCCTGGCACACGACGACGGCCAACCTCTGGGGCGGGCTGGCGCTCGAGAAGTTCTCCAGGCAGTTCGAGACCGCACCGGTCGCCGGCATCACCGCCGCCAATTTCGGAACTGCCAAGGCCCAGGTGGACTGGAGCAAGGTCGAACGCGTCAAGACCGGCGACGCCGGCGGCACGCCCCACCAGACGACGGCATTCGGTGCACCCGCCGCACCCGGCAGCCTGCGCCACAACAGCATGTTCCTGCCCTGGCCGGCCGAGGGGGCGGCCGTTCGCGACACGCTGCTGGTCACCCAGAGCGGCAGCGGCAGGCCGTGGCTCACGCTGCAGTCCATCGCGGCCGTCGAACTCAAGGCACCCTTCGCGGCCGGCTACGCGATCAAGAAAACGGTGACACCGGTCGAGCAGGCGGTCAAGGGCATCTACACGCGCGGCGACGTGCTCCGGGTGAGCCTGGAAGTCAACGCCAGCGCGGACATGACCTGGGTCGCGGTCACCGATCCCATCCCCGGCGGCGCCACCATCCTCGGCAGCGGCCTGGGACGCGACTCCCAGATTGCGACCCAGGGCGAAAAGCGCTCGGGCGCCGGCTGGCCGGCCTTCGAGGAGCGCAGCTTCGAAGCCTTCCGCAGCTACTACGAATACCTGCCCAGGGGCGTGGTGAAGATGGAATACACGGTGCGCCTGAACAACGTCGGCGATTTCGTGCTGCCGCCGAGCCGCGTCGAGGCGCTCTACGCACCGGAAATGTTCGGCGAGTCGCCGAACGGGCGCGTGAAGGTGGAAGCGGCGAAATAGCCGCCCGCGTGAACCGATGCGCGGCCGCCACAGGGGGAGCGCGCGCCCAGGATGAAAGAGGCATTGGGCTCGTTTGGGCCTAAACTGGCGGCCTCGTTCAATCGCTGGAAGAGATCGGATCTCGAATACGTGCCGCGGATGCCCGTTTCGTATTTCCGGGGAGGCCCAGCCATCGACCTCTGCCGATCAGTGCCTCTCGGAAGTGCAGCCCGCTCCATCCCCTCTGTTCGCTCCGACTCGCCTTTCCCGCTGTAAACGCAAAATGCTGCGCGCTCCGGTCCAAATGGATCGGTTTACAGCTACAGGGCGATCAGCGATGATCGTGATGCATTTTTCACGTCTTGTTACATTCCATTGAATGGCCGCTGCTGACCCTCTCGCCAAAGAAAGCGCGCAGATCGCCCTGCCCGGGCTGGCGCGCGCATTGATCTCCGCCGGCAAGCTGCCGGCGAAGACCGCGGAGGAGATCTACCAGAAGGCCACCAGCAGCCGCACCAGCTTCATCGCGGAACTGACCGGGACCGGCGCCGTCTCACCGGCCGACCTGGCCCACACCCTCTCGAGCGCCTTCGGCGCCCCCCTGCTCGACCTGGACGCCGTCGACCCGCAACGCCTGCCCAAGGACCTGCTGGACGCCAAGCTGTGCCAGGCCTACCGGGTGGTGGTATTGAGCAAGCGCAACAACCGCCTCATCGTCGCGACGGCCGACCCCTCGGACCAGCAGGCCGTCGAAAAGATCAAGTTCGCCTCCCAGATGGGCGTGGACTGGGTGATCGCGGAGTACGACAAGCTCTCTCGCATGGTCGAAGCGGCGGCGGTGAGCGCCTCCGAGACCATCGACAGCATCGTCGGCGCCGAGTTCGAGTTCGACGACTCCTCCATCGCGGAAACCGCTGACCAGAACGAAACGGCGATCGCCGAGGTCGAGGATGCGCCGGTCGTGCGCTTCCTGCACAAGATGCTGCTCGACGCCTTCAGCATGCGGGCGTCGGACATCCACTTCGAACCTTACGAGCACCAATATCGCGTGCGTTTCCGTGTCGATGGCGAACTGCGCGAGATCGCAACCCCGCCCACCGTCATCAAGGAAAAGCTGGCCTCGCGCATCAAGGTGATCTCGCGGCTGGACATCTCCGAAAAGCGGGTGCCGCAGGACGGCCGCATGAAGCTCAAGATCGGCCCGGACCGTGTGATCGACTTCCGGGTCAGCACGCTGCCCACGCTGTTCGGCGAGAAGATCGTGGTGCGTATCCTCGACCCCAGCAGCGCCCGCATGGGCATCGACGCGCTCGGCTACGACCCGGAAGAAAAGGCTCGGCTGCTGGACGCCATCAGCCGACCCTACGGGATGGTGCTTGTCACCGGCCCGACGGGCTCGGGCAAGACAGTCTCCCTCTACACCTGCCTGAACCTGCTGAACAAGCCGGGCGTCAACATCGCCACGGCGGAAGACCCGTCCGAAATCAACATGCCGGGCGTGAACCAGGTCAACGTCAATGAAAAGGCGGGCCTGACCTTCGCGACCGCGCTGCGCGCCTTCCTGCGGCAGGACCCGGACATCATCATGGTCGGCGAAATCCACGACCTCGAAACCGCCGACATCTCGATCAAGGCCGCCCAGACCGGGCACCTGGTCCTGTCGACGCTCCACACGAACGACGCCCCGACCACGCTGACGCGGATGCGCAACATGGGCATCGCGCCCTTCAACATCGCCTCCAGCGTGATCCTCATCACTGCCCAGCGGCTGGCGCGCCGGCTCTGCGCGGTCTGCAAGGTCCCGGCGGACGTGCCGAAGGAAGCCCTGCTCGACGCCGGCTACAAGGAGCACGAGATCGACGGCACCTGGAAGCCCTACAAGGCGATCGGCTGCCCGGCGTGCAACAGCGGCTACAAGGGCCGCGTGGGCATCTATCAGGTGATGCCGATCTCCGAGGAGATCCAGAAGATCATCCTGCGCGACGGCAGCGCCCTGGAGATCGCCCACCAGGCGGAATCCGAAGGGGTTCGCTCGCTGCGCCAGTCGGGCCTGCAGAAGGTAATGCAGGGCCTCACCTCGCTCGAGGAGGTGCTCGCGGTGACCAACGAATAGAGAGAGAAGCGGAGATCGAATGGCAACGGCAGCAGCATCGTCGCGCGCAACCCACAAGGAATTCGTCTACGAGTGGGAAGGCAAGGACCGCAACGGCAAGGTGGTGCGCGGCGAACTGCGCGCTGCCGGCGAGAACCAGGTCCAGGCGGCGCTGCGCCGCCAGGGTGTGCTGGCCTCGAAGATCAAGAAGCGGCGCATGCGTGCCGGCAAGGCGATCAAGCCCAAGGACATCGCGATCTTCACGCGCCAGCTGGCCACCATGATGAAGGCCGGTGTCCCGTTGCTGCAGGCCTTCGACATCGTGGGTCGCGGCAATGCCAACCCGAGCGTGGCCAAGCTGCTGAACGACATCCGCAGCGACGTCGAGACCGGCACCTCGCTGTCCTCCGCTTTCCGCAAGTTCCCGAAGTACTTCGACAACCTCTACTGCAACCTGGTCGAGGCCGGTGAGGCCGCCGGTATCCTGGAGGACCTGCTCGACCGGCTCGCCACCTACATGGAGAAAACCGAGGCCATCAAGTCGAAGATCAAGTCGGCGCTGATGTACCCCACCTCGGTGATCGTGGTGGCCTTCGTGGTGGTGGCGATCATCATGATCTTCGTGATCCCGGCCTTCAAGCAGGTGTTCACCTCCTTCGGCGCGGACCTGCCGGCACCGACGCTCTTCGTCATGGCGATGAGCGAATTTTTCGTCGCCTACTGGTGGCTGATCTTCGGCGTCATCGGGGGCGGACTGTACTTCTTCTTCCAGGCCTGGAAGCGCAACGAGAAGGTGCAGCGCTTCATGGATCGCCTGCTGCTGCGCCTGCCGATCTTCGGCGCGCTGATCGACAAGTCCTGCGTCGCCCGCTGGACCCGCACGCTGGCCACCATGTTCGCCGCCGGCGTGCCGCTGGTCGAGGCCCTCGACTCGGTGGGCGGCGCCTCGGGCAACACCGTGTACAGCGATGCCACGGTCAAGATCCAGCAGGAGGTCTCGACCGGCACCAGCCTGACCACGGCCATGACCAACGCCAACCTGTTTCCCTCGATGGTGCTGCAGATGACCGCGATCGGTGAGGAATCCGGCTCCATCGATCACATGCTGGGCAAGGCAGCCGACTTCTACGAGTCCGAGGTCGACGACATGGTCGCCGGCCTCTCCAGCCTGATGGAGCCGATCATCATCGTGTTCCTGGGCGTGATCATCGGCGGGATCGTGGTGTCGATGTACCTGCCGATCTTCAAGCTGGGCCAGGTCGTCTGATGCTGGTGTCGCAGGGGGTGGACGCCGCGCTGGCCGGCGTGCTGGGGCTCATGATCGGCAGCTTCCTCAACGTGGTGATCCACCGGCTCCCCAAGATGATGGAACGTCAATGGGCCGCCGAATGCGCCGAGCTGAACGGCGCCGAGGGCGGTGCCGGCCAGGCACGGAAGGCAGAGACGGCGCAGGAGCCCTTCAACCTCGTCGTGCCTCGCTCGCGCTGCCCGCACTGCGACCATGCGATCCGCTGGTACGAGAACCTGCCGATCCTGAGCTATGTCTTCCTGGGCGGCAAGTGCTCTTCGTGCAAAGCGCCGATCAGCCTTCGCTATCCTTTGGTGGAACTGGCCACCGCGCTACTCTTCGCCTGGTGCGTGTGGCGCATGCCGGGCTCCCTGGGCGGCCTCGTCTGGTCCGGCTTCGCGGCCGCGTTGCTGACCGCCGCCCTGATCGACTGGGACACCACCTACCTGCCCGACGACATCACGCTGCCCCTGCTGTGGGTCGGGTTGCTGGCGGCCATCGGCGGCTTCACGGGCATCAGCGTGGCCGATGCCGTCTGGGGCGCGGTGGCAGGCTACATGTCGCTGTGGGGCGTGTACTGGCTCTTCAAGCTCACCACCGGCAAGGAGGGCATGGGCTACGGCGACTTCAAGCTCTTCGCCGCCTTCGGCGCCTGGTTCGGCTGGCAGGCGCTGGTACCGATCGTGCTGATGGCCTCGGTGATCGGCGTGGTCATCGGCCTGATCCTCAAGTTCAACAGTGGCCTGCGGGAAGGCGGCTACGTGCCCTTCGGACCCTTCCTGGCCGGCGCCGGCCTCACCGCCATGCTGTTCGGCCCGGACGCGATCCTGCGCACGGTCGGCCTCTGACGCAGAAGGCATTCGCGGCATGCGCATCGGCCTCACCGGCGGCATCGGCAGCGGCAAGAGCACGGTCGCGGCCATTCTGGTCGAACGGGGCGCCACGCTGATCGATACCGACGCGATCGCGCGGGCCATCACGCAGCCCGGCGGAGCGGCCATGGCGGCGGTGGAGGCGACCTTCGGCAGCTCGGTGATCGCCTCGGACGGCAGCATGGACCGTGCGCGCATGCGGGAACTGGTCTTTGCCGACCCCTCCGCCAGACAGCGGCTCGAAGCCATCCTTCACCCCGTGATCGGCCTCGAATGCGAGGCCCAGGCGGGCGCCGCCGGTCCGGGTTTGATCGTGTTCGACGTGCCCCTGCTGGTCGAATCGAAGCGCTGGCGGGCCCGGGTCGACCGCGTCGTGGTGGTCGACGCGACCGAGGAAACTCAGCTGCGGCGCGTGGTGGCCCGCTCCGGTTGGGCGCCCGAGGCGGTGCGCGCCGTGATCGCGCAACAGGCCACGCGGCGCGAGCGCCGGGCCGCCGCGGACGCCGTGATCTTCAACGAGACACTCTCGCTCGAGGAACTCCGCCAGGAGATCCACGCACTTACCTGGGTTTAATGCCCCGGGCGGTCACGCGATAATGCGGGGTTTGCCGCCGCAGCGGCTCGTCCCCGAGATCAGAAGAAGACGGCGCGCCAGGCCCCGGCGCGTGCCCATCCGAGATGCTTTTCAATTCGCACGCGTTCCTGTTCGTCTATTTCCCGATCGTCCTGCTCGGCTTCTTCTGGATCGGCAAACGCAACGTGCGGGCCGCGGCCGGCTTCCTGGCCCTCGCCTCCCTCTTCTTTTATGGGTGGTGGAGCGTCAAGGCGATGCCGCTGCTGCTGGGATCGATCTGCGTCAACTACTGGTTCGGGCTGCGCCTGACGCCGGCGCCGGGCCGCGAAGACGCCCAGCGCAAGCGCCTGCTGATCGCGGCCCTGGTCGTCAACCTCGGCGTGCTGGCGATCTTCAAGTACGCGAACTTCTTCCTCTCGAACGTCAACGAAGGGCTGGCGGCGGCGGGCTTCACGCCCATGCCGCTGCTGCACATCGCGCTGCCGATCGGCATCTCTTTCTACACCTTCACCCAGATCGCCTTCCTGGTCGACTGCTGGCAGGGCAAGGTGCATGAGCGCAGCTTCGTTCACTACGCCCTCTTCGTCACTTACTTCCCGCACCTGATCGCGGGCCCCGTGCTGCACCACGCGCAAATGATGCCGCAGTTCGCCAATCCGTCGACCTACAAGCCCGACCCGAACAAGATCGCCGTGGGGCTCGCGATCTTCAGCTTCGGCCTGGCCAAGAAACTGCTGATCGCCGACCCGATGGGCCAGTACGCGGACCTGGTGTTCAACGGCGCGCACCAGGGCCTGGCGCCCACGCTGTACACGGCCTGGTTCGGGGTGCTGGCCTATACGCTGCAGATCTACTTCGATTTTTCGGGCTATTCGGACATGGCGGTGGGCCTGTCCTTGTGCCTGGGCGTGCAACTGCCCATCAACTTCCGCTCGCCCTACAAGTCGACCAACATCATCGAGTTCTGGCGCCGCTGGCACATCTCGCTGTCCACCTTCCTGCGCGACTATCTCTACGTGCCACTGGGCGGCAACCGCAAGGGCCCGGCCCGGCGTTACCTGAACCTGTTCCTGACGATGCTTCTGGGCGGCCTGTGGCACGGCGCCGCGTGGACCTTCGTGATCTGGGGCGCGCTGCACGGCGCCTACCTGATGGTCAATCACCTGTGGAATGCCAAGGTGCGGCGCAACGCCGCGCCGGGCCGCGTCGCGAAAGTGCTCGGCTGGCTGCTGACCTTCGTGTGCGTGATGATCGCCTGGGTGGTGTTCCGCGCCGACGGCATGCACACCGCGATCGCGATCTACAAGGGCATGCTGGGCCTGAACGGCGCGCCGCCCACCGCCTTCAACGAGATGGGGCTCATGCCCTATCGCAAGAACGACTTCTTCAAGACCATGCTGGTCGGGCTCTTCATCTGCCTGGCGCTGCCGCCGGCCATCACGCTGGAGCGCTGGGTGCCCCATCCGCAATCGGTGGCCGGCCACCGCGTGATGGCCGCGACCTCGACCGTTTTCATTGCCGCCAGCACCCTCGTGCTGTTCGCCTGGGCGGTGTCGAAGCTGGGCGGCTACAGCCCCTTCCTCTACTTCCAATTTTGATGCGGCCCGATATGACGCTCGCAAAAGTCTGGCTGCGCATCTTCGTCACCGGTTATGTCCTGGTGTTCGCGATGTGGCTCGTCTCCCTGACCACCCTGCCACCCTACGGCGATCTGACCCGTATCGGGCACCTGCCCGAAGAGGACTTCGGCTGGACCAAGCCGGCGCCCACCATCGACAAGTCCCTGCTGAAGGCCGCGCCGGTCAAGGACGCCGACATCCTGGTCATCGGCGACAGCTTCTCGATGACGCTCTACTGGCAGGCCTCTCTGGTGAAGGCGGGCTACCGCGTCGCCACGACCTATTGGGGTCAGTACGGTACGGTGATGTGCAAGGATTTCGATCAATGGGTCCAGCGCTCCGGCTTCAAGGGCAAGCTGATCATCTTCCAGAGTGTGGAGCGCCTGCTGGACGAGCGCACAGTGACCGGCCAGACCTGTGACAAGGTCGTCAAGCCGCTGGAGGCGCGTTTGGAGCCCTTCGTCGCCCCGGCCCAGTTGCCGGGACCGGATGCGCTGCCCAACTGGACCGCCCGCTTCGACACGGGCCCGGAGGCCTATTTCAACGCCTGGCGCGCCAGGAAGTCGCCGGTGGAACTCGATTTCAACAAGAACACGCGCGTGCGGATGCTGCCGAACGGTTGCCAGTACTTTTCCCACAAGGAATGCGAGAAGCTGCCGGTCTTCATCGATGACATCGGCAACGGCCCGCTGACCCAGGGCACGCTGGAACGGATCAAGGCCTTCAAGGAAGCCCATCCTGCCATCCCGCAGATGTGGATCGTGATCCCCAACAAGAACACGGTGTACCTGCAGCCCGATTTCTCGAAGGATTTCGAGGCGGGCTTCCGCGAGGCACGCCTCGGGCCCGACATCTACGCCTTCGCGCGCGAAACGTATCCGAAGGTGATGGACTTCTATTTCCCGAACGACACCCACCTGTCGATGCACGGACAGCTGGCACTGGGCGAGCATATGCTGGCCGCGGTACGCGAAGTGCTGCCGGTCCCACCTGCGAAATCGCCCTGAGGGGCTATCATGTTCCGACAGGAACCCCACGGAATCGCGTGATCCTCTACGAGTACCCCTTCAACGAGCGCATCCGGACCTATCTGCGGCTGGAGCACCTGTTCCGCCGGCTCGGCGAGCTGGTGCCCGCCGATTCGCCGCTGTCCCACCACTACGCCCTGGTCACGATCTTCGAGATCATGGACGTGGCGGCGCGCGCCGATCTGAAGGCCGACGTGCTGCGCGACCTGGACAAGCAGAAAACCCTGTTCAACAGCTATCGCGGCAATCCGGCCATCTCCGAGACCCTCCTGGACCAGGTGATCTCGAAGCTGGAGAGCAACTTCGCCACGCTCAATGGCATTCCGGGCAAGGCCGGCCAGGCCCTGACCGAAAACGAATGGCTGATGGGCATTCGCAGCCGCGCGAGCATCCCGGGCGGCACCTGCGAGTTCGACCTGCCGGCCTACTATGCATGGCAGCACCGACCGGCCAACGAAAGGCGGGCCGGGCTGGAACGCTGGTCCTCCACGCTCGCGCCGCTGGCCGAGTGCATCTACCTGCTGCTGAAGCTGCTGCGCGACGCCGACGTCCCGTACAAGGTGATCGCCACCCGCGGCCAGTTCCAGCAACCGCTACCGCAGGGCCGCAGCTTCCAGTTGCTGCGCCTGCGCATCGATCCTCGCCTCGGCCTCATCCCGGAGATCAGCGGCAACCGCCTGATGGTGTCGGTGCGGCTGATGCGACACGAGGCCGATGACCGTCTGCACCCGAGCAAGGAAGACACGCCCTTCGAGCTCACTCTCTGCGCATGATGCTCTCCCCCAGGCTCCCCCACTTCGTGTGGTCCGCCAATCCCCTCTCTGGGGGCAACACCAGCGACCCGGCGAAGCCGGTTGAGTGCTGTTCCCCGACCCGCACGCGCGAGTCCATGAGACGTCGGGTCGCGTGAATGGGGAGCCACTGAAATGGTTGCCAGCAAAAAGACCCCCTCGGGCGAGCGCATCGTGCGCTGCCCCGCCTGCGGCAAGGACAGCGTCTACGCTCCGAGCAATCCTTATCGGCCCTTCTGCAGCGCGCGCTGCAAGGGCATCGATCTCGGCGCGTGGGCGAACGAGGAGTTCCGCATGCCGGTCGAGGCGCCGCCGGAAGACGAACCCTTCGGCGACCCGAAGATTCAGTAGGCCGCGCCGGCCAGGCCGCGCTCCTGCGTCAGCCAAGCGAGCACCGGCAAGGCGCCGGGCAGCACCGGCGTCACAGTGAGCGGCAATTGCTGCCAGCACATGGCCTGGCCCTCGCGCATCTCGAACGCCCCGTCCCAGGCGCGCACCTTGCACCAGTGCAGCCTCACCAGCGCATGGGGGTAGTCGTGCTCGGTGGTCTTCCAGACCTCGGCGCCGGCGATCGTGATGCCCAGCTCCTCGTGCAGTTCGCGCCGCAATGCCTGCTCGATCGATTCGCCCGCCTCGATCTTGCCGCCCGGGAATTCCCAGTAGCCCGCGTAAGGCTTGCCCTCGGGCCGGGTCGAAAGCAGCAGCGCCCCGTCCGCCGCGCGGATCAGGATGCCAACCGCCACTTCGGTGTGCTTGCGCGCCTCGGCCATGGCCGCGCTCAGTGCCTGCCCGCGTAGTCGCGCGCAAACTGGTAGGCCACGCGCCCGCTGCGCGAACCCCGCTCGAGCGCCCAGACCAGCGCCTCGGGGCGGGCGGCCTCGATGGTCGTCTCGTCGATCCCGAAGGACGACAGCCACTGCGCCACGATCGCGAGGTACTCGTTCTGGTTGAAAGGGTAGAAGCTCACCCAGAGGCCGAAGCGCTCCGACAGCGAAATCTTCTCCTCGATCACCTCGCCCGGATGCACCTCGCCGTCCTCTGTGTGGGTGTAGCTGAGGTTGTCCTTCATGTACTCGGGCAGCAGATGCCGGCGGTTGCTGGTCGCGTAGATCAGCACGTTGGGCGTGGCCGCGGCCACCGAGCCGTCCAGAATGGACTTGAGCGCCTTGTAACCCGGCTCGCCCTCGTCGAAGCTCAGGTCGTCGCTGAAAACGATGAACTTCTCGGGCCGCTGCGACACCACCTCGACGATGTCCGGCAAGTCCGTCAGCTCGGCCTTGTCGACTTCGATCAGGCGCAAGCCCTGCGGCGCGTAGGCCTGCAGGCAGGCGCGGATGAGCGAGGACTTGCCGGTTCCGCGCGCGCCCGTCAGCAACACGTTGTTGGCCGGCTTGCCCTCCACGAACTGGCGGGTGTTGCGCTCGATCTTTTCCTTCTGGGCGTCGATCTCCTTGAGCGCATCCAGCGGCATCGGTGCCACGTGGCGCACCGGCTCCAGGGTGCCATGGCCCGAGCTGCGGCGGCGGTAGCGCCAGGCGATGGCGGCATTCCAGTCGGCGGGGGCCGACAGCGGCTGGGGGAGGATCGATTCGATGCGGCCGATCAGTTGCTCCGCGCGCTCGATCAGCCTTTCAAATTTTTCGTTCATACCGCTTGACCATGACGGTCGGCCGTCTGTTCGAGGGACACCGTGGAACCGGCTTTGCCGGGCCGCTGCTGTCGCCCCCCGGTGAGGAAATTGGCGTAGCGACACGAAGTGCGCGAAGCCTGGGGGTGGACATCACGAACGATAGTCGGCATTGATGGACACGTAGTCGTGGCTCAGGTCGCAGGTCCAGACGGTGTCGGCGGCATCGCCGCGTCCGAGCACGATGCGCACGGTGATCTCGCTCTGCTTCATCACGCGCTGGCCGTCTTCTTCACGGTAGCTCGGATTGCGTCCGCCCTTGACGGCCACGTGCACGTCGTCGAGGTAAAGGTCGATGCCGGTCTGGTCCAGGTCCGCGATGCCCGCATAGCCGACCGCGGCCAGGATGCGCCCGAGGTTCGGGTCGCTCGCGTAGAAGGCGGTCTTCACCAGCGGAGAGTGGGCGACGGCATACGCCACCTGGCGGCACTCGGCGGCATCGCGGCCGCCTTCGACCTGCACCGTGATGAACTTGGTCGCGCCCTCGCCATCGCGCACGATGGCCTGGGCGAGCTGGCGCGCGACCCCCTGCATCGCCTCCACCAGCAGGCGCCCCTCGGCCGAGTCCAGCGACTCGATGCGGGTGTGGGCGGCCTTCTGCGTCGCGATCACCACGAAGGAATCGTTGGTGGAGGTGTCGCCGTCGATGGTCACGCGGTTGAAGGAAGCGTCGGCCAGAGCCTTGGCCAGCGGCTGGATCAGCGCCGGCGCGATCTTCGCGTCCGTGGCGAGGAAGCCCAGCATGGTCGCCATGTTGGGCCGAATCATGCCGGCGCCCTTGCTGATGCCGGTGATGCTGACGGTCGCGCCGCCGATCTGCACCTGGCGGCTCGCCGCCTTCGGCACCGTGTCGGTGGTCATGATGCCCTCGGCCGCGCGCGCCCAGTGATCGGGTTGCGCATCGGCCAACGCCGCGGGCAGGCCGGCCTCGATCCGGTCGATGGGCAGCGGCTCCATGATCACGCCCGTCGAGAAAGGGAGGATCTGCTCCGGCGCGAGTTCCAGCTGGCGGGCCAGCGCGATGCAGGTGGCGCGCGCACGGGCCAGGCCGTCTTCGCCGGTGCCGGCGTTGGCGTTGCCGGTGTTGATCAGCATCGCGCGGATGCCGAAATCCTTCTGCAGATGCTCGCGGCAGATCTGCACGGGCGCGGCGCAAAAACGGTTCTGCGTGAACACGCCGCCGACGGCGGCGCCTTCGTCGATCAGCACCACCGTCAGGTCTTTGCGGTTGGCTTTGCGCACGCCCGCTTCGGCCACGCCGATGCGGATACCGGGAACCGCATGCAGCGCGGCAGGATCGGGGGCGGTGAGATTCACGGACATGGGATGTCTCAGCTGAGTTTGCCGTGGCAGTGCTTGAATTTCCTGCCGCTACCGCAAGGGCAGGGATCGTTGCGGCCGACGCGCCCGAAGGCGGCGGCCCCGGCCGGCACGCCCGAAGCGATGGCGGCAAGCCGGCGCTGGCTTTCCTCGTCGACGCGGACCTCGACCTCGCCCGTTTCGGTGGGCGCGCTGTAGGTGATGTTGGAGACGTTCTCGCCCCGGGTCTCCATCGCCTCGGCGGCCTGTTCCAACTGCTCGCTGGATTGCACGCGCACCGTCATGAGCTGGCGCGTGACCTCGTTCTTGACCGAATCGAGCAGTTGGCCGAAGAGCTCGAAGGCCTCGCGCTTGTATTCCTGCTTGGGCTGCTTCTGTGCATAGCCGCGCAGATGGATACCCTGGCGGAGGTAGTCCAGCGAGGCCAGGTGCTCGCGCCAGTGGGTGTCGATGCTCTGCAGCAGCACCATGCGCTCGAACTGGGTGAAGTTCTCCTGCCCGATCAGAGCCACCTTGGCGTTGAAGGCCTCGTTGGCCGCGGCGTTGACTTTCTCGACGATGTCTTCGTCGGTCATGGCCGTGGCAGCCTCCACGTCCTTCTGCAGCGGGATGTCGATGCCCCACTCGTTGGCCAGGACTTTCTCGAGGCCTGCCAGGTCCCACTGCTCCTCGACCGATTCGGCCGGCACGTACTGGCGAACCAGGTCGGTGAAGCAGCCCTCGCGCAGCGCCGCGATCTGCGCCGTCAGGTCGGCCGCGTCGAGGATGTCGTTGCGCTGCTGGTAGATCACCTTGCGCTGGTCGTTCGAGACGTCGTCGTACTCGAGCAACTGCTTGCGAATGTCGAAGTTGCGCGCCTCGACCTTGCGTTGCGCACTCTCGATGCTGCGGGTGACGATGCCGGCCTCGATGGCCTCGCCATCGGGCATCTTGAGGCGGTCCATGATGGCCTTGACGCGCTCGCCCGCGAAGATGCGCATCAGCGGATCGTCCAAGCCCAGGTAGAAGCGCGAGGAGCCAGGGTCCCCCTGCCGGCCCGAGCGGCCGCGCAGTTGGTTGTCGATGCGGCGCGACTCGTGGCGCTCGGTGGCGATGATGCGCAGGCCGCCGAGCGACTTCACGAACTCGTGGTCCTTCTGCCAGGTGGCGCGAAGTTGCGCGATCTCGGCCGCCCGGGTTGCCGGGTCCTTGCTTTCGTCCGCCTCGATGGCCTCGATCAGCTTGTCCACGTTGCCGCCGAGCACGATGTCGGTGCCGCGGCCGGCCATGTTGGTCGCGATGGTGATCATCTTGGGCCGGCCGGCCTGCGCGACGATCTCGGCCTCACGCGCATGCTGCTTGGCATTGAGCACCTGGTGCGGCAGCCCGGCCTGGGTCAGCAGCCCGTCGATGATCTCGGAGTTCTCGATCGAGGACGTGCCCACCAGCACCGGCTGGCCGCGCTCGTAGCACTCGCGGATGTCGGCGATCGCGGCCTCGTACTTCTCACGCGTGGTCTTGTAGACGCGGTCGAGCTGGTCATCGCGCTTGCTGGGCTTGTTCGGCGGGATGATCACGGTCTCCAGGCCGTAGATCTCCTGGAACTCGTAGGCCTCGGTGTCCGCCGTGCCCGTCATGCCGGCCAGCTTGGCGTAGAGGCGGAAGTAATTCTGGAAGGTGATCGAGGCCAGGGTCTGGTTCTCGGCCTGGATCTGCACGCCTTCCTTGGCCTCGACCGCCTGGTGCAGGCCGTCGCTCCAGCGGCGGCCGGTCATGAGGCGGCCGGTGAACTCGTCCACGATCACCACCTCGCCCTGCTGCACCACGTAGTGCTGGTCGCGGTGGTAGAGATGCCGCGCGCGCAGCGCCGCATTGAGGTGATGCATCAGCGTGATGTTGGCCGGATCGTAGAGCGAGGCGCCCTCGGGCAGCAGCTTGAACTCGGAGAGGATCTGCTCGGCCTTCTCGTGGCCGTCCTCGGTCAGGAAGACCTGGTGCGTCTTCTCGTCGACCGTGAAGTCGCCCGGCTTGGTCACGCCCTCGCCGGTGCGCGGGTCCGCCTCGCCCTCCTGGCGCGTGAGCAGGGGCACCACCTTGTTGATCGCCAGATACAGGTCGGTGTGGTCTTCGGCCTGGCCGCTGATGATCAGCGGCGTGCGCGCCTCGTCGATGAGGATCGAGTCCACCTCGTCCACGATGGCGTAGTTGAGCCCCCGCTGAACCCGGTCCTGCGTCTCGTAGACCATGTTGTCGCGCAGGTAGTCGAAGCCGTACTCGTTGTTGGTGCCGTAGGTGATGTCGCTCCCATAGGCCTGCTGCTTTTCCTCGCGCGGCATCTGCGGCAGGTTGATCCCCACGCTGAGGCCGAGAAAGTTGTAGAGCCGGCCCATCCACCGGGCGTCACGGTTGGCCAGGTAGTCGTTGACGGTCACCACGTGTACGCCCTTGCCGGTCAGCGCGTTCAGGTAGACCGGCAGCGTCGCGGTGAGAGTCTTGCCCTCACCGGTGCGCATTTCGGAGATCTTGCCGTGGTGCAGCGCCATGCCGCCGAGCAACTGCACGTCGAAGTGGCGCATCTTCATCACGCGCTTGGAGCCTTCGCGCACGGTGGCAAAAGCCTCGGGCAGCAGGTCGTCCAGCGTTTCGCCGCGACCGAGTCGGTCCTTGAACTCCTGGGTCTTGGCACGCAGCGCCTCGTCGCTGAGCTTTTCGAAGCCGGCCTCGAGCGCGTTGATGCGATCGACGGTCTTGCGATACTGCTTGAGGAGCCGGTCGTTGCGACTGCCGAAGATCTGGGTCAGGAAGTTGGTGGCCATGCGAGCGGGTCGACAGCGCCCCCATGGCATGCGGGCTGCGCGACCGAAATTCCTAAGATAGTGAAAGCAGGTGGGCACGCCTGGCGCAGAATCAACACACCAGGCGCTCGGCCCCACCGGCGCGTACGCCGGCAAACCGGGCATTTTAGCCGCGCCGCCTGGCGCCTTCACGCATGAACCGCCGTTCACACCCTGTCTCCCTGCAGCAAGCCGCCGAGGATTCTCCGACCCTCGCCGGGCTGATGGCGCGTGCCCGCGATTCCCAGGAGCGCCTGCAGGCGATCCGAGACCTGATTCCGCCCGAAATGCGTGCCGCCGTCCAGGCCGGCCCCGTCGAGGAGGGCAACTGGTGCCTGCTGGTGCAGGGCAGCGCCGCCGCCGCGAAGCTGCGGCAGTTGCTGCCCGCGCTGCAGGCGCGGCTGAAGTCCCGGGGCTGGGCCGAGACAGCCTTGCGCCTCAAAGTCCTGACGCGCCGCTGAGCCTGCAGTTGGCAGCCGAGCGCCGCCGGCTGTCCCCGTATCCTCGGCGCATCATTGACCAGGATGCCGAACCGGGAACCCCGTTGCGGTCGGCACCGCCCCGACGCCGGCCATCGGCGTTCGCCAATGCATGCGCAGCAGCGCCATCGCGTGGCTGTCGCAGTATTCGCCGTCGACCCGGAAAGCGTCGCGCAGCAACCCCTCGACGCGGAATCCCAGGCGCTCGTACAGCGCCTTGGCGTTCAGGTTGTCGGCGCGGACTGTCAGCTCGATGCGCGTCAGCCCTGTCGCCCATGCGGCCTCGATGGTGGCCACCATTAGCAAGGTGCCGATGCCCTGATGCCGAGCCGAGGGAATCAGCCCGATCCCCAGGGTCCCGACGTGGGCGCGTGCCTGCCCGTGCGTCGGCAAGACGTCGCACCAGCCGACCACCGCGCCATCCAGCACCGCCACCCGCTGGCACCACTCGTTCTCGATGATGGACGTGTAGAAGGCACGGCATTCGTCCGCGGCAGGCGCCTGCGTGAACGCCAGAAAGCGCTTCTCGCGCGCCACTGTGTCGAGCGCTTCGCGCAAGCCCTCGAAATGCGCCGGCGATAGAGGTTCGATGGACAGGTTCATGCGTTCGGCTCCGGTCACCGCTGCAGTCTCGCACCGCCCTCGTGTCACATCGCGCGTCTGCCGGCGGCAATGCGGTGCCGGACCACCTTGGCCGCATGGCGGTAAGTCGCAATCATGCGCAGCATGCCCCCAAAGCCGAAGATGGTGCCGACGAGAGCAATTGCCTGGAGGATGCCGGGAAGCTCGTAGCTGTGGCCGAGGATGGCCAGCGCCAGCAGCGCGAGCCACAGGCAGGCCCAGCGGAGAATGTACATGTCCATGTAGCTCCTGAGCCAGAGCGCGTTGCGGTAAGCGACCTCCGCGGCCTCGTCGTCACTGATGCCGGGGGGCACAGGCTCGAGCATGCCGGCGGGCGACCAGAATCGGCTCCATAGCGATGTGCCTTCAGGGTTCATGTCGACAGTGTCTCAGAGCGGGAGCCCATTGGCCCGATGTGGTAACCAGGCCCTGAACGCAAGGTAGCTTCATTCGATACCCCGGCCGTTCGTCCGCGGCATCGGCGAAGGTTCTGCCTACATTGCCCGGCATGAACTTGCTCACTGCCAGCCCCTTTCTGCATCACGCACTGCAGCATGCGAACAAGACGGTCGACGAGCTCGACGAGGTGGAATGGCCTCACCCCCTGAGCACGAGCGACAGGGGATGGAGCCCGCCACCTCTGGAGTGGCTCTTCGGCAGCTTTCTCTTGTGCATGGCGATCGCGGCGCTTCCGCTATTAGGCATGCGCTGGACCCTGCCGGGCGCGATGAGACTCGGCGCCGCGCTCACGGATACGGTGGTCCTTTCCTTGCCGGTGGTGGTCCCGCTCCCCTTTCTTTTTCTGGGCTGCGCCGCAGCGCTGATCTTGGAGCCGCGTTCGAGAACCCCTGCCGCGTTCGCGGCCTTCGGCGCCGCCATGGCGATAGGACTGACAGCAGCGCACGCCCTGCTGGGCTAGCGGGCCCGCAGCACGAAACGGCGAAACGACAGCTTGAGAAGGTGGTGCCGCTTGTCGGAATCGAACTGACGACCTACCGCTTACAAGGCGGGTGCTCTACCAACTGAGCTAAAGCGGCATGGAGATGTGGGGGCCGATTCTACCGGGGGCTTGGGCAGCCGCCCCTCGGCCAATGGCTATTTGATGCGCTTGAGCGAAGGCCGCCCGCCGCCGCTGGCGCCGGGCGGGCGCGGTGGATCCTCCGGGTCGGAGGATGCAGGAGGAGCGGCCGCGTCGTCCGCACCGGCTTCGCCGCTGACCAGATGGACCACCTTGCCGACATCGGCTTCGACGCCCTTGGAGGCGTCACGCAGGGACATGCGAGGCGTCGCGGCAGCACCAGCTTCGGCAGGCGTGGGCGCAGGAACTGGCGCGGGAAAAGCCATGCCCTGTCCGTTCTCGCGCGCATAGATCGCGATGACGCGCCCTACCGGCACGCTGATCTCCCGGGCCGTCCCGGCGAAGCGCGCCTTGAACTCGATGAAGTCATTGCCCAGCTTCAGCGAGCTGGTCGCGTCGAAGCTGATGTTCAGCACGATCTCGCCGTTCTTCACGTATTCGCGCGGCACCTGCACGGTGTCGTCCACCTGCACCGCGACATAGGGAGTGAAGCCGTTGTCCGTGCACCACTCGTACAACGCCCGGATCAGGTACGGGCGGGTGGAAGAGGACTCCAGCGCGTTGATCATGAGAAACAGGCGATCGGCAGCAATTGGCGGTTACTTGCGCATGACCTTTTCGGACGGCGTCAGCGCTTCGATGTAGGCCGGACGGGAGAAGATCCGCTCGGCGTACTTCAGCAGCGGTGCGGCGTTCTTGCTGAGGTCGATGCCATAGTAATCCAGGCGCCAGAGCAGTGGCGCGATGGCGACATCCAACATGGAGAAATTGTCGCCAAGCATGTACTTGTTCTTGAGGAACACCGGCGCGAGCTGGGTCAGGCGGTCGCGGATGTGGGCGCGCGCCTTCTCCAGGGCCTTCTCGTTGCCCTTGGAGCTGCGGTTCTCGAGGGTGGAGACATGGACGAACAGTTCCTTCTCGAAATTGAGCAGGAACAGGCGCACACGGGCGCGGTCGACCGGGTCGCCGGGCATCAATTGCGGGTGCGGGAATCGCTCGTCGATGTACTCGTTGATGATGTTCGACTCGTACAGGATGAGGTCCCGCTCCACCAGGATCGGCACCTGGCCGTAAGGGTTCATCACGCTGATGTCTTCGGGCTTGTTGTACAGGTCGACGTCGCGGATTTCGAAGTCCATGCCCTTCTCGAAGAGGACGAAGCGGCAGCGATGGGAAAAGGGGCAGGTCGTTCCGGAATACAAGACCATCATGGCGTAAGGCTCCTAAAAATCAAAAAGAGTGGGTTGCCGGCAGCAACCCACTCTGAAAGGACGCGTGCCCGGCGAACCGGGTCGCGCTCCCATGTCTAAAACACCTACTTCACGTCCTTCCAGTACGACGCGTTGAGGCGCCACACGAAGACCAGCGCCATGACCAGGAACAGCATGACCCAAACGCCGACGCGGATGCGCGTGTTCTGCGCCGGCTCGGCCATCCACTGCATGTAGGCGACGAGGTCGCCCATCGCCTGGTCGAACTGCAGCGGCGTCATCGTGCCGGGGCTGACCTGCTCCCAGCCCTTGAAGACCTCGGTCGCATGGCCGTGGGACTCGACCTTGTCGAACACCGGGCGGCGATCACCCTGCAGTTCCCACAACACGTGGGGCATGCCCACGCTCGGGAAGGCGAGGTTGTTCCAGCCGGTGGCCTTGGTGTCGTCGCGGTAGAAGGTGCGCAGATAGGTGTAGAGGTAGTCAGCACCCGTGCCCCCGTGGCCGGCCCGCGAGCGCGCGACCAGCGTGAGATCGGGCGGGATACCGCCGAACCATGCCTTGGCCTGGACCGGGTCGAGGTTGGCCTTCATCGTCTCGCCGACCTTCTCGGTCGTGAACAGCAGGTTGTCCTTGATCTGCTGCTCGCTGATGCCGATGTCCTGCAGCCGGTTGTAGCGCATGAACGCTGCCGAGTGGCAGTTGAGGCAGTAGTTGACGAAGAGCTTGGCACCGTTCTGCAGCGCGGCCAAGTCGTTGGTCTTGTTCGGTGCCTTGTCCCAGGCGATGCCGCCCTCGGCGGCCTGCGCGCCGGCGGCGATGCCGAGCGCTGCGATCAACGTGAGGATCAGTTTCTTCATTGTCGTGGGCTCCGGTTCTCTCAGTGCGCGTGGAAGGTCACGCGCTCGGGCACCGGCTTGAATTCACCGAGACGGCTCCACCACGGCATCAGCAGGAAGAAACCGAAATAGAAAAGCGTTCCGACCTGGGACACGCGCTCGCCGATCGGCGAAGGCGGCTGCACGCCGAGGTAGGCCAGGATCACGAAGTTGATGACGAACAGGCCGTACAGATACCAGTGCCAGCCCGGCCTGTAGCGAATCGAGCGCACGGGGCTGTTGTCCAGCCAGGGCAGGAAGAACAGGATGACGACGGCGCCGCCCATCACGACCACGCCCCAGAACTTGGCATCGATCGACAGCATCATCGCAGCGACGATGACGGCGGCGATGACGATGACGGCCTTGAAGATGGCAGCGACGTGGGCCTTCCAGACACCGAAGGCGGCAGCGGCCACGACGCAGGCGATGAGCGCGTACATCATCTCGCTGGTGATGGCACGCAGCATCGAATAGAAGGGCGTGAAGTACCAGACCGGCGCGATGTGGTTGGGCGTCTTCAGCGGGTCGGCCGGGATGAAGTTGTTGTACTCCAGGAAGTAGCCGCCGGCTTCAGGCGCGAAGAAGATCACGGCCGAGAAGATGGTGAGGAACACCACCACACCGAAGATGTCGTGCACGGTGTAGTACGGGTGCGAGGGAATGCCGTCCAGCGGATGGCCATCGGGGCCGCGCTTCGCCTTGATCTCGATGCCGTCGGGGTTGTTGGACCCGACTTCGTGCAGCGCGATCAGGTGCGCCACGACCAGACCGAGCAACACGAGCGGCACGGCGATCACATGGAAGCTGAAGAAGCGGTTCAGCGTGGCGTCGCTTACCACGTAGTCGCCTCGGATCAGGAGCGCCAGGTCAGGACCGACGAAGGGGATGGCGGAAAAGAGGTTCACGATCACCTGCGCACCCCAGTAGCTCATCTGGCCCCAGGGCAGGAGGTAGCCCATGAAGGCCTCGGCCATCAGGCACAGGAAGATCGCGCAGCCGAAGATCCAGATCAGCTCGCGCGGCTTGCGGTAGCTGCCGTAGATGAGACCGCGGAACATGTGCAGGTACACCACGATGAAGAAGGCCGAGGCCCCCGTGGAGTGCATGTAGCGGATCAGCCAGCCCCAGGGCACGTCGCGCATGATGTACTCGACCGACGCGAAGGCCTGGGCCGCGTCGGGCTTGTAGTGCATCACCAGGAAGATGCCTGTCACGATCTGGATCACGAGGACCAGCATCGCGAGCGAGCCGAAGATGTACCAGAAGTTGAAGTTCTTCGGCGCGTAATACTGGCCCCACTGGTCGTTCCAAAGCTTCGTCAGCGGGAAGCGGTTGTCGACCCAGTTCAGCAGCTTGTCGCCGGCGGGGGCGTTGGGCGAGATTTCCTTGAATTCAGCCATGTTTGCGTACTCCTCCTCAGGCCTTCTTGTCTTCGCCGATCAGAAGGCGCGTGTCGGAGAGGTACATGTGCGGCGGCACCGGCAGGTTGTCGGGTGCGGGCTTGTTCTTGAAGACGCGGCCGGCCAGGTCGAAGGTCGAGCCATGGCAGGGACAGAGGAAGCCGCCCTCCCAGTTGTCGGGCAGCGAGGGCTGCGGACCGGCCTGAAGCTTGTCGATCGGCGAGCAACCGAGGTGCGTGCAGATGCCCACGACCACCAGGACGTCGGGCTTGATCGAGCGGTTCTCGTTGCGCGCGTACTCGGGCGTGAACTCGTCGGGGTTGCGCTTGGACTGCGGGTCGGCGAGCTGGCCGTCCAGCTTGGGCAGCTCGGCCACCTGGGCCGGCGTGCGCTTGAGTATCCACACCGGCTTTCCGCGCCACTCGACGGTCATCTTCTCGCCAGGTTGCAGGCCGCCGATGTCGACCTCCACCGGCGCACCGGCTGCCTTGGCCTTTTCAGAAGGTTGGAAGGTGCTGACGAACGGAATGGCGGTGGCCACTCCGCCCACTGCGCCGGCACAGCCTGATGCGATCAACCATGTCCGCTTGCTGCTGTCGATCCGCTGGCGGCCGACCGGGATGTCACTCATGGGGGGTCCTCAATCTTCTTCGCTGGTGGCTTGGGTCAACCGACGATTGTAGCGGAGCGTAAAAAGCGAATTCAACGCAGGCGCCGCGGTTGAGGGGGCCCTCTATACTCCTTCGATCCAACAACAAGCACGCGAGGTGACGGGCATGAGCTTCATGAAGGAGTTTCGCGAATTCGCGGTCAAGGGCAATGTGATCGATCTCGCAGTCGGCGTGATCATCGGCGCGGCCTTCGGCAAGATCGTCGATTCCATCGTGTCCGACATCATCATGCCCATCGTCGGCCTCGTGTTCGGCAAGCTCGATTTTTCGAACCTCTACGTGGTGCTGGGCACCATACCGCCCAACGTACCCAACACCCTCGCCGACTTGAAAAAGGCCGGCGTGCCGGTACTCGCCTACGGCAACTTCATCACCATCGTCGTCAACTTCGTGATCCTGGCCTTCATCATCTTCATGATGGTCAAGCAGATCAATCGGCTGCGCAGGAAGGAAGAGGCCGCGCCGGCACCGGCCGCTCCGCCGGAAGACATCGTCCTGCTGCGCGAGATCCGCGACAGCCTCAAGCACCCCTGAGGACCAGGGCGCGCGCCACGCGGATCGCCTCGACGAGACTGGACGCGTCGGCGAGCCCGCGGCCCGCGATGTCGAAGGCCGTCCCGTGATCGGGGCTCGTGCGCACCAGCGGCAGCCCCAGCGTCACGTTCACACCCTTCTCCACGCCCATGTACTTGACCGGGATCAGGCCCTGGTCGTGGTACATCGCGACCACCACGTCGAACGCGCCGGCACGCCGCGCGGTGGCGCGGGCGCGCATGAAGACGGTGTCGGGCGAATGAGGGCCATCGGCATCGATGCCTTCGGCGCGTGCTGCCGCGATGGCCGGTGCGATGATCTCGCGTTCCTCGCTGCCGAACAGGCCGCCCTCTCCCGCATGCGGATTGAGTCCCGCCACGCCGATCTTCGGCGCACGCCCCAGCACCGCCGACAGCGAGGCATGCGTGATGCGCAGCGTCTGCAGCACGTTGCCGAATCGCACGGCCTCGATCGCGTCGCGCAGCGACATGTGGATGCTCACGAGAACCGTGCGCAGCTCGTCGTTGGCCAGCATCATGCGGACCGGCATGTCGGCCACGGGCCGGCCCAGGTGGGCGGCGGCCTCGGCCTGTAGCAGCTCGGTGTGGCCTGGGAAGGCGTAGCCGGCAGCGGCCAAGGCCTCCTTGTGCAGCGGCGCGGTCACCAGGCCGCCGACCTCGCCCCGCAGGGCGGCGCGCGCGGCCCAGACCACGCATTCGCCGGCGATGCGGCCGGCTTCGGCGCTGATGGCGCCCGTCGGGATGGGCGCGACGGGCGGCGGCGTCACCTGCATGACGGGGATGCAGCGCGGCGGCACCGCGGCAACGTCGCGCAGCGATTCGATCAGCGCGACGGGCAGCGCCGGTCGGGCAGGCGCCTCAAGCATCTGCGCGGCCTTGCGCACGATGCCGACGTCACCCGCGACGAAGCAGCCCTGCAGCAGTTCCGGCGCGTCGCGAAAGGCCTTGGCGATGATCTCCGGGCCGATACCGGCCGGATCACCCAGGGTGATGGCAATGCTCGGGCGATTCACATATGCCTCTTCCCCGCCGGCAGACTTCGTCTTCGGGGCGGCCGTGCAACTCATGCCGGGTTGTCGATGTCGAGGAACTCATGGGCGCAGCCGAGCTGTGCCGCCACGTGGGCGGCCACGGCCGGCGCGCCGTAGCGCTCGGTCGCGTGATGGCCACAGGCCAGAAAGGCCACACCCATCTCACGCGCGTAGTGCGCCTGCGGCTCGGAGATCTCACCGGTGATGAAGGCGTCCGCGCCGGCCGCGATGGCCGCCTCGAAGTAGCCCTGCGCGCCGCCCGTGCACCAGGCCACGGTTCGGATGGGCCGCGGCGCCGGCACGTCGACCAGCGTCGGCCTCTTGCCCAGCGCCTTCTCCACGTGTCCCGCCAGCGCCTTGGCACTGGTGAAGCTTTCGCCGTCGCTGCGCCACCCGATGAATCCGATCTCCTGCTCGCCGAAGCGCCCAGCCGAGCCGGGGTGCGCCACCAGCCCCAGCTTGAGCCCCAACTGGGCGTTGTTGCCGAGCTCCGGATGCGCATCGAGCGGCAGGTGATAGGCGAACAAGCTGACGTCGTCGCCCAGCAGCAGGCCCAGGCGCTGCTTCATCCAGCCGGTCACGCGGCCGTCCTGGCCACGCCAGAACAGGCCGTGGTGGACGAAGATCGCATCGGCCTCGGCCAGGATGGCCGCTTCGATCAAGGCGCGACTGGCCGTCACGCCCGAGACGATCTTGCGCACCGTCGTGCGGCCCTCGACCTGCAGGCCGTTGGGTCCGTAATCCTTGAAGCGCTCCGGTGCGAGCAGCAGGTCGAGGGCATGCAGCAGTTCGTGGCGGGTGGTGCTCATTGCGCCATTGTGGCGCCGGCCGGCGGCACACGCACGCCCACGCGCACGCGCTCGCGCTCGCGCATCCACGGGGGGCGGCCGTTGAGGGACAATGCGGACTTACCCCCGTGCCGATACGGTGGGCCGCCCTCGTCTCTCCATCATTTTTTTCTTCATGAAACGCACCTGGCTGCTGTTTGCCCAAGCCGTCACCGTCATGCTGGCGGCCTATTTCGTGGTTGCCACGCTCAAGCCCGAGTGGATCGGCCGCCGCTCCACTTCGCTGGGCGGCGTGGTGTCGGTGATCGAGGCGCCGGCGGCCGCTCCGGGCGCGGTGGCACCCGGAAGCCTGAGCGCGGCAGCGAAAAAGGCCTCGCCGGCCGTGGTCAGCATCAACACCAGCAAGGCGGCGCGGCGCAGCCCGCGCAGCGAGGACCCGTGGTTCCGCTTCTTCTTCGGCGACCAGGGCGATCAGCCGCAGGTCGGGCTGGGCAGCGGCGTGATCGTGAGCACCGACGGGTACATCCTCACCAACAACCACGTGGTGGAGGGTGCTGACGAAATCGACGTCACCCTCAACGACAGCCGCCATGCGCGCGGCAAGGTGATCGGCACCGATCCCGACACCGACCTCGCGGTGCTGAAGATCGAACTCGACAAGCTGCCCGCGGTCGTCCTGGGCAACTCCGACAACCTGCAGGTCGGCGACCAGGTGCTCGCCATCGGCAATCCCTTCGGCGTGGGTCAGACCGTGACCAGCGGCATCGTCTCCGCACTCGGCCGCAACCAGCTGGGCATCAACACCTTCGAGAACTTCATCCAGACCGACGCGGCCATCAATCCCGGCAACTCGGGCGGCGCACTGATCGATGTCAACGGCAACCTGCAGGGAATCAACACGGCGATCTACTCGCGCTCCGGCGGCAGCCTGGGCATCGGCTTCGCCATTCCCGTCTCCACCGCCAAGCAAGTGCTGGAGGACATCGTCAAGGAAGGCAAGGTCACGCGAGGATGGATCGGCGTGGAGCCGAACGACCTCTCGCCCGAGCTGGCGGAGACTTTCGGCGTCAAGGCCAGCAAGGGGGTGATCATTACCGGCGTGCTGCAGAACGGCCCGGCGGCGCGCGCGGGCGTGCGCCCGGGTGACGTGATCACCGCGGTGGGCGACAAGCCGATTGGCAATGTGCAGGAACTGCTCACCGCCGTGGCGGGCCTGAAGCCCGGCAACAGCGCGCGCTTCGCGCTGCAGCGCGGCAGCGACCGCATGGAGCTGGACGTGACACCGGGCCTGCGGCCCAAGTCTCCGGTGCGACGGGTGCCGGGCCAGCCTGAATAAGGGCTGGCGTCGTTCACACCTTCTCAGGACTGCGCCGAATCGGCGCTTTCCTCGGGCGCGCGGGTGTGCTTGGAGAAGTAGCGCGCCGCCACGATGCCCACCTCGTAGAGAAGGCACATCGGCACCGCCAGGGCCAGTTGCGACACCACGTCGGGCGGCGTCAGCACCGCCGCGACCACGAAGGCCAGCACGATGAAATAACCGCGAAAGGCCTTCAGCTTCTCGATGGTGACCATGTCGAAGCGCACCAGCAGCATGACCACGATCGGCACCTGGAAGGCGACGCCGAAGGCCAGGTAGAGCGAGAGGATGGACTCCACGTAGGAGGCGATGTCCGGTGTGGCCGCCACGCTCGCCGGCGTGAAGTGCTGGATGAAGCCGAACATCTTATCCAGGACGAAGAACTGCACGAAGGCGATGCCCGCGTAAGCCAGGAAGCTGCCGAAGATGATCAGCGGCAGCGCGAACTTCTTTTCGTGGCTGTAAAGGCCCGGCGCGACGAACATCCAGGCCTGATACATGAGCCAGGGCAACGCCAGCAGCACCGCCGCCATCAGCAGCACCTTGAGCGGCACGAAGAAAGGCGAGAACACGCCCACCGCGATCAGCTTGGCGTCCGGGGGCATGTGGGCGCGGATGGGTATGGCGACCACGTCGATCAAGCCGGCGGGCCCAGGCCAGATCGCCAGCAAGATGCCGGCCACGACCAGCCCGTAGACGCAATAGAGCAGGCGGTCGCGCAGCTCCATGAGGTGCGCCACGAAGGGCTGCTCGGTGCCGGCCAGTTCGTCTTCTTTGTTCTTGTCGGGGGAGTCGGCCATGTGGGGGCGCTGCGGGCGAAGAGAGGGCGCGCTGCGACGCGGCCGGGCGGCTCTCAGTTGATCTTGTGGGGACGGTAGCGGGCCACGCGAGCGGCGCCGGACAGTGCGCGGGTGCGCACGCCGGTGCGTGCCTTGTACCACTGTGGCATGGCGCCCTGCTTCAGGCGCCACTTCTTGCGCGGGTGCTTGTATTCAGGGTAACTCGGGGGCGGCTCGGCCAGCGGGCCGGAAGCCTCCTGCCCGATGTCCGCGAACTGCTTCTCGAAGTCGCTGGCGCCGGTCTGGATGCTGTGCTCGACTTCGCGGGCCGCATCCTGGACCGTGTCCTTCATCTTGCGCAGTTCGTCCAGGTCCATCGAGCGGTTGACCTCGGCCTTGACGTCGTTGACATAGCGCTGGGCCTTGCCCAGCAGCGTGCCCACGGTGCGCGCCACCCGCGGCAGCTTCTCGGGGCCGATCACGATCAGCGCGACGGCGCCGATCAGGGCGAGTTTCGAAATGCCAAGATCGATCACGGAATCAGCAGAGAACTCAGGACTTCTGGCGCGCTTCGACGTCGATGGTGGACTTGTCGGCGCTGTTGTTGCTGCTCACCTGGGGATTGGGGGCAGCGGGCGTCTCGGGGGCCGAGCCGTCCTTCATGCCGTCCTTGAAGCCCTTGACGGCGCCGCCCAGGTCGGAACCCATGTTTCTCAGCTTCTTGGTGCCGAAGATCATCACGACGACGAGCAGCACGATCAGCCAGTGCCAGATGGAAAGTGAACCCATGGATTACTCCTGAAGAATCTGCAGATTTTAGTCGGGGCCATGCCTGTGACCCCATGGCGGGAATATCAACCCTCGATCAACCCTTGAGCCAGGGCCTCGGACCACCCATGACGTGGACATGGAGATGGTGAACCTCCTGCCCGCCTTCGGCGCCGGTATTGACGACGATGCGGAAGCCGCCCTGCGGATAGGGCCTGCAGCCCTGCTCCAGGGCCAGCTTGGGCGCCAGGATCATGATCTTGCCGAGCAGCGCCGAATCCTCCGGCGTGACCTGCGCCATGGAAGGGATGTGGCGCTTGGGCACCAGCATGAAGTGCACCGGCGCCCAAGGCGCGATGTCGTGGAAGCCGAACAGCTCCTCGTCTTCGTAGACCTTGCGGGAGGGGATCTGTCCCGCAATGATCTTGCAGAAGATGCAATTCGGGTCGTGAGGCTCAGAGGACATTCGAAGGCTCCATGGACCGGCCCGCATTCATTCGCACCATCCCCTTGACGATGCGGTAAAGGAACCAGAGTGAAATCAGCGCCCAGGCCAGCCAGCCGGGCAGCAGGAACAGCAGCCAGAGCCAGGCCGTCAGCACGTAGGCCACGCCGGCCCACAGCACCGAGCGGATGCGCCAGCTGAAATGCGAGGCCTGCCAGCTGCCGGCGGCGTCGTCGCGCTTGACCAGGTCGATCACCAGCGCGATGAGCAGCAGGGCAACCGAGGCCTGGGCCCCGGGCAGCACGGCGCCCACGGCCACCACCAGGTGGAGGATGTAGCTGATCCAGCCCCAGGTCTTGAGGGAGCTGTCGGGCTCGACGGACACGATTTCGTTGGCCATGGCGTGCGTCCTTTACCCCTTCAATCGTTGGAAACTTCGCGTGCCTGCGCTTTCCGCAGGGCCTTTTCCTCGATGCCGCTGGTGCCTTCGCGGCGCTCCAGCTCGGCGATGACGTCGCTCGGCGAAAAGCCGTAGTGGGCCAGCGCCACCATGCTGTGGAACCACAGGTCGGCAACTTCGTTCACGATCTTCGCGCGCTCGCCGCCGTGGTCGGCGTCCTTGGCGGCCATCACGACCTCGGTGGCTTCCTCGCCGATCTTCTTGAGGAAGGCGTCGGGGCCGCGGTGCAAAAGGCGCGCGACGTAGCTCTTGTCCGGGTCGCCGCCCTGCGCGGGCAGGCGGCTTTCGATCACGGCCGCCAGGCGGGCCAGTGCGTCTTCCATGGGGTGCTTCGGTGCAGGGTCGGTGCTCATCTCGGTGTGGCGGAGTAGATCGCCCGGGGGTCTTTCAAGACCGGCTCGGTCACCGTCCAGCGGCCATCTTCGTATTTGCTGAAGAAACAGCTGTGACGGCCCGTGTGGCACGCGATGCCGGGCTCGTGGCCGGTCTGGGTGACCTGGAGCAGGAGCACGTCGTTGTCGCAGTCCATGCGGATCTCGTGCACCGTCTGCACGTGGCCCGATTCCTCGCCCTTGAACCACAGCTTGCCGCGCGAGCGGCTGAAGTAGACCGCGCGGCCCAGCTTGGCCGTTTCGGCCAGGGCCTCGCGGTCCATCCAGGCAAACATGAGGACATCCTTGCTGCCGCGTTCCTGCGCGATCACCGGCACCAGGCCGTTCGCATCCCATTTCACTTCGTCGAGCCAGTTCATGGGGCCTATTGTCGTGCCTGCCCGGCACGAGGCAGCTAAATCCGCACGGCAATCCCGCGCTCGGCCATGCGGGCCTTGGCCTCGCCGACCGTGTGCTGGCCATAGTGGAAGATGCTGGCCGCCAGCACGGCGTCGGCGCGGCCGGCCTGGACGCCGTCGGCCAGGTCGTCCAGGCTGCCCACGCCGCCCGAGGCAATCACCGGCACGCTGACTGCGTCGCTCACCGCACGGGTCAGCTCGAGGTCGAAACCGCTCCTGGTGCCGTCGCGGTCCATGCTGGTCAGCAGGATCTCGCCCGCCCCGCGGCGCGCCATTTCGACCGCCCATTGCACGGCGTCCAGGCCTGTGTTCTTGCGCCCGCCGTGACTGTAGACGTCCCAGCCCGGGCCACGCGTCGCGGCGTCCTCGGCCGAGCGGCGCTTGGCGTCGATCGCGACCACGATGCACTGCGCGCCGTACTTGTGCGAGGCGTCATCGATCACCTGCGGGTTCGCAATGGCCGCCGAGTTGAAGCTGGTCTTGTCGGCTCCGGCGTTCAGCAGGCGACGCACGTCCTCGACCGTGCGCACGCCGCCGCCCACGGTCAGGGGAATGAAGACCTGCGACGCGACCGCCTCGATGATCGGCAGGATCAGGTCGCGGTCGTCGCTGGTGGCCGTGATGTCCAGGAAGGTCAGTTCGTCCGCGCCCTGCGCGTTGTAGCGGGCCGCGATCTCGACCGGATCGCCGGCATCGCGCAGTTCGACGAAGTTGACGCCCTTCACGACGCGGCCGCCGGTCACGTCGAGGCAGGGAATGATGCGCTTGGCCAGCATGAAGAATCTTGGGGAGTCGCTCAAAGGACGGTGAGCTGCTGCCAGCCCACCCAGTTGCCGCCCGGCGCCAGCAGCACCGGCTCGTCGATGCGCGCGGCTTCGACGCAGAGCATGTGGCGCCAGCCGTCGTCGGGGAGGTCTTCCAGCCGGACGCTCAACTCGGGGCCCGGGTTCCAGACCACGGTTTCGGTGCAGCTCGCGCTTTGGGTGATCTCGAGCGTGCCGGCGGGCTGCACCAAGTGAAGGGGCTGTGCGGGCGCGGTGTAGACGCTGTCGAACTCGGTGCCGAAGCGAAGGGCCGGCGCCAGGTCGACGTGGCGGTCATCGCGCACTGCGTCCCAGCGGTTGGCGCCCTGCAGGCCCTCCAGGTGCGCCTCGGTGAGCTCATCCACGCGCAGGTAGCTGTGCAGTGCTGCAGCGAAGGACCAGGGCGCGCCGCCAGTGTTGTCGATGTGCAGGGCCACGCGCAGCGACCGGGGGGCCAGCGTCACGGCCAGGCGGGCATGGAAGGCATGCGGCCAGATCGCTCGGGTGGCTTCGTCGTCGTGCAGCGTGAGAACCAGGGTGTCGGCCGGGCCGTCCGTGCCACCCGCCTCGGCGCGCCAGGCGATATTGCGCACGAAGCCGTGCTTGGGAAGCAGGCCGCGCTGGTTGAACTGGGGCCAGCAGATCGGCACGCCGCCGCGGATGGCGCTGCGGCCATCGAACCTGGCATCGGGGCTCAGGTAGAGGCGCTCGATCCCGTCCGCCGTCATCCACGAGAGCACCTGTGCGCCGTGCAGCGCCACCGTGCAGGCGCTGCCGTCCGGCAGGGCGAGCTGCAGCGCAGGTTGTCCTCGGAAATCCAGGCTTTGAAGAGGCATGAGGGCTCGATGCGCCGGGCCGGCTCGCTATTGCTCGGCCAGTTCGTCGGCGCGCGCCTGCGCGGCAGCGAAGTCCAGGTCGCCCGAATAGATGGCGCGGCCGCAGATCACGCCCTCGATGCCTTCGGACTCGGCCGCGCAGAGTTTGTCGATGTCGGCCATGTTCGACAGCCCGCCCGAGGCGATCACCGGGATGGTGAGGGCCTGCGCGAGCTTGACGGTGGCGTCGATGTTGATGCCCGAGAGCATGCCGTCGCGGCCGATGTCGGTGTAGATGATGGACTCGACGCCGTAGTCCTCGAACTTCTTGCCCAGGTCGGACACCTCGTGGCCGGTGAGTTTGCTCCAGCCGTCGGTGGCAACCTTGCCGTCCTTGGCATCGAGGCCGACGATGATGTGGCCGCCGAAGGCGCTGCAGGCGTCCTTCAGGAAGCCCGGGTTCTTGACGGCGGCGGTGCCGATGATCACGTAGCGCAGGCCATCGTCGATGTAGCGCTCGATGGTGTCCAGGTCGCGGATGCCGCCGCCGAGCTGCACCGGGATGTCGTCACCCACCTCGCGCAGGATCGCCTTGATCGCGGCATGGTTCTGCGGCTTGCCCGCGAAGGCGCCGTTCAGATCGACCAGGTGAAGCCGGCGCGCGCCGGCCTCGATCCACCGCCGCGCCATGGCGGCCGGGTCTTCGCTGAAGATGGTGGACTGGTCCATGTCGCCCTGCTTGAGGCGAACACAGTGGCCATCCTTGAGGTCAATCGCGGGAATGAGGAGCATGGTGCGGGATTGCGCGCAATGAGCGATGAAGCGCAGCTGGGAACTGCTTCAGGGATTCCAGTGGAGAAAGTTTCGGTACAGCTGCAACCCATGGTCCGCGCTCTTCTCGGGATGGAACTGGGTCGCAAAAATATTATCGCGTGCGATGGCGGCGGTAAAGCGGCCCCCGTAGTCGGCCTCGCCGGCGCTGTGGCGCGCATCGGCCGGTTTGGCGTAGAAGCTGTGCACGAAATAGAAGTAGCTGCCGTCCGGCACGCCGGCCCAGACCGGATGCGGCTGCGTCTGGAAGACCTGGTTCCAGCCCATCTGCGGCACCTTGTAGCGACTGCCGTCGGGCTGGGTGCGGCCTTCCAGCTGGAAGCGCAGGACCCGCCCCGGGATCAGGTCCAGGCCCTCGGTCGGCCCCTCGTCGCTCGACGACAGCAGCATCTGCATGCCCACGCAGACGCCGAACAGCGGCTTGCTGGCCGCCGCCTCCAGCACCGATTCGAGGAGGCCGGAGTCGCGCAGCTCGCGCATGCAGTCGGGGATGGCGCCCTGCCCCGGCAGCACCACGCGGGTCGCGCGGCGCACCACGTCCGGGTCGGCCGTCACGAAGACTTCGACGCCGACCTGGTCGGCCGCGTGCTGCACCGCCTGCGAGACGGAGCGCAGGTTGCCCATGCCGTAATCGACGACGGCGACCGTGTTGTTGCTCATCGATAAGCTTCCGCGCAGCAGCGCTGCAGCATTCGCCTTGGGGCGGCCCGGCGGCGCACTCAGAGTGACCCCTTGGTCGAAGGAATGACGCCGGCCGAGCGCGGATCGAGTTCGAGCGCGGCCCGCAGGGCGCGCGCGAAGGCCTTGAAGACGGTCTCGCACTGGTGGTGCGCATTGACGCCCTTGAGGTTGTCGATGTGCAGCGTCACGAAGGCGTGGTTGACGAAGCCCTGGAAGAACTCGTGGGTGAGCTGGGTGTCGAAGCCGCCGATCATGCCGCTGGTGTAGGGAATGTCCATCACCAGGCCGGGACGGCCGGAGAAATCGATCACGACGCGGCTGAGTGCCTCGTCCAGCGGCACGTAGGCGTGGCCGTAGCGACGGATGCCCTTCTTGTCGCCCACCGCGCGGGCGACGGCCTGGCCGAGGGTGATGCCCACGTCCTCCACCGTGTGGTGGCCGTCGATGTGCAGGTCGCCCTCGCACTCGATTTCGAGGTCGATCAGGCCGTGGCGGGCGATCTGGTCGAGCATGTGGTCGAAAAAGCCGATGCCGGTGGAGAGCTTGGCATGGCCGCTGCCGTCGAGGTTGACGCGCACGCTGATCTTCGTCTCCGCCGTGTTGCGCGTGACGGAGGCGACGCGCGCGCCGGCGGCGATGACTGCTTCGGGGGCCGTGGGGCTGTTCATAGGGAGGCTTCGAGGGCCGCGAGCATCCGCGTGTTCTCGTCGGCAGTTCCGACGGTCAGGCGCAGGCAGTTCGCGAGCAATGGGTGCATTTTAGAAACGTTCTTCACCAGCACGCCGCGCGTCTTCATGCCCTCGAAGGTCCTGGCGGCATCCGGCACGCGGACCAGGATCATATTGGCGTCGCTGGGCCAGTGCTTCACGGCGGGCAGGGCATCCAGCGCCCCGGCGATGCGGGTGCGCTGCTCGCGGATCAGTGCCGCCTGGGCGGCGAAGACCTCCGCGTGCTCCAGCGCGAAGAGCGCGCACTCGCAGTTGAGCACGCTGATGTTGTAGGGCGGCCGCACCTTGTCCACCTCGGCGATCAGCGCCGAAGGGCCCATCAGATAGCCCAGCCGTACGCCCGCCAGGCCGAACTTGCTGAGCGTGCGCATCAGCAGCACGTGGCCGTGGCGCGCGACCCGGTCGATGTAGCTGCGGGCTGCAAATGGCTGGTAGGCCTCGTCGATCACCACCAGGCCGCCCTGGCGCCCCTGGGCCTCGACGATCTTCTCGATCACGGCGTCGTCCCAGAGGTTGGCGGTCGGGTTGTTGGGGTAGGCCAGGTAGACGATGGCCGGCTTCTCGCGCTCGACGGCCGCCAGCATGGCGCCTTCGTCCAGGTCGAAATCGGCCGACAGCGGCACGCCGACGAAGCGCAGGCCCTGCAGCTGGGCGCTCATGGCGTACATCACGAAGCCCGGCTCGGGCGCCAGGAGGGTGGCACCGGGCAGGTCGCAGGCCATCGCCAGCAGCGAGATCAGCTCGTCCGATCCGTTGCCCAGCATCAGGCCGAAGCCCTCGGGCATCCGCGCGTGAGCGGCCAGAGCGCGCTGCAGGTCGGCGCTGCGCGGGCCGGGGTAGCGGTTCAGGGCCAGCGCACCCAGGCGCTTGCCCAGCGCCGCCTGCAACTCGGGCGTCAGGCCGTAAGGGTTTTCCATGGCGTCGAGCTTGAGCATGCCGCGCGCGTCCTGCACCGCATAGGCATGCATGGAGCGGACGTCGGAGCGGATGCGGCCCAGGGCGCGGGTGATTTCTTCGGAACGGGAGGTCATTCGGGGACTCAAGGGCACCGGTAGCTGTTGCGCAGCGCGGCGAACACGACCAACTGCACCGGCATGTCGGCTTCGTAGCTGTCGGCATTGCGGCTCAGCTCGGTCTGGTAGAGCGTGCGCGCCATCGAGGGCTCGAGCCGGCGGCCGTTGACGCAGAAGGGCGGCTTCCGGCCGGCGCGCTGCTCGGCCTCGCTGGCCTCGCGCAGGCCTTCGACCACGCCCACCAGGTAGTAGTTGGCGTAGAGCTTGCCGTCCTTCTCGTTGGCCTCCAGCAGGCGCAGCTCGCGGATGCTCATGGCCTGGCAGGCGGCACCGGCCATCAGCAGGCCCACCAGGGCCGGGCAGCGTGCGAGCCGTCGCGCCGAGGCCGCCATCACGGCTCCTGCCGCAGGCGCAGGCGAGCGGCCTCGGCGTGCGCCTGCAGGCCCTCCCCTTCGGCCAGCGTCACGGCGATGCGGCCCAGGGCCTGCGCCCCCGCCTCGCTCACCTCGATCAGGCTGGAGCGCTTCTGAAAGTCGTAGACGCCCAGCGGCGAGCTGAAGCGCGCGGTGCCGCTGGTGGGGAGCACGTGGTTGGGCCCGGCGCAGTAATCGCCCAGGCTCTCGCTGGTGAAGGCGCCGAGGAAGATGGCGCCGGCATGCTTCAGGAGCGGCTCCCAGCGCCCAGGTTCGCGGCTGCTGACCTCGAGGTGCTCGGGCGCGATCCGGTTGCTGATGGCGCAGGCCTCTTCCATGCTCTTCGTGTGGATCAGCGCGCCGCGGCCGTTGAGCGAGGCGGCGATGATGGCGGCGCGCGGCATGGTGGGCAGCAGGCGGTCGATCTCCTGCTGCACGCGCTCGATGTAGGCGGCGTCGGGGCACAGCAGGATGCTCTGGGCGAGCTCGTCGTGTTCGGCCTGGCTGAACAGGTCCATCGCCACCCAGTCGGGCGGGGTCGTGCCGTCGGCCAGCACCAGGATCTCGCTGGGGCCGGCGATCATGTCGATGCCCACCGTGCCGAAGACGCGGCGCTTGGCGGCCGCCACGTAGGCGTTGCCGGGGCCGGTGATCTTGTCGACTGCCGGGATGGTCGCGGTGCCGTAGGCCAGCGCGCCCACCGCCTGGGCACCGCCGACGGTGAAGGCGCGGGTGACGCCGGCCACGTGGGCCGCGGCCAGCACCAGCGTGTTCTTCTCGCCGCCGGGCGTCGGCACGACCATGATGATCTCGCCCACGCCCGCCACGTGCGCGGGAATGGCGTTCATCAGCACGCTGGACGGATAGGCGGCCTTGCCGCCCGGCACGTAGATGCCGACCCGGTCCAGCGGCGTGACCTTCTGGCCCAGCAGCGTTCCGTCGGCGTCCCGGTAGCTCCAGCTCTCGCCGCTGGCCTTCTTCTGGGCCTCGTGGTAGCTGCGCACGCGGCGGGCGGCCGCTTCCAGCGCCTCGCGCTGCACCGCAGGCAGGTTGTCGAAGGCTGCTTGCAGCTCGGGGGCCCGCAGCTCCAGCGCGGCCATGCCGTCGACCTCCAGCCGGTCGAAACGGCGGGTGTAGTCGAGCACGGCGGCGTCGCCCCGCCGGCGCACGTCGTCCAGGATGTCCGCCACCACCTGCTCGATCGCCGCGTCCGTGTCCGCGGACCAATGCAGCCGCGCCCGGAAGTCGGCTTCGAAGCTGGCCGAGGCGGTGGACAGGCGGGCGGGCGAGGCTTTCACGTTCATTTCAATTGCTCCACCGCGCTGCGCGAGACCCGCGACGCGCGAAACACGCAGGCCGCAAAGCCGGCCCGTTCGGGAGCACCCGTGGAGCCGGCTTTGCCGGGCCGCCGGGTGCGCCCCCGGTGAGGGGGTTGGCGGACCACACGAAGTGGGGGAGCCTGGGGGAGAGTTTCACTTCAGGTGGAAGGGATGGCAGAGGCAAAGGCATCGATGATGCGCCTGATCGGCGCCTGCTTGAGCTTGAGCGCGGCCTGGTTCACCACCAGCCGGGCGCTGATGTCCATGATGCGCTCGACCTCGACGAGGTGATTCGCCTTGAGGGTGTTGCCGGTCGACACCAGGTCCACGATGGCATCGGCCAGGCCGGTGAGCGGGGCCAGCTCCATACTGCCGTAGAGCTTGATCAGGTCCACGTGCACGCCCTTGCTGGCGAAGAACTCGCGTGCCAGGCCGACGTACTTGGTCGCGACCTTGATGCGGGAGCCCTGGCGCACCGCCGAGGCGTAGTCGTAGTCGGCGCGCACCGCCACGCTCAAACGGCAGGCCGCGATGCGCAGGTCCAGCGGCTGGTACAGGCCCTGGTTGCCATGCTCGAGCAGCACGTCGAGCCCGGTCACGCCCAGGTCCGCACCGCCGTACTGCACGTAGGTGGGCACGTCGGAGGCGCGCACCAGCACCACGCGCACATCCGGCCGTGAAGTGCCGATGATCAGCTTGCGCGATTTCTCCGGGTCCTCGCTCACCTCGACGCCGGCCGCCGCCAGGAGCGGCAGGGTCTCGTCGAAGATGCGGCCCTTGGACAGTGCGAGCGTGATCATGGCTGGTACTCCGCCGGCCCGGCGACGCGGTCGATGTCGGCGCCGAGGCCGCGCAGCTTGCCTTCCATGCGGTCGTAGCCGCGGTCCAGGTGGTAGATGCGGTCGACCAGGGTCTCGCCCTCGGCCACCAGGCCGGCGATGACCAGGCTGGCGGAGGCGCGCAGGTCGGTGGCCATCACGGTCGCGCCCGATAGCCGGGGTACGCCCTCGATGACGGCCACCTTGCCGTCGGTCTGGATCCTGGCGCCCAGGCGCAGCATCTCGTCCACGTGCATGAAGCGGTTCTCGAAGATGGTCTCGGTGACGGTCGAGGTGCCCTCGGCGATCACGTTGAGCGCCATGAACTGCGCCTGCATGTCGGTCGGAAAGCCGGGGTATTCGGTGGTGCGGAAGCTCTGCGCCTTCAGGCGCCCCTGGCTGCGCACGCGGATGCCCTCTTCCACCGCGGTGACTTCCACGCCCGCCTCGCGCAGCTTCTCGATCACCGCGTCCAGGTGGTCGGCGCGGCCATGGCGCAGCAGCACCTCGCCGCCGGCCGCGGCGACGGCGCACAGGAAAGTGCCGGCCTCGATGCGGTCGGCCACGACGCGATGGCTCGCGCCCTGCAGCTTCTCCACGCCGTGGATGCGGATGCGGCTGGTGCCGTGGCCTTCGATCTTCGCGCCCATCTCGATGAGCATCTCGGCCAGGTCGGTGATCTCGGGTTCCTGGGCCGCGTTTTCCAGCACTGTTTCGCCGTCAGCCAGCGCTGCGGCCATGAGAAAGTTCTCGGTGCCGGTGACGGTCACCATGTCGGTGGTGATGCGAGCGCCGTGCAGCCGGCGCCGGCCGCCGCCGATGCGCGCGACCATGTAGCCGTGTTCGACGACGATGTCGGCGCCCATGGCCTGAAGGCCCTTGATGTGCTGGTCCACCGGCCGCGAGCCGATCGCGCAGCCGCCGGGCAAAGACACCTTGGCCTGGCCGAAGCGCGCGAGCAGCGGCCCGAGCACGAGCACCGAGGCGCGCATGGTCTTCACCAGCTCGTAGGGAGCTTCGGGCGTGTGCAGGGCGCCGGCGTCGAGCGCCACCGTGCCGTCGTCGTCGCGCTCGGCCGCGATGCCCATGTTGCGCAGCAGCTTGAGCATGGTGCTCACGTCGTTCAGCCGCGGCACGTTGTGCAGCGTGACGGGCCGGTCGGTCAGGAGCGCCGCGCAGAGCTCCGGCAGGGCGGCGTTCTTCGCGCCGGAAATGAGCACCTCGCCGCGGAGCTCTCGCCCGCCGCGAATCAGGAGTTTGTCCATGAAAGGTCCAGCAGGCTAGTTCTGGGCGGCCGCCCATTCCGCGGGCGTGTAAGTCTTCATTGAAAGCGCGTGCACCTCGTCCGTGTGCATTTTGGCACCGAGGGTGGCATAGACACGCTGGTGTCGCTGGATCGCGCGCTTGCCCTCGAATTCGGCCGAGACGATGGTGGCGTACCAGTGGCGGCCATCGCCCTCGAGTGCGATGTGCTCGCAGGGCAGGCCGGCCTGGATGATGGTTTGGAGTTCTTCGGCAGTCATAGAGGGAAAGGGGCCGACGCCGGGCCGCCCCAGGGCGGACCGGACCCCTCGGGGGGTGGAGTTACACGAGCGCAGCGAGTGAAAAGCCTGGGGGCCAGCATGTCATCCGCGGATCTTGTAGCCGATGCGCAGCAGGTGGACGGCGATCGCGCTCACGACCAGCCAGGCCCCGCCCACGATGGCCAGGCTCACCCACGGCGAGATGTCGCTGACGCCGAAGAAGCCGTAGCGGAAGCCGTCGATCATGTAGAAGAAGGGGTTGAGATGGCTCACCTTCTGCCAGAAGGGCGGCAGCGAGTTGATCGAGTAGAACACGCCCGACAGGAAGGTCATGGGCATGATCAGGAAGTTCTGGAACACGGCCATCTGGTCGAACTTCTCGGCCCAGAGGCCAGCGATCAGGCCCAGTGTGCCCAATATGGCGGCGCCGAGGAAGGCAAACACCGCGATCCACAGCGGCGCCTCGAAGCCCGGCAGGGCGAACAAGGAGGTCACCAAGAAGACGCCGAGGCCGACCGCCAGCCCGCGCACGATGGAGGAGCCCACGTAGGCCAGGAACCAGCCCCAATGCGACAGCGGCGTCAGCAGCACGAAGACCAGATTGCCCATGATCTTGCTCTGGATGATCGACGACGAGCTGTTGGCGAAGGCGTTCTGCAGCACGCTCATCATCACCAGGCCAGGCACCAGGAAGGCGGTGTAGCTGACCGAGCCGTAGACCTTGACGTGGTCCTCCAGCACGTGGCCGAAGACCATCAGGTACAGCAGCGCGGTGAGCACCGGCGCGCCGACGGTCTGGAAGCCGACCTTCCAGAAGCGCAGCGTTTCCTTGTAAAGCAGCGCGCGCCAGCCAAGGGCGTTCACCATCATCGTGCGACCTCCAGCGGCGTCTGTTCACCCGCCATCAGGTCGATGAACACGTCTTCCAGGTCCGCCTTGCGCATTTCCACGTCTTCCACGTCGAGCCCGGCCTCGCGAATGGCCGCGAGCAATTGCTCGACCTCTCGCGCGTTCTGCGCCGGCAGCTGGACGATGCGCCCGGTGATGCGCGCATGCTGGGCCAGCGACCGGGGCAGCATGCCGTCGGTCTTGAAGCGCAGCACGTTGCTGGCGGCCGAGCGCAGCAGTTCGCTGGTGCGGTCCAGCGCGATCACGCGGCCCTGCTTGAGCATCGCGATGCGGTGGCAAAGGGCCTCGGCCTCCTCGAGGTAGTGGGTGGTCAGCAGGACCGTGCTGCCCTGCTTGTTGAGCTTGGCGATGAACTGCCACAAGGTCTGGCGCAGCTCGACGTCGACGCCGGCCGTGGGCTCGTCCAGCACGATCACCGGCGGCTTGTGCACCAGGGCCTGCGCCACCAGCACGCGGCGCTTCATGCCGCCGGAGAGCTGGCGCATGTTGGCGGTGGCCTTGTCGGCCAGGCCCAGGCTGGTGAGCAGTTCGTCGATCCAGTCGTCGTTGTTGCGGATGCCGAAGTAGCCGGACTGGATGCGCAGCGATTCCCGCACATTGAAGAAGGGGTCGAACACGAGCTCCTGGGGCACCACGCCGAGGTGGCGCCGCGCCTGGGCGTATTCGCGCTGCACGTCGAAGCCGTGCACGCTGATGGTGCCGGCGCTGGGCCGGGACAGGCCGGCGAGCATGCTGATCAGGGTGGTCTTGCCGGCGCCGTTGGGGCCCAGCAGGCCGAAGAATTCGCCTTCTTCGATCTGGAATGTGACCTGGTCGACGGCCTTGAGGCCGGGCTTTCCCTGGGCACGCTGCTGGCGCGAGGCGGGGTAGGTCTTGGAGACCGATTGGAAGGAGACGGCGGGCATGGGAGCCCGGGATTTTAGGCCCCCGCGGTATTCCCGCTCCGCGGCCGGGCAAAGGCCCGGATCAGGGCGCAGCGGGCAGGAGTCCGGCCACGCCGTAGAGCGAGGCGAGTTCGCGCAGGCGCGGCGGCAAGCCCTTGACCGCGAAGCCGCGGCCGAGCGCGCTGGACTCGCGACGGCACTCGAGCAGCACGGCCAAAGCCGACGAGTCGAACTGCTCGAGGGCGCTGGCATCCACCACGGTGGACGAGGGGGCCTGCCCGGCCAGCCCCTGGCGCAGCATGAGCACGCAGGCCGGCGCTTCGTCGTGCGTCAGCTTGGGCGGCAGGACCAGCATCGCGCGCAGAGTCCCTACTTCCTGTTGCCGTTGCGCGAGTTGCGCTCGGCCAGCGTGGCGATCAGGCCGTCGATGCCCTTGGCATTGATCTCCTGCGAAAACTGGGTGCGGTAGGTGTCGACCAGCCAGACGCCCAGCACATTCAGGTTGTAGACCTTCCAGCCACCGCCCTGGCCCGGGGTCTTCTCGAGACGGTAGTCGAGCTGGACCGGGTCGCCGGTGGTGCCGCGGACCTCGGTGCGCACCAGCACTTCGTTGTCATCGAGCGAGCCGCGGAAGGGCCTCACCACCACGGACTGGTCGCTGACCTGGTCGAGCGCGCCGGCATAGGTGCGCACCAGCAGCTTCTTGAACTCGTCCTGCAGGCGCTGCTGCTGCTCGGGAGTGGCCTGGCGCCAGGCCGGCCCGACGGCGGAGGCCGTCATGCGCTGGAAGTTCACGTTGGGCATGATCTTGGCGTCCACCAGGGCCATGATCTTGCCGATGTCGCCGGCCTTGATGGTCTTGTCGGCCTTGATGGTGTCGAGCACGTCGACCGACAGGCGCTTGATCAGGGCGTCGGGCGCCTCATCGGCGGCACGCACGGGGCGCACGAAGGCGGCGGCGCCCGCCAGCGACAGCCCGGCCAGGGCCAGGCGTCCGAAGGAGCGTCGTTGCAGGGTCTGGGTCATCGAAAAAAATTCCCTTGTTTTGAAGTCTCGGGTCGGGCGACCGTTCGCGGTTTGGAAGCAGGGCCGGGCCGGCAGTTCCCGCGCCGGCGCCCGCACCGGCAACCGAATGCAAGCGCCGAAGGCCCCAAGGGCACCCTTAGTTGCCGTCGTTCGGCAGGTCGCCGTTGTGAATTTCGCTCCGGCGGCGCTGTAGATAGGCATCGCGGGTAAACGAATACTTGTCGAGCGCGGCCTCGCCGAGCAGTTCGCTGGCGCGCAGGAAGTTGGCGCGCGTGTCGACCACGCGCAGCACGTACATCGAGTTGCGCCACGGAATGTCGTCGATCTGGTTCAGCAGGTCGCCCTTGCGGTCGACCAGCAGGGCCGAACCGTCGCGCACGTTCGAGGGGCCGAGCAGCGGCAGCACCACGTAGGGCCCGCTGGGCACGCCCCAGCGGCCGAGGGTCTGGCCGAAGTCCTCCGGGTGGCGCTCGATGCCGGCTTCGGTGGCCACGTCGAGCAGGCCGCCGAGGCCGAAGACCGTGTTGACCGGAATCCGCATGAAGTTGTCCGCGCTGTGCCGCAGGTTCAACTGAAGGACGCTGTTGGCGAAATTCCAGACGTCGGACAGGTTGCCGAAGAAGTTGTTGACGCCGGTGCGCACGAAGGAAGGCAGCGTGCGACGGTAGGCGCCGGCCACGGGCTTGAGCACCGCCTCGTCGACGCTGTCGTTGAACTTGAAGACGCCGCGATTGAAGGGCTCGAAGGGGTCGGCCGGGTTGGCGTTGGGGCCAGTCGCGCAGCCCGCGGCGAGCGCGAGGACCGCGGCCGCGGCCAGGCCGCGGGCGCAAATGGACAGGCCACGCCGGGCCGGCGAAGGATCTCGTGGGGTCGGTGCTTTCATTTCTTGTTGCTGTTGGCCGGTGGCGTACTGCCTTCGGCCGCCTTGCTGTAGAGAAACTGTCCGATCAGGTTCTCCAGCACGACGGCCGACTGCGTCGAGGTGATGACGTCACCGGCTTGCAGGTTCTTCTCCTCGGCGCCCGCCTCGATCCCGATGTACTGCTCGCCGAGCAGCCCGCTGGTCAGGATCTTGAGGGAGCTGTCTTTCGGGAAACTGTAGCGGCTTTGCAGCGCGAGCGTGACGCTCGCCTGGAAGTTCTTGTCGTCGAACGTGATCGATTCGACACGCCCCACCACCACGCCCGCACTTTTGACAGCGGTCTGCGGCTTCAGGCCGCCGATGTTGTCGAAGCGCGCGGTGACGGAATAGGTCTTCTGGAAGTTCAGGCTCAGCAGGTTCGCAGACTGGAGCGCGAGAAAAAGCAGCGCCGCCGCGCCGATGAGCACGAACAGGCCGACCCAGACGTCGTTCTTGGAGCGTTGCATGGCGATTGTTCCTACGTCCTTTCCGACGGGCGGGCTTGTCGGGGAACACCGCGGAACCGGCTTTGCCGTTCCGCTGATGTTGCCCCCGGTGAGGGGGTTGGAGGCCACACGAAGTGGGCAGGCCTGGGGAAGCGCTTGTTCATATGCTGAACATCATGGCGGTGAGCAGGAAGTCGAGGCCGAGCACCGCGAGGGATGCCGCGACCACGGTCCGGGTGGTGGCCCGGGACACGCCCTCGGGCGTCGGCTGGGCCTCGAAGCCCTGCAGCAGCGCGATGAAAGTGACGGTGAAGCCGAAAACGATGCTCTTGACCACGCCGTTGCCGACGTCGCGCCAGACATCGACGCCGCCCTGCATCTGCCCCCAGAAGGCCCCGGGGTCGAGGCCGAGCATCAGCACGCCGACGACCCAGCCGCCGATCACGCCGACCGCGCTGAACACCGCGGCGAGCAACGGCATGGTGATGACGCCCGCCCAGAAGCGCGGCGCGAGGATGCGCTGTACCGGATCGACCGCCATCATCTCCATGGCGCTCAGTTGCTCGCCGGCCTTCATGAGGCCGATTTCCGCGGTCAGCGAAGTGCCGGCACGGCCCGCGAAGAGCAGCGCCGCCACCACCGGGCCGAGTTCGCGCACCAGGCTCAAGGTCACCAGCAGGCCCAGGGCCTCGGAGGAGCCGTAGCGCTGCAGCGTGTAGTAACCCTGCAGCCCGAGCACGAAGCCCACGAACAGGCCGGAGACCGCGATGATGGCCAGCGAGTAGTTGCCGAGAAAGTGGACCTGGTCCCGCACCAGTCCGAATCGGCGCAGGCTGTTGGCCCCCCGGAAGCTCAGCCGCAGGAACAGCCGTGCGGCCATGCCCATGTCGCCAAGCTTGGCGCGCACGGCGAATCCGAGGTCGCTCGGCCGATACCAGCTCATGCGCGATCTCCATGCGCGTGGTTGCCGAAGTCCTCTTCGACGGCGACGCCGGGGTAGTGGAAATGCACCGGCCCCTCGGGCAATGCATTGACGAACTGGTGCACCAGCGGATCGGTGCTCTCCCGCACATCCTGCGGCTTGCCCTGTGCAGCGATGCCGCCGTTGGCCAGGATGATCACGTGGTCCGCGATGCGGAAGGTTTCCTCGAGGTCGTGCGAGACGATCACGCTGGTCAGGCCCAGCGTGTCGTTGAGCTGGCGGATCAGCCGCGCTGCCGTGCCCAGGGAGATCGGGTCGAGACCGGCGAAGGGCTCGTCGTACATCACCAGGTCGGGGTCGAGCGCGATCGCACGGGCCAGCGCCACGCGGCGGGCCATGCCGCCGGACGCTTCGCTGGGCATGAGGTGGCGGGCCCCGCGCAGGCCCACGGCATCGAGCTTCATGAGCACGATGTCGCGCACCAGGGCCGCGGGCAGTTGCGTGTGCTCGCGCAGCGGGAAGGCCACGTTGTCGAACACGCTCATGTCGGTGAAGAGCGCACCGAACTGGAACAGCATGCCCATGCGCCGGCGCGCGGCATAGAGCGCCTCGTTGTTCATGCGGCCGATGTCCTGGCCGTCGAACAGCACCTCGCCGCGCTGTGCCCGCACCTGCCCGCCGATCAGGCGCAGCACCGTGGTCTTGCCGCCGCCGGATGCGCCCATGAGCGCCGTCACCTTGCCGCGCGGCACGGTGAAGGAGACGCCGTCGAGGATCGCGCGCTCGCCGTAACCGAAGCGGACGTCGCGGAGTTCGACCAAGGTGGAAGCGGAGGGTGTCATGGGCAACAGAAAAGCCGGGGGCGCCTGAGGCATCCCCGGCTCACGGTGGCGGCCATGATAAATGAAGCACGGCCCGTGCCCATCCCTCGAACTGCGGGCCTAATCCGCCGCTAATTCCATCCGGGGCGCGCTTGTTCAGCGTGGCAAGTCGCTGTAGCCCATCAGGAACTCGTCGACCGCGCGGGCCGCCTGGCGGCCCTCGCGAATGGCCCAGACCACCAGCGACTGGCCCCGGCGCATGTCGCCGGCCGCAAAGACCTTGGGGACATTGGTGGCATAGCCGCCGATGAAGTCGACGCCAGCCTTGGCGTTGCCGCGGGCATCCTTGTCGACGCCGAAGGCCTCCAGCACACCGGCGACGGGGCTCACGAAGCCCATGGCCAGCAGCACCAGGTCGGCCTTGAGCACCTGCTCGGTGCCGGGGACCTCGCTCATCTTGCCGTCCTTCCACTCGACGCGAACGGTCTTCAGGCCGGTGACCTTGCCCTTCTCGCCGATGAATTCCTTGGTCGCGATGGCGAATTCGCGCTCGCAACCCTCTTCGTGGCTGGAGCTGGTGCGCAGCTTGTAGGGCCAGTAGGGCCAGGTGAGCGGGCGGTTCTCTTCCTCCGGCGGCTGGGGCATCAGCTCGAACTGGGTCACGCTGGCCGCCCCATGGCGGTTGCTGGTGCCCACGCAGTCGGAGCCGGTGTCGCCGCCGCCGATCACGATCACGTGCTTGCCGTCGGCCCGGATCTGGCCCTTGACCTTGTCGCCGGCGTTGACCTTGTTCTGCTGCGGCAGGAACTCCATGGCGAAATAAATGCCGTCCAGGTCGCGCCCCGGCACCGGCAGGTCGCGCGACTGTTCGGCGCCACCGGTCAGGACGACCGCGTCGAATTCCCTGTCCAGCTGCTCGGGCGTGACCGTCTCCTTGGCCCAGTTCGTGACCTTGGAGCCCTTGCCCAACGGGTCCTTGGCCGCGCCGACCACGACCCCCGTGCGGAACACCACGCCCTCGGCCTTCATCTGCTCGACGCGGCGGTCGATGTGCGACTTCTCCATCTTGAAGTCGGGAATGCCGTAGCGCAGCAGGCCGCCGATGCGGTCGTTCTTCTCGAACAGCGTCACGTCATGGCCAACGCGGGCGAGTTGCTGCGCCGCCGCCATGCCCGCGGGGCCCGAGCCCACCACCGCGACCTTCTTGCCGGTCTTGTGGCGCGGCGGGCGCGGCGTGACCCACGACTCCTGCCACGCGCGGTTGATGATCGCGTGCTCGATGGACTTGATGCCGACCGGGTCGTCGTTCACGTTCAGCACGCAGGCCGCCTCGCAGGGCGCGGGGCAGATGCGGCCGGTGAACTCCGGGAAGTTGTTGGTCGAATCCAGCACCGCGAACGCACTCTGCCAGTCGTTGCGGTAGACCAGGTCGTTGAAGTCCGGAATGATGTTGTTGACCGGGCAGCCGCTGTTGCAGAAGGGCGTGCCGCAGTCCATGCAGCGCGCGCCCTGCACCTTGGCCTGCTGCGCATCGAGGCCGACGACGAATTCCTTGTAGTGCTTGACGCGCTCCTCGACAGGCTTGTAGCCCTCCTCGATGCGCTCGTGCTCCATGAACCCCGTGATTTTTCCCATCGTGATTTCCTGGTTCTGTTCTTCGCTTCGGTGCCCGCTCAGGCGGCCACCGCCGGCTTCGTCATGGCGTGCGGCTCCAAGCCCACATGCGCGTTGTTGCCGCTGCTGGTGAGCTCGACCTTGCGATCGTGGATCTCGGCCAGGGCGCGCTTGTACTCGTTCGGGAAGACCTTCACGAAACGCGTGCGGGACACCGCCCAGGTGTCGAGCAGCTCGCGCGCGCGCTTGCTGCCGGTCCAGCGGTGATGGTCCTCGAGCAGCTTCTTGAGCCGAGCCTCGTCGGTCTCGCCTTCGTGCCAGATCTTTCGGTGCACGCTGGCGGTCTGCTCGGCCGAGGTCAGCACCTTGTCGAGCGAGACCATGGCGAGGTTGCAGCGGGAGGCGAACTGGCCGTCCTCGTCGTAGACGAAGGCCACGCCGCCGCTCATGCCGGCCGCGAAGTTGCGGCCCGTCTTGCCCAGCACCACCACCGTGCCGCCGGTCATGTACTCGCAGCCATGGTCACCGGTGCCTTCGACCACCGCGGTGGCGCCCGAGAGGCGCACCGCGAAGCGCTCGCCGGCCACGCCGCTGAGGAAGGCCTCGCCCGTGGTCGCGCCGTACAGCGCGGTGTTGCCCACGATGATGTTGCGCGTCGCCTCGCCGCGGAAGTCCAGGCTGGGACGCACCACCACGCGGCCGCCCGAGAGGCCCTTGCCGGTGTAGTCGTTGGCATCGCCGATGAGGTAGAGCGTGATGCCGCGTGCCAGGAAGGCGCCGAAGGACTGGCCGCCGGTGCCCTCCAACTGGATGCGAATCGAGTCGTCCGGCAGGCCCTGGGGGTGTACCTTGGTCAAGGCGCCGGAGAGCATGGCGCCCACCGAGCGATTGACGTTGCGTGCCACCTCGATGAACTGCACCTTCTCGCCCTTCTCGATGGCGGGACGGGACTTCTCGATCAGCTTGTTGTCCAGGCTCTTCGCGAGGCCATGGTCCTGGTTTTCGACGTGAAAGCGCGGCACGTCCGCCGGCACGTTCGGCTGGGCGAACAGGCGGCTGAAGTCGAGGCCACGCGCCTTCCAGTGGGCGATGCCCTTGCGGGTGTCGAGCAGGTCGGAGCGGCCGATCAGGTCGTCGAACTTGCGGATGCCCAGCTGCGCCATGATCTGGCGCACTTCCTCGGCGACGAAGAAGAAGTAGTTCACCACGTGCTCGGGCTTGCCCGAAAACTTCTTGCGCAGCACCGGGTCCTGCGTGGCGACGCCGACCGGGCAGGTGTTGAGGTGGCACTTGCGCATCATGATGCAGCCCTCGACCACCAGTGGAGCCGTGGCGAAGCCGAACTCGTCGGCGCCCAGCAGCGCGCCGATGGCGACGTCGCGGCCGGTCTTCATCTGGCCGTCGGCCTGCACGCGGATGCGGCCGCGCAGGCGGTTGAGCACCAGGGTCTGCTGGGTCTCGGCCAGGCCGATCTCCCACGGGCTGCCCGCGTGCTTGATGGACGACCAAGGCGAGGCGCCGGTGCCGCCGTCATGGCCCGCGATCACGACGTGGTCGCTCTTGCACTTGGCCACGCCGGCCGCGATGGTGCCGACACCGACCTCGCTCACCAGCTTGACGCTGACAGTCGCATGAGGGGCGACGTTCTTCAGGTCGTGGATCAACTGCGCCAGGTCTTCGATGGAGTAGATGTCGTGGTGCGGCGGCGGCGAGATCAGGCCCACGCCGGGCACCGAGTAGCGCAGCTGGCCGATGTAGTTGGAGACCTTGCCGCCGGGCAGCTGGCCGCCCTCGCCGGGCTTGGCGCCTTGCGCCATCTTGATCTGCAGCTGATCGGCCGAGGCGAGGTATTCGGCGGTGACGCCGAAGCGGCCCGACGCCACCTGCTTGATGCGCGAGCGCAGCGAGTCGCCGTCCTTCAATGGCAGGTCGACCTCGACGTTGGCCTCGCCGATCACGCTCTTGAGCGTGTCGCCCTGCTTGATGGGGATGCCCTTGAGTTCGTTGCGGTAGCGCGCCGGGTCCTCACCGCCCTCGCCGGTGTTGCTCTTTCCCCCGATGCGGTTCATGGCCACGGCCAGCGTGGAGTGCGCTTCGGTGCTGATCGAGCCCAGCGACATGGCGCCGGTGGCGAAGCGCTTGACGATCTCGCTCGCCGGCTCGACTTCGTCCACCGGAATGGCCTTGGCCGGATCGATCTTGAATTCGAACAGTCCGCGCAGCGTCAGGTGACGGCGGTTCTGGTCGTTGATGATCTGCGCGTATTCCTTGTAGGTGTTGAAGTTGTTGGCACGCGTGCTGTGCTGCAGCTTGGCGATAGCGTCGGGCGTCCACATGTGCTCCTCGCCGCGGGTGCGCCAGGCGTATTCGCCGCCGGCGTCCAGCATGTGGGCGAGCACCGGGTCGTCGCCGAAGGCGGCCTTGTGCATGCGAATGGCTTCCTGCGCGATCTCGAAGACGCCGATGCCCTCGACCCGGCTGGCGGTGCCGGTGAAGTACTTGGCCACGGTCTCCGCGTTGAGGCCGATGGCCTCGAAGAGCTGGGCGCCGCAGTAGCTCATGTAGGTGCTGACGCCCATCTTCGACATGATCTTGGACAGACCCTTGCCGATCGCCTTGACATAGTTGTAGATGGCCTTCTCGGCGCTGAGGTCGCCCTGCAGGTCCTCGTGCATCGCGGCCAGGGTTTCCATGGCGAGGTAGGGATGCACGGCCTCGGCGCCATAGCCGGCCAGCACGCCGAAGTGATGCACCTCGCGCGCCGAGCCGGTTTCCACCACCAGGCCGGCGGTGGTGCGCAGGCCTTCGCGCACCAGGTACTGGTGGATGGCCGAGAGCGCCAGCAGCGCGGGGATGGCGATCTGGGTCGCGCTGAGCGCGCGGTCGCTCACGATCAGGATGTTGTGGCCGCCCTTGATGGCGTCCACCGCCTCGGCGCACAGAGAAGCGAGCTTGGCTTCGACGCCTTCCTCGCCCCAGGCCAGCGGGTAGGTGATGTCGAGCGTGTAACTCTTGAACTTGCCCTGGGTGTACTTGCCGATGTCGCGCAGCTTCGCCATGTCGGCGAAGTCGAGGATGGGCTGGCTCACCTCCAGCCGCATGGGCGGGTTGACCTGGTTGATGTCCAGCAGGTTCGGCTTCGGCCCGATGAAGGACACCAGCGACATCACGATCGCTTCGCGGATCGGGTCGATGGGCGGGTTGGTGACCTGGGCGAACAGCTGCTTGAAGTAGTTGTAGAGCGGCTTGTTCTTGTCGGACAGCACGGCCAGCGGGCTGTCGTTGCCCATGGAGCCGATGCCTTCCTCGCCGGCCGCGGCCATGGGGCTCATCAGGAACTTGATGTCCTCCTGCGTGTAGCCGAAGGCCTGCTGGCGGTCCAGCAGGGCCACCTGGCTGACCGGGGGCTGCACGGCCTCGGCCTCGACGCTGTCGAGCTTGATGCGCAGGTTCTCGATCCACTGCTTGTAGGGCTTGCTGTTGGCGAGAGTGGCCTTGACCTCCTCGTCATCGATCATGCGGCCCTGCTCCAGGTCGATCAGGAACATCTTGCCGGGTTGCAGGCGCCACTTGCGGACGATCTTCTGCTCCGGCACCGGCAGCACACCGGATTCGGAGGCCATGATGACCAGGTCGTCGTCGGTCACGCAGTAGCGCGACGGGCGCAGGCCGTTGCGGTCGAGGGTGGCGCCGATCTGGCGGCCGTCGGTGAAGACGATGGAGGCCGGGCCGTCCCACGGCTCCAGCATGGCCGCGTGGTATTCATAGAAGGCGCGGCGACGCGTGTCCATGGTCGCGTGCTGCTCCCAGGGCTCGGGGATCATCATCATCACGGCCTGGCTGATGGGGTAGCCGGCCATGGTGAGCAGTTCGAGGCAGTTGTCGAAGGTGGCGGTGTCGGACTGGTCGGCGAAGCTGATCGGATAGAGCTTCTGCAGGTCGGGGCCCAGCACCGGCGAGGACATCACGCCCTCGCGCGCCTTCATCCAGTTGTAGTTGCCCTTGACCGTGTTGATCTCGCCGTTGTGGGCGACATAGCGGTAAGGGTGAGCCAGCGGCCACTCGGGGAAGGTGTTGGTCGAGAAGCGCTGGTGCACCAGGCCAAGGGCCGAGATGCAGCGCTTGTCCTGCAGGTCGAGGTAATAGGTGCCCACCTGGTCGGCCAGCAGCAGGCCCTTGTAGACCACCGTGCGGCTCGACATGCTCGGAACGTAGTATTCCTTGCTGTGCTTGAGCTTCAGGCGCTGAATGGCGGCGCTGGCGGTCTTGCGGATGACGTAGAGCTTGCGCTCCAGGGCGTCTTGCACGATGACGTCGTTACCGCGGCCGATGAAGACCTGGCGCAGTAGCGGCTCCTTCTTGCGCACCGCGGGCGACATGGGCATCTCGCGGTTGACGGGCACATCGCGCCAGCCGAGCAGGACCTGGCCTTCCGCCTTGATCGCGCGCTCCAGCTCCTGTTCGCAGGCTTCGCGCGAGGCGTGCTCCTTGGGCAGGAAGATCATGCCCACGCCGTACTCTCCGGGCGGCGGCAGGGTGACGCCCTGCCTGGCCATCTCCTCGCGGTACAGCAGGTCGGGCAGCTGAATCAGGATGCCGGCGCCGTCGCCCATCAGCTTGTCAGCGCCCACTGCGCCGCGATGGTCGAGGTTTTCGAGGATCTTCAGGCCCTGGACGATGATGCTGTGGCTTTTCTCGCCCTTGATATGAGCCACGAAGCCGACGCCGCAGGCGTCATGCTCATCGGCTGCGGAATACAGGCCATGTTGTTGAAGATGTTCGATCTCGGCAGGCGTCGTCATTGGCGCACTCCTTCAGTTTTTCGCAGGGACGTGAAGGATATTGCGTTGCACAAACAATGCCAAGCGTTTTTAAAGGGGGTCAGATTCCAATTAATTGTTGACGCTTAAAGTCAGGATAAAAATAGGGACAGATTAAAAGGGACGTCTTGATGCCCATGCTGGAGCCGAACCTCAACTGCGCGGAGCGTTGGGCCGGCCCGGGCGCGCCTTGGTGATGCGGCGGGGCGTGGCCTTCTGCAGGCGATCGATGAAGCCCGAATCACCAACAGCCCAGCCATGCAACGTGGCGTCGGTCAGCGCGGCCTGGTCCGCCGACGCCACGCCGCCTCGGACCAATTCCGCGTACGCCGCCTCACGCGCAAATGGCGTGTTGCCCAGCGACCAGTAGAGGGGGTGCGGCGTCACCAGCTTGTCGTGGCGCAGCCCAGCGTAGTGCGCGTGGCTGGACCACGGGTAGGCACGGGCCTCGGCCACCATGCCGGCACGGACCGGATTGAGGTCGATGTAGGCCATGCAGGTCAGCAGGTACCGGTCGGACTGGATCAGCGTGGACTTGTAGCGCCCCTCCCACAGGGTGCCGGTGCGTCCGTGGCGGTCGTTGAAGTAGCGCACGTAGCGCCGCCCCACCGCCTGCATCCACAAGGGCAGGCCTTCGGCGCTGTCCGGCGTGGCGAGCAGGTGGTAATGGTTGTCCATCAGCACGTAGGCGTGCAGCGCGATGCCTAGCGCTTGCGCGTGCTCGCTCAACAGGCTCAGCAGCATCTCGCGGTCGGCGTTGTCGACGAAGATGGCTTGGCGATTGTTGCCGCGCTGGATCACGTGGTGCGGCTGGCCGGCCAGCGTCAGGCGGGGCAGGCGTGCCATGTCAGTGCAAACGGAAGCGGGTGTGCTGAAGGCTGTCGAGGCCGAACTCGGCGAGCAGTTCCTGCAGCCGGACGGCGGCGCTCGCTTTGCGATGGCCGGTCCGGCGCGCAATGATCAGCTCGTTCTTGAGGCTGTGCTCCCAGCCCACCAGTTCGGTCACGGTCACTTGGTAACCATGCGCCTCCAGATAGAGGCAGCGCAGCACGTTGGTGAGCTGGCTGCCGATTTCGCGCGTATGCAGGGGATGGCGCCACAGCTCGGCAAGGGGCGTGCGCGACAAGGACAGCGCCTTGGTCTGCCGCAGGCAGGCGGCCACCTCGGCCTGGCAGCAGGGCACGAGCACCATGAATCGTGCTTGCTTGGCCAGGCCGAAAGCGATGGCATCGTCGGTGGCGGTGTCGCAGGCATGCAGCGCGGTCACGACGTCCACCTGCGCCGGCAGCTCGGCCGCATCGGCCGATTCCGCCGCACTGATGTTGAGGAAGGACATGCGCTCGAAACCCAGGCGCGCTGCCAGCGCGCGCGACTTCGCCACCAGTTCCGCTCGCGTCTCGATGCCGTAGACGTGCCCCCCGCCTCTGGCCTGGAAGAACAGGTCGTAGATGATGAAGCCGAGGTAGGACTTGCCGGCGCCATGGTCGGCGAGCGTGGCCCGGCCGCCCTCCTCCGGCAGCTCGGCGAGCAGCTTCTCGATGAACTGGAACAGGTGGTAGACCTGCTTGAGCTTGCGGCGCGAGTCCTGGTTGAGCCGCCCTTCGCGCGTGAGAATGTGCAGTTCTTTCAGGAGTTCGATGGACTGGCCCGGCCGCAGGACCTCCTGCAGCTCGGCTTCAGCCTTGGATGCCTTCGCGGCAGATGCCTTGCTCATGAGGCCGCTCCGTGCGGACCGACACCCAGTGCCGCCCATCCCTCGTGCCCGAGTCGTTCCAGCGTCTCGATGTTGCGCCCGAAGATGGCTTCGGCCTCGGGGAAGGCCTCGACGGCGCGGCTCACGCTCTCTTCGCGCAGCAAGTGCAATGTGGGGTACGGCGCGCGGTTGGTCGCGTTCGTGATGTCGTCGATCTCCGCCCCGGCGAACTGGAAGCACGGGTGAAAGCTGGCGAGTTGGAGCTGACCGTCGAAGCCGGCGCGCGCGAGGCGGCGTTCGGCACGGGCGGTGAAATCGTTGAAGTCCAGGAAGTCGGTCAAGGTGTTCGGGGCGATGAGGAGGGTGGTGTCGCGCTCTGCGGCGTCGCAGTCCGCCAGCGCGTGGGCTTCGCCCAGGAGCGCGTCGAGGAGGCCGCCCTCCTCGGCCTCTTCGTAGACGGCATAGTGGATCTGGCCGCGCACGTGCACCGCCTTGGCGAAGGGACACAGGTTCAGCCCGATCACGGCACGTTCGAGCCAGCGTTGCGTGTCCTTCAGCGCTTGTTCGACCGGAACTGGCTTTGTCGGACTCATGCCGCGGTCCCCGTACGGGCCGGCGCCGGCCTCACGCGCGCCGCGAGGGCGAGGCCGGCCAGCGAGCACGCCAGCGTCACGCTCCAGGTCCACTGCCAGCCGCCGGCCCGGTGGGCGATCCACGCAACCACGGGCTGCGCAAGAAACTGGCCCAGGGATGAGGCCTGCTGCATCAGGCCCACCGTCGTCGAGACGGTCGAGGGCCCGGGCGCGAGCCGGACCGAGAGCATGAAAAGGGTCGCCGGGATCATCCCTCCGGCCAGCGAGAACAGGCAGACGGCGAGATAGCGCAGCGCCGGGGGCAGGCTGGCGGCGTCGCCGGCCGGCCCGATCTGCGCGAAGGCCATGATGCTGCTCAGCGCCATCACGACGAAGCCGCTGCGCAGCAGGCGCTCCGGCGCGGCGCCGCGCTGGAGGAGGTGGCCGCCGCAGATGTTGCCGGCGATGTTCATCGCCGCCGCCAACGCCGTCAGCGCGGCGCTCCAGGCGGCGGGCACCCCAACTTCGGCATAGATCACGGGCAGGAAGGCAATCACGGCCATCCATTGCGAGGAATAAACGCCAAAGGCAAGTGCCAGCTTCCACGGCCCCGCGGAACTCACCGTGTCGAGGAGGCGGCCGGAGCCGCTTGCCGGTGATGGCGTCGCCCGCGGGATGCGCAGTTGCCGATCGGCCGGCACCACCGCCCACACCCAGACCGCCGCCATGGCCGAGACAGCCGACAGCGCCCACCACCAGCCCGGCCACCCACCCAGAGCAATCAGCGCCGGACCCAGCAGCAGGGCCAAGGCAACGCCCAGCGGCATGTAGGCCCCCCAGAGACCGAGCGCCTTCTTTTCCGCATTCGGCGGCGAGAGGGCCCGGATCAGGCCGGGCCCGGGCATCACGGTCAATAGAAAGCCGACACCTTCCAGCGCCCGCAGGGCCAGCAGCCAATGGATGGCCTGGGCACCGGCATGCGCCGCAACGCCGACCCACCCGCCCAGGACGCTGGCCACCGTGATCACGACCAGGCCCGCCAATATGCTGCGCCGCAGGCCGACCGCATCGGCCACCAGGCCGAACAACATGCCGAGGGTCATGCCAGCAGCCTGCACCAGCGCCAGGAGGAAGCCTGCCTCGACCAGCCCGATGCCGAGCGTGGCCTGCAGCGCAGGCACCGCCGGCGGCAGCTTGCCGAGGTGCAAGGCCGCGGATACACCGGCCAGAACCACGGCCAACGCCGCGCCGGGGATGCGGGTGTCCGTGGGGGACTGGATCGACTGGCTCATTCGATCCACCGTCGCCCGGTCAGGCGCTCGTGCTCGCGGATCGCGAAGCGGTCCGTCATGCCGGCGATGTAGTCGGCCACCGCGCGCTGGCGGTCTTCGCGCAGCGCAAAGGATTGCGGCATCTGCGCCGGATCGTCGATGTAGGCGTCGAACAACTCGCGCACCACCTCCTTCGCCCTGCCCGTCGTCTGCATGACGCGGGGGTGACGGTAGAGATTGCGGAAAAGGAACTGCTTGAGCTCGGTGGACTGCGCGCGCATGGTCCCGCTGAAGAGTACCAGCGGCGCTGCGCGGCGCACGTCATCCGCGTCGGCTGGTCCGGCCGCTTCGAGCGCGGCACGGGTCGCGTCGATGACGTCGTAAACCTGCGCGCTCAGCATGCGGCGGATGGCCTCGTACAGGACGCGCCGCCCTTGCAGTTGCGGATGCTCCGTCCGCGTTTCGCGCAGGTAGCGGCTGAACAGCGCGACCTCGTCGAGCCGGTCGAGCTCGATCAGGCCCGAGCGCACGCCATCGTCGATGTCGTGGGCGTTGTAGGCGATTTCGTCGGCCAGGTTGCACAGCTGCGCCTCCAGGCCCGGCTGCGTGCGATCGCAGAAGCGACGCCCGACGCCGCCCGGCTCGGCCGCCTCCAGGCGCTCGGCATTGGCGCGCGAGCAGTGCTTGAGGATGCCCTCGCGGGCTTCGAAGCTCAGGTTGAGGCCGTCGTACTGCGGATAGCGGTGCTCGAGCGCATCCACCACGCGCAGGCTCTGCAGGTTGTGCTCGAAGCCCCCATGCTGCGCCATGCAGGCATCGAGCGCATCCTGCCCGGCATGCCCGAAAGGCGTGTGGCCGAGGTCATGGGCCAGCGCAACGGCCTCCACCAGGTCCTCGTTGAGCCGCAGCGCACGCGCGATCGAGCGGCCGAGCTGGGCCACTTCCAGGGAGTGCGTGAGACGGGTGCGGAACAGGTCGCCTTCGTGGTTGAGGAAGACCTGCGTCTTGTAGACCAGGCGCCGGAAAGCAGTCGAATGGACGATGCGGTCTCGGTCTCGCTGGAAGTCGTCACGCGTAGGCGCCGGCGGCTCGGGATGGCGCCGGCCGCGCGACCGCGCCGGATGGCTGGCATAGGGGGCCAGGCTCATCGGTTCAGGCCGGATCAGGACGCGCAGCCCTGTGCCAGCACCTCGCGCACCATGGTGTCGGGCGCACTGCGCATCGCGGCCGAGCCGGGTTGGTCGATGACCACGAAACGAATTTCGCCGGCTTCCGACTTCTTGTCGATGCGCATGAGCTCGAGGTAGCGCTCCAAACCCAGCGCCGGTGCCACGACCGGCAGCCCGGCCCGCTCCACCAGCGCCGAGAGCCGCTGCACGAAGGCTTCATCGACGCCCCCCAGCCGCTGCGACAGCCGTGCGGCCAGCACCATGCCGCAGCCGACGGCCTCGCCGTGCAGCCACTCGCCATAGCCCAGGCCGGACTCGATGGCATGGCCGAAGGTATGGCCGAAATTGAGGATCGCGCGCAGGCCGGTCTCGCGCTCGTCCTGCCCCACGACGGCCGCCTTGATCTCGCAGCTGCGCCGCACCGCATGCGCGAGCGCGGCAGGGTCGCGTGCCATGAGCGCATCGATGTTCGCCTCGATCCAGTCGAAGAAGGCCATGTCGTAGATCGGGCCGTACTTGATGATCTCGGCCAGGCCGGCACTGAGCTCGCGCGCCGGCAAGGTGGACAAGGTGGCCAGGTCGCACATCACCAGACGAGGCTGGTAGAAGGCGCCGATCATGTTCTTGCCCAGAGGATGATTGATCGCCGTCTTGCCACCCACCGACGAATCGACCTGCGCCAGCAGCGTGGTCGGGACCTGCACGAAGGGCACCCCTCGCATGTAGCTGGCCGCCGCGAAGCCGACCATGTCGCCCACCACGCCGCCGCCGAGCGCAAACAGCACCGTCTTGCGGTCGCAGCCGTGGCGCAGCAATGCGTCGAAGATGAGGTTCAGCGTTTGCCAATCTTTGTGCGCCTCGCCGTCGGGCAGCTCCAGCATATGCACGGCCTGGAAGCGGCCGGCCAGGGTGTCGCGCAGGGCTCGCGCATACAACGGCGCGACCGTGGTATTGCTGACAATCAGGGCCGATGCAGCGGCCGGGGCGGCGTCGAAATGGCGCGGCTCGCCGAGCAGGCCGTTGCCGATCAGGATCGGGTAGCTGCGCTCGCCGAGCTGGATCTCGACCCGTTCGGGGGAAAGGAGCACTGACATGGCCCCGAGTTTAGGCGCATGCCGACACGGCCCGGACTCAGACCTGCGGATCGCTTCCGGTGCCCGGGGCTATCAGGCCGGCCAGCTCCAACTGCATCACGATGATGTTCACCAGCATCGCGACGGTCGGCCGGCCGGTTTCGACCACGTCGTGCGCGGTTTCGCGGTAGAGCGGATCACGCGCGGCATAGAGCTCGTGCAGGCGGCCCAAGGGGTCGGCCACCTGCAACAGGGGCCGCTTGACATCGTGCCGCAGCCGCCGGAACAGATCCTCGGGCGAGGAGCGCAGGTAGATTACGTGGAAGTGCTCACGCAGCTGCCGGCGATTGGCCTCCCGCAAGACCGAGCCGCCGCCGGTGGACACGATGCCGCGGGGCGCGGCGGCGAGGTCGGCGATCACCTCCTGCTCGAGGTCACGGAAGCTCTGCTCTCCCTCGCGCTCGAAGTAGTCCCGGATGGAGCAGCCGATGCGCCGCTCGATCAGATCATCGCTGTCGATGAAGGGAAGCTGAAGACGCTGGGCCAAACGCTTGCCCACCGCCGATTTTCCGGCGCCGGGCAGGCCGACGAGGGCGACCGCCACGCACTGTTCCGAACGCCGGCGCGTCAGCGCGCAGCGTTACGGTCGGTAATCATCTTTGGGGTGATAAAGACGAGCATTTCGGTTTTGTTGGCAACGCGTTCGCGCTTGCGGAACAGTGCCCCCACGTAGGGCACTTCACCCAGCACCGGCACGCGCGATTCGTCGTTGGTTTCGGTGAGTTCGAAGATACCACCGATGACCACCGTGCCGCCGTTTTCGACCAGCACCTCGGTCTGCACGTGCTTGGTGTTGATCGCGAAGCCGGCCGTCGTCGCCTGGCCGACTGTGTCCTTGTTGACGTCCAGCGTCAGGATGATGTTGCCTTCCGGGGTGATCTGCGGCGTCACCTCGAGCTTGAGGTTGGCCTTGCGGAAAGCAATGGAGGTCGCGCCGCTGGAGGTGGCGACCTGGTAGGGCAGTTCCGTGCCCTGCTCGATCAGCGCCTTGGTCTGGTCGGCGGTCACCACACGCGGGCTGGACACCACCTTGCCCTTGCCGTCCGCTTCCAGCGCCGAGATCTCGAGGTTCAGCATGCGCGAAAAGCTCGAGTTGAACAGCGAGATGGCAAAGGTGCCGGGCGCATTGCCGTTGCCGGCCACACCGGTCGACGGCAGGTTGACGAAGTTGGAGTTCGTGAAGGTCGTGAGTGCGCTGGTCGGCGTGGTGGCGGTGCCCGGGGTGACGACCGGGATGGCACCGATGTTGCCGAACACGTTCCGTCCGTTGTTCGAGCCCACCGTGGCGCCCGCCACGCCGCCACCGAGACGCACGCCCAGCGACTTGCCGAAAGTGTCGGACGCTTCGACGATGCGCGCCTCGATCAGCACCTGGCGCACCGGCACGTCCAGCTTCTGGATGAGCTCGGCCACCTGCTGCAGGCGCGAGGGAATGTCGGACACGAAGAGCTGGTTGGTCCGCGATTCGGCGATCACGCTGCCGCGCGGGCTCAGGATGCGGGTCGTGGTGCCGGAACCGCCGCCGCTCGCCGCTCCCGAACCGGTCAGGCCCTGCGCGATGGTCACAGCCTTCGTGTAGTTCAGCTGGAAGGATTGGGTGCGCAGCGGCTCCAGGTTCTGGATCGCGGCCTGTGCCTCGAACTCGAGCTTCTCCTTGGCGTTGATCTCGTCCTTGGGCGCGATCCACAGCACGCTGCCGTTCTTGCGCATGCCCAGGTTCTTGGCCTGCATGATGATGTCGAGCGCCTGATCCCAGGGCACGTCCTTCAGGCGCAGGGTCAGCGCACCGGTCACCGAATCCGAGGTCACGATGTTGAAGTTCGTGAAATCGGCGATCACCTGCAGCAGCGAGCGGATCTCGATGTTCTGGAAGTTCAGCGACAGCTTCTCGCCGGTGTAGCCGACACCCTGGGTCAGCTTGGTCGGGTCGACCTTGCGTGGACGCACCTCGACCACGAACTGGTTCTCGCTCTGATAGGCGCTGTGTTCCCAGTCCCCTTTGGGCTCGATGGTCATGCGCACGCGGTCGCCGGCCTGCTGCGCCGTCACGGTCTGCACGGGCGTCCCGAAATCCGACACGTCGAGGCGGCGGCGCAGGCCTTCCGGCAGGGTGGACTTGGTGAACTCGACGACCAGGTTGCGTCCTTGCTGGCGGATGTCCACGCCGACCTGGTTGTTGGCCAGGTCGACGACCACGCGGCCGGTGTTGTCCGAGCCGAGGCGGAAGTCGACATCCCGCAGGGGCAGCATGTCGCGGTTGCGGTTCTCGGCGAAGGCCTGAGGCGTCGAAGCGACCAGGGCGGCACCTGGAACGGGCTCCAGAGACACCAGCAGAGACTTGCCCTGGATCTCGGCCTTGTAAGCCGTCGCCTGCTTGAGGTTCAGGACCAGCCGGGTGCGCTCCCCGGCCTGCACCACGTTGATGGAACGCAGATTGCCCTGGTTGATGTCGATCGCAGAGCGGCCGATCGCATTGGTCACGCCAGGAAAGTCAAGTGCGATGCGCGCCGGCGTCTGGATCGCGAAGCCAGTGGGCGGGGTCGTGAGCGGCTGCGTGAGGTCAATGCGCACGACCTCGGCGCCGGACTGCATCGAGCTGGTGACCGACTCGATCGCGTTCTGCGCATGCGCCATCGCCACCGCGCCACAGGCGAGCAGGCCAGCGCCGACCACGCGCAGCCACTGCGCGAACCTGTATTTCTTCGGTTTCATTTCGACCTCTCTTGCAACTGCAGCGTCGCCACGCGTTCGATCCATTCGCCAGCGGCGTCCTGCACGATTTCACGCAAGGCGAGTTCGGTTTCGCTAATGCGCGTGATGCGCCCGTAGTTGAGCCCCAGATAGTTACCAACTCGCACCTGATAGAGCAGCTTGTCCACGGTGATGAGCGCGACGGGTTGACCATTGCGCACCATGCTGCCCACCATGGCCATGGAGTCGAGCGGGAATGCTTCCAGCGCTTCCTTGCGGCGGGTCAGTTCCGGCGCGATCAGGCCCGAGGTGCTGGGCTGGCTGGCGTCGCGCCGCAGGGCCTGCGTGAGCTTCTGCATGTTGAAGGGCTCGAACGCATTGCCCTCGGTGTAAGCCTGGGGTGTGAATTTCTTCGGCTCGGTGATCGGCGGCACGGTGGGCCGCACCTGTGCCTTCTGCTCGGCCATCCAGCGCTGGAGCTCTTCCTGGTCGGAGCCTAAGCAGCCGCTCAGGGCGAAGGCCGCGGCGCAGAGCCACAAGGGGTAAAAAAGCCTTCTCATTTCTTCTTCGCCGCAGCTGTAGCAGCGCGCTTTTGCGCCGCCTGCTCTTCTTCGTCAAGGTAGCGGAAGGTCCGCGCCGTGGCATCCATCGTCAGCGCGCCGTCCTTGCCCGGGGTGACCGCCAGATTGTTCAAGGTCACGATGCGCGAGAGATTGGCCACATCCGCAACGAAAGCGCCCATGTCGTGATAGCGCCCCGTGACCTTCACCGCGATCGGCAGCTCGGCGTAGTAGTCCTTGACGACGACCTGGCCCGGGCGGAACAGCTCGAACTGGAGGCTGCGGCCGAGTCCGGCCTGGTTGATGTCAGAAAGCAGGGCATCCATCTCGGCCTTGCTCGGCAATTGCTTCTCGAGCAGCGTCACGTATTGCTGTACCTGCTCCCGCTGCTTCTTCAAGAGTTCGAGATTCGCGGCCTGCCCCACCTTCTTCTGGTAGTCGGCGCGGAGGGCGACTTCCTTGGCTTTTTCGGCCTCGAGTTCGTCGTTGGAATTGGTGAGCCATACAAACCACAGAGCCACCAGAACCAGCACCGTGACCAACGCGCACAACGCGTAGCGAGGCACCGGCGGCCACACCGAAGGGTCGTTCGGATTCAGGCCACGGAATTGCTCGGCGAAGCGCTGCAGAGCGGCACCGATGTCGATGTTGGAAGCGCGTTTGGTTGCCATGATGCCGCTCAACCCTTGCCCGCGGACGAAGACGCCGCCCCGGTGCCGGCCGCGGGCTTTTGCGCATCCGTCGGCCGCTTGAGCCCGATGCGCATCGTGAAGTTAGCCACCCGCCGCTGATCGCGCGGGCTCAGGCTGACGTTGCCGGCGGTGATTTCCACCAGTTCGGGCTTGACCAGCCACGGGCTGTTGTTGCCCAGGTTCCGCAACAACTCCGACACCCGCTCGTTGGACTGGGCCTGGCCCAGCAATGTGACCGTCTGGTTGTCCTGCTTCATGCTGGTCAGGTAGACGCCGTCGGGCAACTGCCGCACAAGTTCGTTGAGCAGGTGCACCGGCATGTTGCGGTCTCCCTGGAGGTCCTCCACGGCCTGCTGGCGCGCGCGCAAGGCGGCAATCTCGGCCTGAAGGGTGGAGATCTCCTTGATCTCGGCTTCCAACTTCTTGATTTCGGCCTGGAGAAAGCTGTTCTTGGCCTGCTGATCGGCGATCTGGGCCTGGTACCAGAGAAAGGCGGCACCGGCGATGAGGCAGCCCAAGACCGCCGACGCGCCCAGTGCCGCATAGAAGGTCTCTCGCCTGCGCTTGCGCGCGGCCTCCCGGTGCGGGAGCAGGTTGATAAGAATCACTGCAGGAACCTCCGCATCGCCAGGCCGCAGGAGGTCAGGTACGAGGGCGCCTCGCGCCGTACCTTCTTCTCGCGAATACCACTGCCAATTTCCATGCCGTCGAAGGGATTGACCAGCGAGCAGGCAAAGGACGTCTGACGCGTGACGGCGGTGGTCAGCCCCGGAAGCGCAGCCGATCCACCTGCGAGCAGTACGTAGTCGACCCGGTTGTGCGGTGTGCTGGTGAAGAAGAACTGAAGCGCCCTGGCGATTTCCTGTGCGATGCTCGCCACGAAGGGCTTGAGCACGCCGGAGCCGTAGTCGTCGGGCAGGTCGCCACTGCGCTTCTTGGCTTCGGCCTCTTCGGCGGAAAAGCCGTACTGCCGCACGATCAACTGCGTGAGCTGGGCGCCGCCGAAGGCTTGGTCCCGGTCGTAGAGGACCTCCTGGTTGCGCAGCACCTGCATGCTGGTCGTGAAGGCACCCACTTCGAAGAGCGCCACCACGGCATCGCGGCCCTGCCCGGGAAGCTGCTCGATCAGGCGCGCTGTCGCCAGCCGCGACGCGTAGGACTCGACGTCGAGGATGACCGCCTTCAGGCCGGCGGCTTCCGCGAGACCTTGGCGATCCTGCACCTTTTCCTTGCGTGAAGCGGCAATGAGGACTTCCACGTCACCGGTGGTGTTGGCACTCTGACCGATGACGCAGAAGTCCAGGCTCACCTCGTCCAGCGAGAACGGGATGTACTGGTTGGCCTCGGACTCGACCTGGATCTCGAGCTCCTGTTCGCTCATGCCTCCGGGCAGGATGATCTTCTTGGTGATGACAGCGGAGGGCGGAAGGGCCAGCGCCGCGTTCTTGGTGCGGCTGCCACTCTTGCGCACCACGCGCCGGACCGCCTCTGCCACCTCGTCGAACTTCTCGACGTTGCCGTCCGTGATCCAGCCTCGTTCCAACGGTTCGATGGCGCAACGCTCCAGAACCAGCCTGCCGCTGGCATCGCGGCCGAGTTCGACCAGCTTGACGCTGGACGAGCTGACGTCCAACCCCAGCAACGGCGCTGGCTGACGGCGAAACAGCGATCCGAAAGCGGCCAAGTTAAATCCCGTTCCGTTTGTAACGATTGGAAATATATGCGTGTGGGTGCATGCTAGCAGGACGTTTCCGGCCAACCAAGCGCCGGAACATGAAGTCTCGCATCAAGCGTTGTCAAAAAAGAACGTAACAGCCTCGATTCATAACTTACGTCACGAATGCGAGTACTTGGGTTTTATGTCCCCCAGAAGGGCCCGTCCGGAAAGGGGCGCTTTTTATAATTGGCGTTGACTTCCACTTTCCCTCATGCCCGAAAAGACTCGCCCCCACGGGCCCGCCAAGACTCCCCCGCCTCCCATCCGCCCCGTCTGGCTGACCTGGCTGACGCGCTTTGTGCTGTGGGGAGCAGGCCTGGTAGCGGCGGGCGCGGTGGCCCTGGCCTGCATCGTGGCCGTGGCGCTGGCCGTGGCCTATCCGAACCTTCCCGATATCTCCGAACTCGCGGACTACCGGCCCAAGCTGCCGTTGCGGGTCTTTTCCTCCGAGGGCATTCTGATCGGCGAATTCGGCGAGGAGCGCCGCAACCTCACGCCGATCGCGACCATCCCCAAGGTCATGAAAGACGCGGTGCTGGCAGCGGAGGATGCGCGCTTCTACGACCACGGCGGAGTCGACTATAAGGGCCTGTTGCGCGCCGGTCTGGCCAACATGAACAGAATGAAGAGCCAGGGCGCCTCCACCATCACGATGCAGGTGGCACGCAACGTCTACCTGAGTTCCGAGAAGACGCTGACCCGGAAGATCTATGAGGTCCTGCTCACCTTCAAGCTCGAGCACTTACTGACCAAGGACCAGATTCTCGAGATCTATCTCAACCAGATCTATCTGGGCAACCGTGCCTACGGTTTCGCTGCGGCTTCGGAGGCGTATTTCGGCAAGCCGCTCAAGAACATCACCATCGCTCAGGCGGCAATGCTGGCGGGTCTGCCCAAGGCGCCCGGAGCGAACAATCCGGTCAACAATCCGACGCGCGCGCGCGGTCGCCAGCTCTACGTGATCGACCGCATGCAGGAGGCCGGCTTCATCACGGCCGAACAGGCTGCCGAGGCGAAGAAGGAAGAGCTGCACCTGCGCGACGGCGCCGACCCCACCAGGCTGCATGCCGAGTACGTGGCCGAGACGGTGCGCCAGCTGATGTACGCCCAGTACGGCGACAGCACCTACACGCGCGGGCTGAAGGTCTACACCACGCTGGTAGCCACCGACCAGGCCGCAGCCTACAAGGCACTGCGCAAAGGCATCATGGACTACGAACGGCGCCAAATCTATCGCGGCCCCGAGAAGTTCGTGGAACTGCCGAACGACCCCAAGGAACTCGACGAGGCGGTCGACGATGCCCTGGCTGAGCATCCAGACAACGGCGATGTGATGTCGGCTGTGGTGCTCAAGGCCACCGCCAAGGAGATCACTGCCGTGCGCGCCAACGGCGACACGTTGCAGATCGTCGGCGAAGGCTTGCGTCCCGCCCAGTCGGGGCTGTCCGACAAGGCCCCTCCGAACATCAAGATCCGCCGCGGCGCGGTGATCCGCGTCGTGAAGACGCCGAAGAACACGTGGGAGATCACGCAGCTGCCGGAGGTCGAGGGCGCCTTCGTGGCGCTAGACCCGCGGGACGGCGCGGTCAAGGCCATGGTCGGCGGCTTCGATTTCGACAAGAACAAGTTCAACCATGTCACGCAGGCTTGGCGGCAACCGGGGTCGAGCTTCAAACCCTTCATCTACTCGGCAGCCCTCGAGAAGGGCTTCACGCCAGGGACGGTGGTCAACGACGGACCGCTCTTCTTCGATGCCGGCACCACCGGCGGCCAGCCCTGGGAGCCGAAGAACTACGACGGCAACTTCGAGGGTCCGATGTCCCTGCGCCGCGCCCTCGCGAAGTCGAAGAACATGGTGTCGATCCGCGTGCTGCAATCCATCGGCACGCGCTACGCCCAGGACTGGATCGGCAACTTCGGCTTCGAGCGCGAAAAGCATCCTGCCTACCTGCCGATGGCACTGGGAGCAGGTGCGGTCACGCCGATGCAGATGGCGACGGCCTACTCGGTGTTCGCGAACGGCGGCTATCGCGTCAACCCCTACCTCGTGACGCGCGTCACCGACCACAAGGACCGGGTGCTCGTCGAGACCCAGCCCCCCTTGCTCAACGAGAGCATGCGCGCCATCCCGCAACGCAACGCCTTCATCATGGACAGCCTGCTGCAGGAGGTCGCCCGCACCGGCACCGCCGCCAAGGCACAGGCCACGCTGAAGCGGCCGGACCTCTACGGCAAGACCGGCACCACCAACGATTCGCTCGATGCCTGGTTCGCCGGCTTCCAGCCCACGATGGCCGCCGTGGCCTGGATGGGCTACGACACGCCGCGCAAGCTCGGCGATCGCGAGACCGGCGGCGGATTGAGTCTGCCCATCTGGATCAGCTTCATGGAGACCGCCATCAAGGGCGTGCCGGTGACCGAGTTGACCGCGTCGCCGCCGTCGGGCGTGGTCAACGTCGGAGGCGAGTGGTACTACGACGATTACGCGCCGGGGCGTGGCGTGGCCACCCTCGGTATCGAGGCGGGCCCGACGCCGCCGGCGGAAGCAATCTCCGGCGCGCCCATCGGTGCGGCACCGCAGCCCGAAGAGCGCAGCCGCATCCTCGACCTGTTCCGCAACTGACCCGGGGGTCTTCAGCTGCTGGTGAACCGCAGCGGCAGCCCGGATTGCGCGCTGGCCTCGCGCGAAAGCTGGCCGAACAGTTCCTCCCCGCTCTTGGTGTCGACCCACGCCTGGCCGTCATGACGGTAGTGATAGCCGCCGGAGCGCGCCGCCAGCCAGATCTCGTGCAGGGGCTTTTGCAGGTTGACGATCAGCTGGCTGCCGTTGCGAAAGGTGATGGTGACCATGCCGCCTACGCGCTGGTTGTCGATGTCAGCATCTGTCGTGTCGTTGATGCGGTCGCAACTGCTTTCGATGGCGGCCAGCGCAGCCTCCGCGCGGTCCAGGTATTCGGGGTCGGTCATTACAATTTCAGCATGTCGAATGTCCGTCAAATTCTAGTGAGCGCCATTGGCCTCATGCTCATCGGGGTCGCGCTGGGCGGCTGTGGGCAAAAGGGCGCGCTTTATCTGCCGACCGAGCCCGCCGCGAGGGACCGAGCCACCCTCCCCGAACTGCTTCTGCCGCGTTCCAGCAGCAACGATGCGGCCATCGGCGGAACGGGCGGGACCAGCGCAACACCCGGGCAGTCCCCCGCCGCCGTCGGCACCACGGCGCCGAAGAGCGAGGGCATGAAGTGAGCGAACAGAACCTGCCTCTTCCCGGCCATCCGCACATCGCCTACCGTGACAATACGCTGTACGTCGAAGGGGTCGCGCTGCCAGCCCTGGCACGCGAACACGGTACGCCGTTATTCGTCTACTCCAAGCAATGGATGCTCGACGCCCTGGCAGCGTACCAGCGAGGCTTCGAAGGACGCGACGCGCTGGTCTGCTATGCGATCAAGGCCAATTCCTCCCTGGGCATTCTGCGCGTTTTCGCCGAGGCAGGCTGCGGCTTCGACATCGTGTCGGGCGGGGAGCTCGCACGCGTGCTCGCGGCAGGCGCCGATCCTGCCAAGGTGATCTTCTCCGGCGTCGGCAAGACCCGGGCCGAGATGCGTCAGGCCCTGGCCGCCGGCATCGCCTGTTTCAACGTGGAGAGCGAAGCCGAGATCGATGTGCTCAATGCGGTCGCGCTCGCGGAAGGGCGCCGTGCCGCCATCAGCGTGCGCATCAACCCCAACGTCGATCCGAAGACCCATCCTTACATCTCCACCGGCCTCAAGGGGAACAAGTTCGGCATCGCGCACGACCGCGCCGTGGCCATCTACCAGCATGCCGCGTCGCTCGCCGGCCTGCAGGTGGTGGGCATCGACTGCCACATCGGCTCGCAGATCACCGAGGCCGAGCCTTACCTCGAAGCGCTGGAGCGCGTGCTCGACCTGGTCGAGGCCATCGAGAAGGCCGGCATTCCGCTGCATCACCTGGACTTCGGCGGTGGCTTGGGCATCGACTACAACGGCGACACGCCGCCCGCGGCCGATGCGCTGTGGCAGCGATTGCTGGCGCGCCTCGATGCCCGCGGCTTCGGTCGGCGGCGCCTGATCGTCGAGCCGGGCCGCTCCCTTGTCGGCAATGCGGGCCTGTGCGTGACGGAAGTGCTCTACACCAAGCCGGGCGAGGAAAAGAACTTCTGCATCGTCGACGCGGCGATGAACGACCTGCCGCGGCCCGCGATGTACCAGGCCTTCCACCGCATCGCGCCGGTGGTCTCGCGCCAAGGTGGCCAGGCGCTCACTTACGACGTGGTGGGCCCGGTCTGCGAAAGCGGCGACTGGCTCGGCCGCGACCGCGCCCTGGACGTGCAAGCCGGTGACTTGCTGGCAGTCCTCTCCGCCGGTGCCTATTCGATGGCGATGGCCAGCAACTACAACACCCGTGGCCGGGCCGCCGAGCTGCTGGTGAGCGGCGATCGCGCCACACTGATCCGCCGCCGCGAGACCATCGAGGACCAACTGCGCAGCGAGCGACTGGGCGACTGAGCCCCCACCTCACTTGCTCATCTGCACGCGCCCGGCCGAAGATGGCCGCGGCACGCTCGCCCCGTTCTTCCTGTTGCGCGCGAAGTTCCAGACCCGCCAGCCCAGCAGCACCGCCACAATCGCGGCGTAGACGAACACCTCGCTGAAATTGTTCTTGCCGGCACGCATCCAGAAGAAGTGCAGCAGCCCCAGCCCGGCGATCAGATAGACCAGCTTGTGCAGCGCCTGCCAGCGCCTCGCACCCAGTGCCTTGATCGCGCGGTTGAACGAGGTAGCTGCGAGCGGCGTGAGCAGCACGAAGGCGCTGAAGCCGACCAGGATGAAGGGACGCTTGGCGATGTCCTTCGCGATCTCGGGAATGTCGAAGCCCATGTCGAAGAGGCTGTAGCTCAGCAGGTGGACGACCACGTAGAAGTACGCGAACAGGCCCAGCATGCGCCTGAAGCGCGCCAGCGCGTTGACTTTGAAGCTCACGCGCAACGGGGTGACGGCCAGCACGATGCAGAGGAAGCGCAGGGTCCAGTCGCCCGTCGAGCGGATCAAGTACTCCGCCGGATTGGCGCCCAGGCCTTCGGTGACGGCGCCATAGGCCAGCCAGGCAAAGGGCAGCAATCCCAGGATAAACACCAGCGGCTTCGCAGCCGGGTGCAGCAGCAGCTTGTTCATGGCCGGTCGACTCAGTAGAACTTCTTCAGGTCCATGCCGGCATAGAGCTGGCCGACCTGCGGCTCGTAGCCGTTGAACATCAAGGTCTTGTGCCGCTTGGCAAACAGCCCCGATCCGTCGCCGATGCGCCGCTCGGTCGCCTGACTCCAGCGCGGGTGGTCCACGTTCGGATTGACGTTCGAATAGAAACCGTACTCCTGCGCCGCGGCCTTGTTCCAGGCGGTGCCCGGTTCCTTCTCGACGAAACGAATCTTCACGATGGACTTGGCGCTCTTGAACCCGTATTTCCACGGCACCACGATGCGCACCGGGGCGCCGTTCTGGTTGGGCAGCACCTCGCCGTACATGCCGAAGGTCAGCAACGTGAGGGGATGCATGGCCTCGTCCATGCGCAGCCCTTCCGCGTAGGGCCAGTCCAGGACGCGCGAACCCACGAAAGGCATGGTCTTGGGGTCGGCCAGGGTGACGAACTCGACGTACTTGGCGCTGCCCTGCGGCTCCACCCGCTTGATGAGTTCGGCCAGCGAATAGCCGACCCAGGGGATCACCATCGACCAGCCTTCGACGCAGCGCAGGCGGTAGATGCGCTCTTCCTGTGCGCTGAGCTTGATCAGGTCCTCGATGCCGTACTTGCCCGGCTTCTTGACCAGGCCTTCGACCTCGACGGTCCACGGCCGGGTTTTCAACGTCCCGGCGTTCTTGACCGGATCGCCCTTGTCGGTGCCGAACTCGTAGTAATTGTTGTAGCTGGTCGCGTCCTTGTAGTCGGTGAGCTTCTCCATCGTCTGCGCACCGGGCACGGCCGACTTCTGGCCCTGGAGCGCCGCCAGCTTGCCGGGTGCGGTGGCCTGCGCCAACGCGTCGCGGGCGGCCCAGGAAGCCAGCGCCGCCCCCGCCATGCCACCGGCCAGCAGCTTGAGCATGTCGCGACGCCCCTCGTAGGCCGCGCGCGGCGTGATTTCGCTGGACCGCGGGTGGATAAAGCCGGAATCATCGGAACGAATCAACATGGATCGCCTTTCAGCTGTTTTGTCGTACTGGGATCAGTTCGGTCCCCATGCTGATCCGGTTACGCGTCGGATGTTCCGGCGGATTCATCCGGCCGCCACGCTAAAGGGTGCCGTAGCTGTGCAGCCCGCTCAGGAACATGTTGACGCCCAGAAAGGCGAAGGTGGTCACCGCCAGCCCCGCCAGCGCCCACCAGGCCGCCACGGTCCCGCGCAAACCCTTCACCAGTCGCATGTGCAGCCAGGCTGCGTAGTTGAGCCAGACGATCAGCGCCCAGGTTTCCTTCGGGTCCCAGCTCCAGTAGCCGCCCCAGGCATCGGCCGCCCACAGCGCGCCCAGCACCGTGGCGATGGTGAAGAAGGCGAAGCCGACGGTGATGGACTTGTACATCACGTCGTCCAGCACCTCGTTGGCCGGCAGCCGCGCCGCGATGCGGCGGCGCCCCAGCAGAATGCCCGCGGCGATCACGGCCGAGATGGCCGCATAGACGAACCAGTAGCTGCCGCCGGCCTCCTGCGCACGCTGGCGGAAGGCCACCGGCACGAAGCACAGCGCGACGCCCAGCAGCCACATGGGGGTGAGCCGGTACCAGCGCGTCTCCCGCGCCTGTTCCTTGATGAGGTAGGCGAAGGCCACCATGGCGGCCAGCGCGAAAGTGCCGTAGCCGATGAAGTTGGCCGGCACGTGAAGCTTCATCCACCAGCTCTGAAGGGCCGGCACCAGCGGCTGGATCTCGTGGGCCTCGCGCACCAGCGTGTACCAGAGCAGGAAGCCGACCGCCGCGCTCACCACGAGCATGACGAAGGCGCCCAGCGCGCGCGTGCCGTAGCGCGTCTCGTAGTACAGGTAGAAGGCGGCCGTCAACCAGCAGAACAGGACGAAGACTTCGTAGAGGTTGCTGACGGGGATGTGGCCGATGTCCGGGCCGAGCTGGTGGCTCTCGTACCAGCGCACCATGGTGCCGATCAGCGCCATCGCGACCGCGGCCCAGGCCAACCGGGAGCCGATCAGGTCCATGGTGTCGGCCTGCTTGCCGCTGAAGAAGCCGATCCAGTAGAACAGCGTGCTCATGAAGAACAGCACGCTCATCCAGAGGATGGCGGACTGGCTGGACAGGAAATACTTGAGCCAGAACACTTGCTCCGCGCGCGCCAGGTCGCCCTGGTAGGAGACGATGCCCATCAGCGCCGCCGCCGCCACCACGACCGCCAGCACCCGCAGCGGACGCCAGAACCAGCCGAGCCAGATGGCGAAGGGCATGGCGCCCAGCAGAATGACCTTCTCGTAGATGTCCATCGCGCCCGCATAGCGCGAGAAGGCGAACAGCCCACCGGCCACCACGAGCACGGCAAACACCCAGTCGAAGGCGTTGCGGCGCGAAAGCCAGCTGTCGTGAAGCGTGAGGGTGGTGGTGCTCATGATGCACTGTCCTTTCGGAGGGTGAGCAGCCGGTCTTTCAGGCGCTCGAATTCGCGGTCGCTGTCGATGGTCTTGCGGTTGACCGAGAAGGCCATGGTGGCCGCGGTGCCGGCTCCATCCGCATCCCTGGCCAGCCACACCCAGAGCCTGCGCTCGCGCACGTAGAGCATGGCAAAAATGCCCACGATCAGCAACAGGCAGCCCAGGTAGACGATGTTCTTTCCGGGGGCACGGGCGACCTGGAAGGCACTGGCCTGCACCTGCTTGAAGTCGGTCAGCATCATCGCCACCGGCGCCGGGTAGAAGTACGAATCGCTCAGGGCGAGCACGGCCTGGGTCAGGAAGGTCTGCGTCTTGTCGTCGGCAGGCAGCGCGGACAGGCTTGCCTTCTCGCGGCTGAGGTTCAGCAGCTCGTACAGCACATCGTTGAGGATGCGCACGAGCACCGCCCCGGCCCGCTCGCGTTCGGCCTCGGGCACGTTGGCCTCCATGAACTCGGCGATCGCCTGCCAGCCGCCGCTGCTCTTGGCGTCGGCCTTGGCACGCTCGGTGCCGGCGAAGAGGGCCAGCGCCCGGCCGGCCGACACGCGCAGCTGTTGCGCCAGTTCGGGCTTTGCCGGATCGATGGCGCGCGCGATGTAGCGCTCGACCGCACGGGAACGCGTGTCGGCATCGGCCAAGGCGGTGCGCATGCGGACGAAGCCGTCCATCGAGCCCTGCTCGTCGGCCGGCACCCGCAGATAGCGGAAGGGCTCCTCCGGCCGTTCCCGCATGCCCAGCAGGAACACGGGCTGGCCGTCGCCGGTGTCCACCGGCACCATGTAGTTCTGGTACTCGCGGGCCTGACCGGCCGCGTCGCGCAGCTTGTAGCCGATGCTCGGGCCGATGTTGCGCAGCACCTTGGGCTTGTTCGTCTTGTTGGCCGCACCGAGGCGCGATTCGATGTTGCTCTGCAGGTCGACCTTGCGCACGTCGGCGCCGCTGCTCAACGCACCGGCATCGCCGAAATTCTCGACGTTGATCACGCGCAGTGCCGTGTATTCCAGCGTCAGCCGATCGGTGCCGTTGGTGATCTCCGCGCTGTTGCCGATCACCCCCTCGAGCTCGAAGGACTTGGCCGAGGCCCCCATGGGCACGGCCTTGAGCTTCACGCTGGAGCCGCCGTCGTCGAAGCTGGACTGGTAGATCTCGATGCCCTTGTAGCTGGCGGGATGGTTCACCTCGATGCGTGCCGGCACCTGCTGGCCGGTCTCGCGGTCGTGCAGCACCACCTCGCTGGCGAACAGCTTGGGCATGCCGGTCGCGTAGTAGTCGACGATGAACTTCTTGAGTTCGATGGAGAAGGGCAGCTCCTGCAGCAGCACTCCGTCGGCCTGGTTCAAGATGGCGACGCTGCCCTGCCCGCCCTCCGGCACGAGGATGTTGCCGCGGAAGGTGGGGTTGTTCGGCGACAGCCGGTGCTGCGGCGGCACGTCGGCGATCAGCCCGCCGCCGGTGTAGACGCTCTTGCCGTTGAACCAGGTCTGGGCCCGGACGATGAGGTCGCCGTCCAGCAGGCCGCCCAGGCACACCAGCACGATGGCGCTGTGCGCCGCTATGTAGCCCAGCTTGTGCGCGCCGCCCGCGCGCGCCGCGACCATCCAGCCCTCGCCCTCGCGTTGCTGCAGCTTGACCTTCCACCCGCCGCCCACGAGCAACTGGCCGATGCGCCGCGCCGCGCCCTCGGGCGCTTCGTCGAGCACCGTCTCGGCCCGCTGGCCGAAGGCGCGCAGGCTCTGGGCCCGGACGCCTTCCTTGTAGTTCTTCAGGTCGGCCACGATGCGCGGCGTGTTGCGCGCGATGCACAGCGATGTGCTGATCACCAGGAAGGCGAGGATCAGCAGGAACCACCATGCGCTGTAGATCGAGTCGAGCCGCGCCGCGCGGAAGACCTCGGCCCAGAACGGCCCGAACTGGTTGATGTAGTTGTTGATGGGCTCGTGCTGCTTGAGCACGGTGCCGATGATGGACGCGATGCAGATGACCGTCAGCAGCGCGATCGCGAAGCGCATCGACGACAGCAGCTCCACCAGCGCGCGGACCGCATGGGGACCGTTGCGGACGCGCAGGCCGTGGGTGAAGACTGACATGACGAGGGGGTAGAGAAAGCAAAAGGCGGGCGATCCCGCTGGGGATCGGCCCGCCCTGTTGGGGTTTGTTATCGGCGGTTAGTTCACGCTCGAGCGCGAAAGATCAGCGCAGGCCAGCGATGTAATCGGACACCGCCTTGATCTCGCGGTCGTTGAGCTTGGCGGCCACGCCGATCATCTGGGGGCTGTTCTGGCGCGTGCCGTCGCGGAACTGGTTGAGCTGGGCCACGGTGTAGTCGGCATGCTGGCCACCCAGGCGCGGGTACTGGACCGGGATGCCGGCGCCGTTGGGGCTGTGGCAGCCGGCGCAGGCCGGGATCTGGCGATCGGCGATGCCGCCGCGGTAGATCTTCTCGCCCAGGGCGACCAGGTCCTTCTCCTTCGCGAAGCCGGGCTTGATCTTCTTGGAGCCGACGAAGTAGGCCACGTTGCGCATGTCTTCCTCGGACAGGGCCGAGGCCAGCGGCTTCATGATGGCGCTCTTGCGCTTGCCGGACTTGAAGTCCTGAAGCTGCTTGAGGATGTATTCGGGGTGCTGTTGCGCCAGCTTGGGATTGGCCGCGATCGCCGAGTTGCCGTCGGCGTTGTGGCACGAAGCGCAGCTCTGGCTGTTGGCCGGCGTGTTGTTGAAGATGGTGTCGCCCTTGGCGGGATCGGGCTTGGCGACCTTGGCAGGCGCCGCTGCGGCAGCCGGCTTGCCTTCCGGATCGTCGGCCGCGAAGCTGGTGCTGGCGGCGGCGCCCACGAGGGCTGCAAGCAGGAAACGGGCAAACAACTTCATATCGGGGGCTTGGAATTTATGGCGCAAAACTTCGCGATTCTACAATGTGACGCCCCGTGACCGAGGCGCCACCCATGACCGCTCCGAGCCGCAAGCCGGCCCCCTCCTATCCCCGCAAGGCGGCCGCCGACGGCGCCCCCGTCGAGCGCATGCGTGCCGCGCGCGGCTGGCTGCACACCGCCCACTTCCTCACCAGCGCGCCGCAGCTGGAACACCTGCCTCCGCTGGGCCTGCCCGAGATCGCCTTCGTGGGACGCTCCAACGCCGGCAAGTCCACCGCCATCAACACGCTGACCCAGCAGACGCGCCTGGCCTTCGCCTCCAAGACGCCCGGCCGGACCCAGCACATCAATCTGTTCGGCGTCGGCCGGCAGAAGGTGGACGACGCCGTGCTGGCCGACCTCCCCGGCTACGGCTACGCGGCGGTGCCGCGGGAGGCCAAGCTGCGCTGGCAGCGCGTGATGGGCAATTACCTGATGACGCGCGAAAACCTCTGCGGCGTGGTCCTGCTGTGCGACCCCCGCCACGGCCTCACCGAACTGGACGAGATCCTGCTGGAAGTGATCCGCCCCCGCGTCGAGCAGGGCCTGAGGTTCCTCGTACTGCTGACCAAGGCCGACAAGCTCTCTCGGGCCGAGGGCACCAAGGCCTTGTCGATTGCGCGACTGCAGGCCGGTGGCGGGGAGGTCAAACTCTTCTCCGCCTTGAAACAACAGGGAGTGGACGAGACGGCCGAACTGCTGTGGCGCTGGACCCATCCACAGGACGAGCCGGCCGCCGCCGAATCGAAGGAAGAAGGAGACAGCCCCTCATGATCCAGACCTTTGCCCGCGCGCTGCCCAACGGCACGACACTCAGTTGCCGTGCCGCCGGCGAACCCGGCCGCCCCCTGATGGTCTTCCTGCACGGCTTCCCGGAGGCCGCCTTCATCTGGGACGACCTGCTCGAGCACTTCAGCCGGCCTGAGCACGGCGGCTTTCGCTGCGTGGCGCCCAACCTGCGCGGCTTCGAGAAGTCCAGTTCGCCGAGCGAAGTGTCGGCCTACCGCGCCCACCTGCTGATCCAGGACATCGAGCAGCTCGCCCGGAGCGAGCGCCCGGACGGCCGCATCGAGGTGCTGGTCGCGCACGATTGGGGCGGCGCCTTCGGCTGGGGATACGGCAACCAGCATCCGGACACGCTGGGTCGGCTGGTCATCCTCAACTCGCCGCATCCGGGCACCTTCATCCGGGAACTGCGCGACAACCCGGCCCAGCAGGCCGCCAGCATGTACATGAACTTCCTGGCGCGCCCCGATGCCGAGACCCTCCTCGCCGCCGACGACTACAAGCGCCTGTGGCTCTCGTTCACGCAGATGAAAGCCGGGCCCGAGGGCTACGGCTGGCTCACGGAGGAAGTCAAGAACAAGTACCGCGAGGTGTGGGACCACGGCCTCACCGGTGCCTGCAACCTCTACCGCGTGACGCCGATGAAGCCAGGCCTTCCAGGCAAGCCGGCGCCCGAGTTCCCCGAACTGCCGCGCGAGCGCCTCGTGGTGGAAGTCCCCACCTTCGTCCTCTGGGCGCTGGACGACGCGGCGCTGCTGCCTGGCCTGCTCGATGGCCTGGGGGAGTACGTCCCGAAGCTCGAGCTGAAGAAGGTGCCGAACGCCACCCACTGGATCGTGCACGAGCAGCCGCAGTACGTGGCCAGCGAGATCGAGTCCTTCATCGCGCGCACGCAGTAGTGCACGCCCTGGCGGCAACTCGGGCGCTCAGTAGACCGGCGCCGCGCCTTCCGGGCGCGTCTTGAAGCGCCGGTGCACCCAGTAGTACTGCGAGGGCATGGTGTCGATGTAGCTTTGCAGACGCCGGTTCATGAGGGCCGTGTCGGCCACCGCGTCCTCGGTCGGGAAGTCGGACCATGCGGGCAGCACCTCGATCTCGTACCCCGAGGACGTGAGCTTGGAGACCACCGGCACCACCTTGGCCCGCCCGAGCCGGGCGAAGCGCGAGAGGGAAGGCACGGTGGCGGCGGGCACCCCGTAGAAGGGCACGAAGACGGTCTGGTCGCGGCCGAAGTCCATGTCGGGCAGCAGGTACAAGAGGCCGCCCTTGCGCAAGCCGGCAATGATGGGCTTGATGCCGTCCACCCGATTCAGCGTGATCACGTTGCCGAAGCGCTTGCGGCCCTCCTTGATCCATGCGTCGACCAGCGGGTCGCGCTGCGTCGTGTAAATGGTGGTCGAGGGCCTCGCCGTGTGCATGGTCAGTGCGGTGGCGGCTGCATCCAGGCCGTAGAAATGCGGCGCGAACAGGATCATCGGCTCGACGCCGTTGGCGATCTCGTCGATCTCGGCGGCGGCGCCCTTCACGGCCAGGCGGGCAGCCACTGTGGCGTGGGGCGCATGCCAGAGCCAGCCGCGGTCCAACCAGGACTGAGCGACGTAGACAAAGGTCTCGCGCGCGATGCGGCGACGCTCGGCCGCCGACTTTTCGGGAAAGCACAGCGCGAGGTTGGCATCCACCACGCGCCGGCGAGACACCGCGACGCTGTGCAGCACGCGGCCCATGATGGCGCCGAAGCCGCGCACCACCGGAAGCGGCACATGGGCCAGTGCACGCATGAAGGCAATGCCGAGCCGGGAGCTGAGGCTCATGGAGCCACCTCCGCGACGGCGGCGGCCTCTCCGCGCGGCTGCTTGTAGCGGGCGTAGTCCCAGACGTACTGCCCCGGCAGCGCATGGATCAGCGCGGCGATGCCTTCGTTCATGGCGGCCGCGGCGGCCTCGGGCGTGGCCTTCGCATCGGTCAAGGCCGTGCCGTCGAAGGGCGTCAGGCGAATGGCGTAGCCGGCGCCGCGCGGCAGCCGCTCGCACACGCCGAAGAAGACGCGCGCCCCGGTCTGTTGCGCGAGGCGCGGCAGCAGAGTCATCGTGTAGGCCGGCCGGCCCAGAAAAGGCGCCCACACGCCCTGCCCCAGCGGCGGCACCTGGTCCGGCAGGATGCCCGTGTAGCCGCCCTGGCGCAGCGTGCGGATCAGCCCGCGCACGCCGGCCACGCTGGTGGGCAGCGTCTGCAGACCGCGCCGGTCTCGCGAACCGGAGGCGAGCAGGTCCGCCATCCACTTCTTGCGGTGAGGTCTGAACAGCGCGGTGATCGGGCCATGGCGGTCGACGAAGCGCTCGCCCAGCGCCTGGCCCAGGATTTCCCAGCAGCCGATGTGCGGCGACGCGATGATCACGCCCTTGCGGGCCGCCAGCGCGGCTTCGAGTTCGTCCACGCCCTCCCACCGGACGATGCGCGGCAGCACGCTTTCGTCCTTCGGCCGCGCCCACAGCCAGGGCAGCTCGGCTGCCATCGCACCCGCCGCCCCGATGGCCGGGCGGTACTGCTCGGGCGTGAAGCCGGCCCGTTCGGCGTTGTCCCTGAAGCGCTGGCGGTAGCTCGCGGAGCCCCACCAGACGAGCCAGCCCAGGCAACGGCCAGCAGCCTGCATCCAGCGCAGCGGCACGTGGGCGAGCAATCGAAACAGAAAAATCATCCAGTCGGAGGGGATAGAAACCAGGCGCGCGCGCAGGGTACAGCGCGGCTCGAATAGAATGCAAATTGTCGCTGAGTTATGGAACTACTTGCAGGGCGACGTTAAACATCACTGCTAAAGCGTTCGCCAGGCTCCCGACGGATTGGCAACGCGTCAATTCAACCACTGGAGTTTCTTCGAATGGCGAACGACTTTCTCTTCACTTCCGAATCGGTCTCCGAAGGCCATCCCGACAAGGTCGCGGACCAGATCTCGGATGCCATCCTCGACGCGATCTTCGAGCAGGACCCGCGCAGCCGCGTGGCCGCCGAGACGCTGACCAACACTGGCCTGGTCGTGCTGGCCGGCGAGATCACCACCAACGCGCACGTCGACTACATCCAGGTCGCACGCGACACCATCAAGCGCATCGGCTACGACAACACCGACTACGGCATCGACTACAAGGGCTGCGCGGTGATGGTCTGCTACGACAAGCAGTCCAACGACATCGCCCAGGGCGTGGACCACGCGAGCGACGACCACCTGAACACCGGCGCCGGCGACCAGGGCCTGATGTTCGGCTATGCCTGCGACGAGACGCCCGAACTGATGCCCGCGCCGATCTACTACGCCCACCGCCTGGTGGAGCGCCAGGCCCAGCTGCGCAAGGATGGCCGCCTGCCTTTCCTGCGTCCCGACGCGAAGAGCCAGGTCACGATGCGCTACGTGGACGGCAAGCCGCACAGCATCGACACCGTGGTGCTCTCCACCCAGCATCACCCCGACCAGAGCGAGACGCCGACCAAGATGAAGGCCTCCTTCATCGAGGCGGTGATCGAGGAAATCATCAAGCCCGTGCTCCCCAAGGAGTGGCTCCAAGAGACGAAATACCTGATCAACCCGACCGGCCGCTTCGTCATCGGCGGCCCGCAGGGGGACTGCGGCCTCACCGGCCGCAAGATCATCGTCGACACCTACGGCGGCGCCTGCCCGCACGGCGGCGGTGCCTTCTCGGGCAAGGACCCGAGCAAGGTGGACCGCTCCGCCGCCTACGCCGCGCGCTACGTGGCCAAGAACATCGTGGCGGCCGGCCTGGCGCGCCAGTGCCAGATCCAGGTCGCTTATGCGATCGGCGTGGCGCGGCCGATGAACGTGACGGTCTACACCGAGGGCACCGGCAAGATCGCCGACGAGAAGATCGCCGCCCTGGTGCAGGAGCATTTCGACCTGCGTCCCAAGGGCATCATCCAGATGCTCGACCTGCTGCGCCCCATCTACGGCAAGACCGCGGCCTATGGCCACTTCGGCCGCGAGGAGCCCGAGTTCAGCTGGGAGCGCACCGACAAGGCCGCCGCACTGCGCGCCGCCGCCGGCCTTTAAGCCTTCGCGAGGAGTCTGCGCACCTCGTCATCGCTGGTCTGCGCGAAGTCCTCGTACCAGAGGCCGACTGCGCGGAACGCTTCTGGCACGTGCACGCAGACCACCTCGTCGGCCACGGCCTCGAGCAGTCGAACCGCCTCGACGGACGCGACCGGCGCGCCCACCACGATGCGCTGGGCCTGCATGGCGCGCACCGCCAGCACGGCCGCATGCATGGAGGCCCCGGTGGCAAGGCCGTCGTCGACCAGGATCGCGACACGCCCCGCCAGCGCCAGCGGCGCACGCTCACCGCGGTAGAGGCGCTCGCGCCGGGTCAATTCGGCCTGCTCTCGCGCCACCACTTCCTCCAAGGCCTTTTCCGAGACTGGCCAAAGATGGGGAATGTCGGATGTCACCCGCACGCCGCCCGGCCCGATCGCGCCCATCGCCAGCTCTTCCTGCCCCGGGTAGCCGAGCTTGCGCACCACGAGCACATCGAGCGGCGCCTGCAGGGCCTGCGCCACCTCCCAGGCCACCGGCACGCCGCCGCGCGGCAATCCCAGCACCACGACCTCGCGCCGCCCGCGCCAGGCGGCCAGCCTCTGGGCAAGCGCACGGCCTGCTGCGTATCGATCCCTGAATTCCATCGTTGCTCCTTGCGGGCGGGAACTCAGAAACGATACGCCGCCCCCACCCCGAGCGTCCAGTTGCGGCCCAAGGCCGGCTCGAAGTAACGGGCATTGCCCTCGTTGACGATCACCGAACCGACGTAGCGGCGGTCGAACAGGTTGTCGACGCGTACGAAGGCATTGAAGTCCCAGCGCTCCCAGCGCCGCACGTAGCCGGCGTAGAGCGAGGCCACCGCGTACCCCGGCGCGCGAGCGTTGTTGCGGTCGTTGGCAGCGATCCGGCTGAGCGCACGCAGTTCCGCGCCCGCGCGCCACCCCTCCGGCGGCACCCAGCCGTAGGAGGCATAGAACGCATGCTCGGCGATGCCGGGGATGCGGTTGCCCGCCGGCACCGTGCTGCCGGCGCTGCAGGGCAAAGGCGCGCAGAAGGTGTCGCGGTAGCGCGCATCGAGCCAGGTGTAGGCCAACTGCGTGCGCCAGTATCCGGCGGTCTCGTGCTGCCAGGAGAGCTCGAAGCCGTCGCGCCTCGTGCGCCCCGCGTTCTGGAAGGTCGCGCGGCCGCCGATGTTGGTGTTGGTCACGATCTCGTCGCGCGTGCGGGTCTGGAACAGGGCCGCGGTGAGCAGCCCGCCGGCGACGCGGGCCTTGGCGCCCACCTCGACGCTGGTGTTGACCGACGGTTGCAGCCCGAAGTTCAGCCCGCCGATGCCGTCGGCGCGGTAGGAGAGTTCGTTGAGCGTGGGCGTCTCGAAGCCACGCCCGGCCGAGGCGTAGAGCGCGAGGTCCCGCGTGGCCTGGAAGCGCAGCGAGGCCACGGGCAGAGTCTTGCGGTAGCGCGCGCTGCCGCTGTCGTCGCGGTTGGGACCGACGATGTAGCGGTCGTGCGAGCTGAAGCGCACCGCGCTGCGGCGCACGCCGGCCTCCAGCGTCCAACGGTCCGCGAAGCGCCAGGAGCCCTGCACGTAGGGATCGAGGTTGCGCACCTCGTTGCGCTCGTCGCGGCGCAGCCGCCCCTGCACTCCCAGCGCGCGAGGCGCGGCGGTGCTGCCGTAGAAGTTCTCGAACCCGCGCCGCCGCTCGCGCAGGCTGTCGTAGGCCAGGCCCGTGACCAGGTCGAAGGGCCGATCGGCCAGCGCCAGCCTGGCGCTCCAGCGCAGGTCCAGGCCGCCGTAGTCGCGCGCCAGGTCGATCACCCCGCCGGCGTGCAGCGGATTGGCCTGCGCGGCTGGTGGGATGGACTGGTACTGCACGGTGCTGCGCTGGCCGCCGTAGACCATGAGGCGCAGCGTGTTGCGCGCGTCGATGCTGCGTTCGTAGGTCAAGCCGAGCTGCTGCTGGTCCACCGTCTTGCGCGTGTCGAACTGCGCGGCCAGCTCGGCGCCGCGCGGGTTCAGCGCGTACTGCTCGGCCGACAGGCCCAGCGGGTCCTGCGCGAACAGGTGCACGCTGTTGAAGACCAGGCTGAGCTTGCTTCCGTCGTCCAGCCGCAGGCCCAGCCTGCCATTCTGGATCTCGCGGTCCGCCGCGCTGTGCGCACGCCAGCCGTCGGTGTGGAAGCGGCTCGCGCTCAGGGTGTAGTCGACCGCGCCCGAGGCGCCGGTGAGCTTGCTGCCCACGCGCCAGGTGCCGAAGCTCCCGCCGGCCACCGAGAAGCCCAGGGTGGGCTGGCCCTCGCCCTGCTCCGTGAAGACCTGCACCACGCCGCCCGACGAGTTGCCGTAGAGCGCAGAAAAGGGGCCGCGCAGGATCTCCACCCGGTCGGCGGAGCCGATGTCGATGTTGGAGGTCTGGCCCTGGCCGTCGGGCAGCGTGGCCGGGATGCCGTCGACGTACAGCCGCACGCCGCGCACACCGAAGGTGGAGCGCGCGCCGAAGCCGCGGATGGACAGCTGCAGGTCCTGCGCATAGTTCTGGCGGTTCTGCACCTGCAGGCCCGGCACCGGGCCCAGGCTTTCGGACAAGTTGACCTGCAGGCGCGCTTCGCGCATCTCGCTGCCTTCGACGCGGTCCACCGAGCCGGGCACCTCGAAAGGCCGCAGCTCGCCGCGCGGCGTGGAAACCGTCACCTCGCGCAGCGCGGGGATCGGCGAGGCATCCTGGGCCTGGACCGCGCCGGAAGCGGTCGCCGCCAGCATGCCGGCTGTGACGAGGAAACATTTCATCGCGGCGATTCTGCGGCCCACCCCGCCTGCGACACGGCGGGGCAAGACCCTATGGCGCCCGACGGGCCCGTGACGCTAGTGCGGTTGCCCGGACGCGGACTTGCGCGGACGCCAGCCGTACCAGAGGCACACGGCCACGGGAATGCCCAGCGCGCCCCAGGCCACCGCATCGCCCAGGCCGCCGTCGCTGAACAGCGCCGACACCAGGCCGATGGCGGTGAGAACGCCCATCGAGAGGGGCCAGCCCCACAGGTGCCAGAACGCATGGCGATGCTTCGTCATCATGGACGCGCCCGTGCGGTGGTGACGGCCGGCCGGCCCGCGGCGCCGGGCGCAGCCGGCGATGCGGCGTCCTCCGCCTGCGCGGCTGCCGCAGCCTTGCCGCGCCGGAGCCACAGGTACAGGCCGCTGCCCAGCACGATGATGGTGGCGATGTCCAGCAAGGCCCAGATGATCTGCATGGGCATGCCCCCGTAGTCGCCGAAATGCAGCGGCTGCGACACCAGCAGCGCCGTGAGATACCAGGGCAGCTTCGGGCTGGCGGTCGCTTCGTTGGTCCTGGCATCGACCAGCACGGGCCGCAGCAGACGCGAGGTGAGGGGCTCGGGACCGCGCAGGAACACCGTGTTGTGGTGCGGACTGGAGAAGGCCGTCCCCGGAAAGGCGATGAACGACACCTTCATGCCCGGCGCCTGCGCCAGCGCCACCTCCAGGGTGCGCTGCAGCGAGGCACGCTCGGCCTTCGGCGTTTCCGGCTGGCCCCGGTAGGGCGCGAGCAGGCTGCTGAGCTGGTCGTGCTGCCAGTACTTGATCAGCAGATCGGCCCAGGTGTTGATCATGCCGGTGGCGCCGACCGTGAAGGCCCACACCAGGGTCACGATGCCCAGCAGATTGTGCAGGTCCAGCCACTTCAGGCGCGGCCGGCGCTCGCGCCGCACGGTGCCGAAGTCCAGCTTGCGCATGAAGGGGGCGTAGAGCACCACGCCGCTGACGATGGCCACCAGCAGCAGCAAGCCCATGAAGCCCAGGAATAGCTTGCCGGGCAAACCGGCGAACAAGTCCACGTGCAGCTTGAACATGACCCACATGAAGCCCTCGTCGAACTTCGGCTGGGCCAGCACCTGGCCCGTGCGCGCGTCGACCGCCACGGACTTGAAGTCATCCGTGGGCGCGGGCGTGGGGGTGAGGGTGACGAACCAGAGGCCGTCGTCGTCCTCCGGCTGCGAGACGAACTGCACCACGCGCTCCGGGTGCAGCGCGTGCGCCGCCTCGATCACGCGGTCCAGGCTGGCGCGCGGCGTCTCCGCCGGCATCTTCGGCGCCTCGACCTCGGTGCCGAGCAGGTGGCCGATCTCGTGGTGGAAGATCAGCGGCAGCCCCGTGATGCAGAGCAGCAGCATGAACACGGTGCAGACCAGGCTGCTCCACTTGTGGACCCAGGCCCACGTCTTGATGCGCCGGCTGTTCATCGCGGTCATGGTCGGCGAGGCCTAGAAGCGGTAGGTGGCGCTGGCCACGATGTTGCGCCGCGTGCCCCACCAGCAGTCGCCGCGCGCCAGGCAGGTGCTGAAGTACGCCTTGTCCGTGGCGTTGTTGATGTTCAGGGCGTAGCGCCAGCGGGCGTTCTCGTAGGCAAACACCAGGTCCAGCAGCGTCGCGCTCGGAATGCGCGGGCCGTAGCCACCGTAGGAGGTGTCGCGGAACGAGCCCATGTGCCGCACGCCGGCGCCAGCCGAGAAGCCGGGCACGCCGCCGATCGAGAAGCGGTACTTCGCCCACACGGCGGCCTGGTGGCGCGGGAGGCCCTCGAGCTGCGCATCGAGGTCCGTGTAGTTGTAGTGCGCCGTGATGTCCAGGTCGGGTGTGACCGAGCCCTGGGCCGCGAGCTCGATGCCGCGGGTCCTGGTCTGGCCGAGCTGCTGGTAGACGCCGGGGATCGGCTGCGAGATCTGGTTTTTCTCGCGCAGGTCGTAGGCGGCGGCACTGAACGCCAGGCTGCGCCCGGGCGGCTCGTACTTGAGGCCGAGCTCCCACTGCTCGCCCTGCAGCGGCTTGAACACCTGGCCCCGCTGCGGCGACTGTGGCGTGAAGGACTCGGCATAGCTGATGTACGGCGACCAGCCCGAGGGGAAGGCGTAGAGCACGCCGAAGCGCTTGCTGGACTTGCTGTCCCGGGCGTCCTCGCTGCCTTCGGCGCCCGAGACCACGCGGTCGTGGCGCAGGCCGGCGACGAAGTTCCAGTTTCCCAGCTTGACCTGGTCCTGCAGATAAATGCCGGTCGCGCGTTGCCGGGTCTGCGGGAAGGGCTCGCGCACGAGTGCCGGCTTGAAGCCGTAGAGGGGCGTGTACGCATCGATTTCGCTGTAGGCCGTGGCGCCCCAGACGTTCTCGCGCTGGCGGGAATAGTCCGCGCCGACCAGCAGCGTGTGCTTGAGCGCGCCGGTATCGAGATGGCTCTCGAGGTGGTTGTCGAGCGTATCGATGCGGTTGCGGGTCAGGTAGCTGTCGAGGAACCGGCCCAGGCGGCGCTTGAAGATCGGGTCCGCGCCCCAGCCGCCGGTGAGGGGAGAAGAAGTCGGCGTAGTGGTAGCTGTTGTCGTTCTCGTTGCGTGCGTGGCGGTAGTTCTGGCGGAAGGTGAAGGTGTCGTTGAACTTGTGCTCGAACAGCCAGCCGAAGGCCTTGCGCTCGCTGTCGTAGTAGTCGCCGGGCTCGCCGATGAAGCGATTCACGGGAAGGCGCCCGTTGGGGCTCGGCAGGATCGTGCCCTCCCAGGGGAAGAACTGCGAGGTCGAGCCGCTCTTGTCCTTCTGGTAGAGGCCCTGCAGCGTCAGCGACGTGGCGGCATTCGGGCGCCAGGTCAGCGAAGGCGCGATCAGGCGGCGGTCATCCGGCACGAAGTCCACCTGGGTGTCGGCCTGGCGAGCGAGCGCGATCAGGCGGTACGACCACTGACCGTCGGCCGTCAGCGGACCGGTCAGGTCGGCCTGGAGCTGGCGGCGGTTCCAGCTCCCCAATTGCAAGCCGACTTCGCGCTGCGTCTCCTGCAACGGCCGCTTGCTGACCATGTTGACGATGCCGGCGACCGTACCCGATCCGAACAGCATCCCCGCGGGACCGCGCAGCACCTCGAGGCGCTCCAGCGCGTAGGGGTCGGTACGGGTGGTGCTCGTGTAGTAGCCGTAGTTCTGCCGCAGGCCGTCGAGGTAGACATCCGGATAGGCGCCGCGCACGCGGACCGAGTCCGTCCGTGCATCAAGGCCGTAGGCATCCGAGCGCACGCCGGCCGCGTAGTTGAGCGCGTCTTGCAGGTTGGTGCCGCCCTGGTCGACGATCTGGTCGCGGGTGACCACCGTCACCGCCTGCGGCGTCTCCGACAGCGGTGTGTCGGTCTTGGTGGCGGTGACGGCGTTCTTCGCCCGGTAGCCGATCACCGGGCTGGTCGCGGTCTCGCGCTCCGCGCTGGCGTCCACGCGCACCTCGGGCAGCGAGCCGCCCGTTTGCGCAACCGCCTGGGACGACGCCGACATGGCCATGCAACAAGCCAGGAATGAAACGGCCTTGTGCCGCCTGCAAAAACTCGAGTCCAATCCCACCCTCCTAGAATGATGTTGAGATTGATTCGCATTTTAAACATGAGATCGTTCTGTTGTGTAACGGTGGCCCTTTGCGTGCGGGGTGGTACCTGCACCAGGCCGGCAGGGCTACGATGGCTGCAGCTGCTGCTGTTCTCCTGGTTCGTGCCGACGGACCAGCTTTGAGGGTGCGCCCGCGCAGCTCCCCCGGCGCGGGCAAGACGGCGGGAGAAGTCGCGTAGTCCGCAGCCGCGAGCGCGGGCCAGCATATTCACGTGGGGTTCAGTTTGGTGCGGCACCTTCTGACTCCGCGCGCTCGGCGAATGGACGCCTTCCGCGCGACCTCCCCGACCTTCCAATACCGATTGATGAAAACAGCCGCCGGCCGGCGTCAGCACTCCGACGACGCCACGAGGCTGGCGGCGGGGTCGCGCGCAGGCCCCGCTCGCCCGCGCAGCGCTGACGCCATGGGTGTCTCGTCGAAGGCCCTCGCGGCGCTGCTGCTCCTGTTGGGCCTGGTCTGGTTCGGCACTCTCGGAACCCGCGCGCTGATCCACCCCGACGAAGGGCGCTATGCCAGCCTCGCGCTGGAGATGGCCCGCAGCGGCGACTGGGTCACGCCGCGTCTGAACGGACTGCCCTATTTCGAGAAGCCGGCCCTGCAGTATTGGATCGGCGCGCTGGCATTCCTCGGCTTCGGCGTGTCCGAGTTCTCGGCGCGCCTGTGGCCGGGCTTGGCGGGCTTCCTGACGGTGATGCTGGTCGGATTCACGGCCAGGCGGCTATGGGGTCGAGAGACCGGCATCCGGGCCCTGGCCGTCGCCGCCTCGATGACCTGGATCGAGCTCAACAGCCATTTCCTGACCCTCGATGCGGGACTGACCTTGTTTCTCACGCTGGCACTCTGCGCCGTGCTGCTGGCGAACGCGGGGCCGCCGCAAGCCCGCCGCCGCTGGATCTGGCTCGCCTGGGCGGCGATGGGCGGCGCGGTGCTGAGCAAGGGGCTGGTCGGCATCGTCATTCCCGGGGCCGTGCTGGTGCTGGTCAGCCTGTGGCGGCGCGACGCCGCGCTGTGGCGGGGCATGCACTGGCTCAGCGGCGCGATGATCTTCCTGGCCATCACCGCGCCCTGGTTTGTGCTGGTGTCGTTGCGCAACCCCGGCTTCTCGGAGTTCTTCTTCATCCACGAGCATTTCGCCCGCTACCTCAGCGACGTGCATAACCGCGAAGGCGCGTGGTGGTACTACCTGCCGCTGTTGCTGATTGGCATGCTGCCGTGGACCAGCGCGCTGCCTTGGCTGTTCCGCCCGGGTGGTGGCGGGTCGGCGCCGATCGCGCCGCGGCATCTGCTCCTGGTCTGGTGCGCGTTCATCCTGCTGTTCTTCAGCGCATCGAGTTCCAAGCTGCCTTCCTACATCCTGCCGATGTTTCCGGCGCTGTCCCTGGGGGTCGCGATGGCAATGCGAGACGCTTCAGCGGAAGCGCTGCGCCGTCATCTGTTGCTGCCGGCGGTGCTCTGGGGCCTTGCCGCCCTGGCCTCGACGCAGAGCGCGCGCTTCGCCTCGATCACGGCGCCGCCCGAGGTGCTGGCGCCGCTGGCCTCTGGCCTGCGCAGCGGCGCCGCCCTGGTGCTGGCGGGTTGCGCGTTCGCCTGGTGGTGCCTGGGCCGCAGGCGCGTCACCGCCGCCGTGCTGGGCCTGGCGGTCACGCACGCGCTGGCAGTGGTCCTGCTGCTCCAAGCCCACAACGGCTACGGCCAGCTCAAGAGCGCAGCGACGCTCGCCGCCGCCCTGCCACCGTCGATCACGCCGGACACGCCGGTGTTCGCCGTGCGCGACTACGACCAGACCTTGCCCTTCTACCTCCGGCGCAACGTGGTGCTGGTCGACTACGAGGACGAGTTCGCCCTCGGCCAGCGTCGCGAGCCGGACAAATGGATACCCACCCTCGACGAATTCGTCGCCCGTTGGCAGGCCGCCCCGCGGGCCGCGGCCTACATGGGTGCCGCAACCTGGGTGGAACTGCATCGCCGCGGTCTGCCGATGCGCATCGTCTTCCACGACCCGCGTCGTGTCGTCGTCGTCAAACCATGAATCCGACACCCTTCCTGCCCTTCACCCGCCCGTCCATCGACGAGCGCACCATCGCCGATGTCGGCGAGGTACTGCGCTCGGGCTGGATCACCACCGGACCGCGCTGCCAGGCCCTGGAGTCCGCCCTCTCGCAGCGCTTCGGCGGCCGGCCGGTGCGGCTGGTCAACTCGGGCACCGCCGCGCTGGAACTCGCGTTACGCCTGTGCGGCATCGGTCCGGGCGACGAGGTGATCACCACCCCACTGAGCTGGGTCGCGACCGCCAACGTGGTGCTGGCCGTCGGCGCCGAGCCCGTGTTCGTGGACGTCGAGGCCACCAGCCGCAACCTCGACCTCGACCAGGTCGAACATGCCATCACGCCGCGCACGCGGGCGCTCATCCCGGTCGACCTGGCCGGGCTGCCGGTCGACCGCGAGCGCCTCGACGCCATCGCGCGGCGCCATGGTCTGCGTGTGATCGAAGATGCTGCCCAGTCCTTTGGCGCCCGTTGGGCAGGCCGCGAGATCGGCAGCTTTGGGGACCTGGTAGCGTTCAGCTTTCACGCCAACAAGAACCTCACCACGGCGGAGGGCGGCTGCCTGGTGCTCAACAACGAAGTGGAAGCGCGCCGCTTCGAGAAACTCAGGCTGCAGGGCGTGACCCGTTTGCCGGACGGCACCATGGATGTCGAGGCTTGGGGTGACAAGGCCAACCTGACCGACGTGGCCGCCGCCATCGGCCTCGGGCAACTGCGCCAGGTCGACGCTTTCACCGCGCGCCGCCGCGCACTGGCCGAGCGCTACCTCGCCCGCTGGGACCGCTCGCTGGGTTTCGAACTGCCGTCGGCCGACGCCGCCGAGCACGGCAACTGGCACATGTTCCAGCCGCTGCTGCCGAGAACGATCGCGCCGCGCCGCGGCGACTTCATCACTGCCATGCGGGAACATGGCATCGGCGTCGGCGTGCACTACCCGGCCATGCATCTGTTCTCGCTGTTCCGGCAGCGTGGCCATGGGCCCGGCGACTTCCCGGTCGCCGAGGACATCGGCGCGCGCACCGTGACCCTGCCACTGTTCCCTGCCATGGCCGACGCGGACGTGGACCGCGTGTGCCGCGCGGTGGCCGCGACGGTCGCGGCACTGCGCTGAAAGCGTACACCGATGAAGATCAACGACGCCCCTACCCTCGCGAGCGCGCCGCCGCTCGAGCGGTCTGCAGGTCCAGCGCTCAGTATCGTGATCCCCGTCTACAACGAAGAGCCGGGCCTGCCCGCACTCTTCGGGCGGCTGTACCCGGCGCTGGATGCGCTGGGCCTCGACTACGAAGTGGTGTTCATCGACGACGGCAGCCGCGACCGCTCGGCCGCGCTGCTGGCCGGGCAGTTCGAGCGCCGGCCCGAGGTCACGCGCGTGATCCTGTTGAACGGCAACTTCGGCCAGCACCGGGCGATCCTTGCAGGCTTCGAGCACTGCCGCGGCGCGCGCGTGGTCACGCTCGACGCCGACCTGCAGAACCCGCCCGAGGACATCCGCCTGCTGATCCAGGCCATGGACAGCGGCCACGACTACGTGGGGTCCATCCGTCGGGACCGGCAGGATGCAGCCTGGCGCGACTGGGCGTCGCGCGCGATGAACCGTCTGCGCCACCGCATCACCGGCATCGCGATGACCGACCAGGGCTGCATGATGCGCGGCTACAGCCGGGAAATCGTGCAACTCATCAACCGGTGCAACGAGATGAACACGTTCATCCCCGCGCTGGCCTACCACTTCGCCAGGAACCCGGTGGAGGTGGTGGTGGGCCACGAGGCTCGCCATGCGGGCGAGTCCAAGTACTCGCTGTACCGGCTCATCCGCCTGAACTTCGACCTCATCACCGGCTTCTCGGTGATGCCGCTGCAGGCCTTCTCCATGCTGGGCTTCGTGGTCTCGCTGCTCTCCGGTGCATTGTTCGTGCTCCTGGCCGGGCGGCGCCTGCTGCTCGGCCCCGAGGAAGGCGGCCTCTTCACCCTGTTCGCGCTGCTGTTCCTGCTGGTCGGCCTGGCCCTCTTCGGCATCGGCCTCCTGGGCGAATACATCGGCCGCATCTACGAGGAGGTGCGGGCGCGGCCGCGCTACCAGGTCCGCGCGATCCTGGAGCAGGAGCGATGAGCGGCGCGAACGCCATCGGCCGTCCCGCTCGCGCCGTCGTTTTCGCTTACCACGACGTCGGCGTGCGCTGCCTGCGCGTCCTGCTCGACGCGGGCGTCGAGGTCCCGCTGGTCGTGACCCATGCCGATGCGGCGGGCGAGACCATCTGGTTCGGCAGCGTCGCGGCCGTGGCGGCCGAGTACGGCCTGCGCTGTGAGGCGCCGGAAGATCCGCACGACCCGGCGTTGCTGGCCGCCGCGCGGGCGGCCGAGCCGGACTTCCTCTTCTCCTTCTACTACCGGAAGATGCTCAAGCCGGACTGGCTGCAAGTGCCGCGCCGCGGCGCCTACAACATGCACGGCTCGCTGCTGCCGCGCTACCGCGGCCGCGCACCGGTGAACTGGGCCGTGCTCCACGGCGAGCACGAGACCGGGGCCACGCTGCACCGCATGAACGAGAAGCCCGACAACGGTCCGATCGTCGACCAGCTCGCGGTACCCATCCTGTCCGACGACACGGCGCACGAGGTATTCGGCAAGGTGACCGTGGCGGCCGAAATCGTACTCGCGCGCAGCCTGCCCGAGTTGATCGCCGGCAGCGCGCTGGAATGGATGCAGGACCTGTCGCAAGGCCGCTACTTCGGCGGGCGCCGGCCCGAGGACGGCCGCATTCCCGCCGACGCGGACGCGCGGCAGATCCACGACCTGGTACGCGCGCTCGCCCCGCCCTACCCACCGGCCTTCCTGCAATTGCACGGCCGGCGCGTCTTCATCGAACGCACCCAGCATGCCAGGACACCCGGCAGCATGCCCGGCAGCGGGCTGCGGCTGGTGAGCGACGGAGCCGCGCTGTGGCTCATCGCGGCCGACGGCAGCGCCTTGAAGGTGCTTGCGGCTCGGCGCGACGGCGATGCGCAGCCACTCGACGCCGGATGCTTCGAGGCCCTCCACGCCGGCCGCTGGGTCGCAGCCGACACCTGAACTCCATCACTTCTTCGGACGATCACCGCCATGCTCAAAGTCCTCATCCTCGGCGTCAACGGCTTCATCGGCCACCACCTCACGCGCCAGATCATGGAGCGCACCGACTGGCAGGTGTACGGCATGGACATGCTGTCGGACCGCGTCGAGCCCTGGATGTCGAATCCGCGCTTCCACTTCTTCGAGGGTGACATCACCATCAACAAGGAATGGATCGAATACCACGTCAAGAAATGCGACGTGGTGCTGCCGCTGGTGGCCATCGCGACGCCGGCCACCTACGTGCGCGAGCCGCTGCGCGTTTTCGAGCTCGACTTCGAAGCCAACCTGCCCATCGTGCGACAGTGCCTGCGCTACCGCAAGCGTGTGGTCTTCCCCTCCACCAGCGAGGTCTATGGGATGTGCACCGACGACCAGTTCGACCCGGACGCATCCAACCTGGTCTACGGTCCGATCAACAAGCCGCGCTGGATCTACGCCTGCGCCAAGCAGCTGATGGACCGCGTGATCCACGCCTACGGCCAGCAGGAAGGTCTGCGCTACACCCTGTTCCGCCCCTTCAACTGGATCGGGCCGGGGCTCGACAGCATCCACGCGCCAAAGGAAGGCTCCAGCCGCGTGCTCACCCAGTTCCTCGGCCACATCGTGCGGGGGGAACCGATCCGGCTGGTCGACGGCGGCCGCCAGCAGCGCGCGTTCACCTACGTGGACGACGGCATCGACGCCCTCGTGAAGATCATCGCGAACGAGGGCGGCATCGCCGATGGCAAGATCTACAACATCGGCAACCCGCACAACAACCATTCGATCCGCGCACTGGCCCGGATGATGCTCGACCTCGCGAGCACCCTGCCCGAGTACCAGGAAGCCGCGGCCTCGGTCGAGCTGATCGACGTCGCCTCGGCGGACTATTACGGCAGCGGCTACCAGGACGTGCTGCACCGCGTGCCCGACATCCGCCGCACCATGGACGACCTGCGTTGGCAGCCACGCGTCGGCATGCAGGAGGCCCTGCGCGAAATGTTCGCCTATTACCGCGACCACGCCGCGGCCGCCGCCGACCTGGTGGCTTAAGCCCGTGGCGCGGATCGCCCTGAAGGTCGACGTCGACACCTGGCGCGGGACACGCGAGGGCGTGCCGGCCCTGGTGCAGTTGCTGGAGAGCCGGCACTGCGGCGCGAGCTTCCTTTTCAGTCTGGGACCGGACCACACAGGCCGTGCCATCCTTCGCGTGCTGCGCCCCGGTTTCATCGGCAAAGTGGCACGCACCTCGGTGCTCGAGCACTATGGCCTGCGCACCCTCTTGTACGGCGTGCTGCTGCCAGGCCCGGACATCGGGCGGCGGGAGGCGTCCACGCTGCGCAGCGTGCGCGATGCCGGCTTCGAGGTCGGCGTGCACTGCTGGGACCATGTGCGCTGGCAGGACCAGTTGCTCAGCCGCGATGCCGCCTGGGCCGAACGCGAGATGCGCCGTGCCCTGGCACGCCATGCCGAAGTTTTCGGCGAGCCCGCGCGGCTGCACGGCGCCGCGGGTTGGCAATTCAACGCGGCAGCCGCACGCGCCCAGGCGACACTGGGCGTCGAATTCGCGTCGGACACGCGCGGCACCCATCCCTTCATGCCGGTGGCCGACGACGGCACGGTGATGGGGCCACCGCAGTACCCGACCACCCTCCCGACGCTCGACGAGCTCATCGGCCTGGATGGACTCGACGAAGGGAACGTCCATCGTCATCTTCTGGAACGGACCGAGCGCAGCGCGCGGGACCAGGTCTACACCCTGCATGCCGAACTCGAAGGCCAGAAGCTGCGCCCGGTGTTCGAACGCCTGCTCGCCGGCTGGCAGGCCCAGGGGCACGAACTGGTCGCGTTGGAGCGCCTTCATCGGGATCCGGCATCGGCCCTGCCTCGTCACAGGATCGGGCTGGGCCGCGTGCCAGGGCGTTCCGGTCTGCTGGCCGTGCAGGGCGCGGACTGGCCGACCGAACGCGAAAGCGTCGCGGAACCATCGGCCGTTGGCTCTTGAAAGCGTCAGATTTGCCCTTATGATTAGCACTCGCTGAAGAGGAGTGCTAACAACACCGCTTCCAGTGGATGGTCAGCCGGCACTCAAGAGCCGGCGTCCAAACAACCCCGTTTCTATTCAGGAGATGCAATGAAACTTCGTCCTTTGGCCGATCGCGTGATCGTCAAGCGCATTGAAAGCGAAACCAAGACCGCCTCGGGCATCGTGATCCCCGACAACGCCGCCGAAAAGCCCGATCAGGGCGAGGTGCTGGCGGTGGGCCCGGGCAAGAAGAACGACAAGGGCGAATTGTCGGCCATGAGCGTCAAGGTCGGCGACCGCGTCCTGTTCGGCAAGTACAGCGGCCAGACCGTGAAGGTCGATGGCGACGAGCTGCTGGTCATGAAGGAAGACGACCTGTTCGCGGTCGTCGAAGCGAAGTGATTCTTCGGGGCAGACGCGGCGAGCGCACAGCGGCCCGCTGCTCTGTCCCCCACTGACTAGATCCACATTTTTTTCGGAGATATCTCATGGCAGCAAAAGACGTAGTGTTCGGCGGCGAAGCCCGTGCACGCATGGTCGAAGGCGTGAACATCCTGGCCAACGCGGTCAAGGTGACCCTGGGCCCCAAGGGCCGCAACGTGGTGCTCGAGCGATCCTTCGGCGCTCCCACCGTGACCAAGGACGGCGTGTCCGTCGCCAAGGAAATCGAGCTCAAGGACAAGCTCCAGAACATGGGCGCCCAGCTCGTGAAGGAAGTCGCCTCCAAGACCTCCGACAACGCCGGTGACGGCACCACCACCGCGACCGTGCTGGCCCAGGCCATCGTTCGCGAAGGCTTCAAGTACGTGGCCGCCGGCATCAATCCGATGGACCTGAAGCGCGGCATCGACAAGGCGGTGACTGCCCTGGTCGAAGAGCTGAAGAAGGCCTCGAAGGCCACCACCACTTCGAAGGAAATCGCGCAGGTCGGCTCGATCTCGGCCAACAGCGACGAGACCATCGGCAAGATCATTGCCGACGCCATGGACAAGGTCGGCAAGGAAGGCGTGATCACCGTCGAGGACGGCAAGTCGCTCGAGAGCGAGCTGGACGTGGTCGAGGGCATGCAGTTCGACCGCGGCTACCTGTCGCCCTACTTCATCAACAACCCCGACAAGCAGAGCGCGATCCTCGAAAACCCCTTCGTGCTGCTGTTCGACAAGAAGATCAGCAACATCCGCGACCTGCTGCCCACGCTGGAGCAAGTCGCCAAGGCCGGCCGTCCGCTGCTGGTCGTCGCCGAGGAAGTCGAAGGCGAAGCCCTCGCGACCCTGGTGGTGAACACCATCCGTGGCATCCTGAAGGTCGTGGCCGTCAAGGCGCCTGGCTTCGGCGACCGCCGCAAGGCCATGCTGGAAGACATCGCCATCCTGACGGGCGGCAAGGTCATCGCGGAAGAAGTGGGCCTGACCCTCGAGAAGGTGACGCTGGCTGACCTCGGCCAGGCCAAGCGCATCGAAGTGGGCAAGGAAAACACCATCATCATCGACGGCGCCGGCGCCAACGCCGACATCGAAGCCCGCGTGAAGCAGATTCGCGTGCAGATCGAGGAAGCCACCAGCGACTACGACCGCGAGAAGCTGCAAGAGCGCGTGGCCAAGCTGGCCGGCGGCGTGGCCGTGATCAAGGTCGGTGCCGCGACCGAAGTCGAGATGAAGGAAAAGAAGGCCCGCGTCGAAGACGCCCTGCACGCCACCCGCGCTGCAGTGGAAGAAGGCGTGGTGGCCGGCGGCGGCGTGGCGCTGCTGCGTGCCAAGCAGGCCGTGGGCGACAAGCTCAAGGGTGACAACGCCGACCAGGACGCCGGCATCAAGCTGGTGCTCAAGGCCGTCGAATCGCCGCTGCGCGAGATCGTCAACAACGCCGGCGGCGAAGCCAGCGTGGTGGTGAACAACGTGCTGGCCGGCAAGGGCAACTACGGCTTCAATGCGCAGAACGACAGCTACGGCGACATGCTCGAACTGGGCATTCTCGATCCGACCAAGGTGACCCGCACTGCGCTGCAGAACGCCGCTTCGGTGGCCTCCCTGCTGCTGACGACCGAAGCCATGGTCGCCGAAGCGCCGAAGGACGACGCGCCTGCCGGCGGCGGCATGCCCGACATGGGCGGCATGGGTGGCATGGGCGGCATGGGCATGTAAGAAGCCCGGCCCTCGGCCAACAAAAAACCCGCGGCGCAAGCCGCGGGTTTTTTTATGTGGCGCAAGAAAAGGGTCAAGCCGCGGTGGCGAGCGGCGGCGATCCGTACTCATTGCTCTCCGCCTGGCTGGGCTGCACGGTGAAATAGAGCAGCACGAGGTTGACCAGCGGAATCAGCCCCAGCAGCAGCCACCAGCCGCTCTTGCCGATGTCGTGCAGGCGGCGCGCCCCGGCCGACAGCAGGGGCAGCAGGAATGCGAGGACGACGAGGCCATAGACCGCCTCGTGAATGAGACCGGCCACGATCGCGGCGATCACGTAGGCCAGCACGAACCACCAGTACTCGGACCGCGAGGCGCGGCCGCTGAAGTCCACGTATTTGCTGAAGCAGGTCTTGACGGCTTCTTGAAAATTCATCGAACAACTCCTCTTGATAGTCCCACGGGAAAACTCCCGGGGCCATCATAAAGGGCCGTTCGCCGTTCGCTGATGACTACCGCAGCCGTGCCAGCAGCCCGGCGGTGGAGGCATCCAGCCCGGCGGTATTGCCCGAGGCGAGCCGGGGCTCGATGTCCTTGGCCAGCACCTTGCCGAGTTCCACGCCCCATTGGTCGAAGCTGTTGATGCCCCACAGCGCGCCGCTGGTGAACACCCGGTGCTCGTACATCGCGAGGAAGGCGCCGAGCGTCTCGGCGTCGAGCCGTTCGAAGACGAAGAAACTGCTCGGCCGGTTGCCGGGAAAGTTGCGGTGGCCGCCCGCATCCTCCTTGCCGACCATCAAGGCCTGCGCCTGCGCGAGCGCATTGGCCAGCAACTTGGGATGGTGGCCCTCCAGGTCGTGCGCCGGATCACGCACGGCGATGAACTCCAGAGGAATCACGTCCGTGCCCTGGTGCAGCATCTGGAAGTAGGCGTGCTGGCCGTTGGTGCCGGGCTCTCCCCAGAGTACGGGTGAGGTTCCCAGCGGCAGTGCGGCCCCCTCGGCATCGACCTGCTTGCCGTTGCTCTCCATCTCCAGTTGCTGCAAATAGGCGGGAAGGCGCTGCAGGGCACTGTGGTACGGCGCGATGCTGCGGCTTGCGAAACGGTGGAAGTTGCGGTACCAGACGTCGAGCAGGCCGAGCCGCACCGGCAGGTTCCGTTCCAGCGGCGCGCTGCGGAAATGCTCATCCATCGCATGGGCGCCGGCCAGCAGGCGCCGGAAGCCCTCCGCACCGATGGCCAAGGCGATCGGCAACCCGATGGAAGACCACAGCGAATAGCGCCCGCCGACCCAGTCCCAGAAGCCGAAAGTGGTCTCGATGCCAAAGGTGCGCGCCGCCTCCACGTTGGTCGTGAGCGCGGCGAAATGGTGGGCGATGTCGACGTTGCCCGATTGCTCGAACCATCGCTTCGCCGACTGCGCGTTGGCCATGGTCTCGGCCGTGGTGAAGGTCTTGGAGGCCACCAGGAACAACGTGTGCTCGGGCGCCAGACCGCGCAGCACGGCGGCCAGTTCGTGGCCGTCGACATTGGAGACGAAGTGGAAGCGCTTGCCTCGCGCCACCTGCGCATCGAGCGCACGCACCACCATCTGCGGCCCCAGGTCCGAGCCGCCGATGCCGATGTTGACCACGTCGGTGATGGTGTGGTCGGCACGCACGCGCTCGGCAAAAGCCAGCATCGCGTCGAGCGTGGCCTGCACCTCGGCGTGCGCGTCCGCCAGCGAGGATGGCACTGCCGTTCCGGCCGGCGCCCGCAGCAGGGTGTGGAGCACGGCCCGGTTCTCGGTCGCGTTGATGTGCTCGCCCGCGAACATCGCGTCGCGATGGGCTTCGAGGCCGGCTTCGCGGGCCAGGGCCAGCAGCAGTTCCTCGGTCTTCGCATCGACCAGGTTCTTGGACAGGTCGGCGAAGAGATGCGGGGCGGGTTGGCTGAAGACCTCAAAGCGCCGGGGATCGGCCGCGAAGGCCTGGCGCAGATCGAAGCTTCGGCCAGCGGCCTCGTAGTGGGCTTGCAGATGACCCCAGGCCGCGGTGCGGTCGCAGCGTGTGCGCGTGGCAGTGATCATGCAACCTCCTGCATCAACCTTTCGAGCTTGACCGCGTCGGCGGCGAAGGCACGAATGCCCTCGGCCAGCTTCTCGGTCGCCATCGCGTCCTCGTTGAGGGCGAAGCGGAAGGCGGCTTCGTCCAGCACCCGCTGGGGAAGATCGAGCGCTTGCGCGGCCTTGGCATCGAGCGCATGCGACAGCGGTGCCTCGCTGGCGGCCAACTCGCCCAGCAGCTCAGGGCTGATGGTCAACAGGTCGCAGCCGGCCAGCGCGGCGATCTGGCCGACGTTGCGAAAGCTTGCGCCCATGACCTCGGTCCGGATGCCATGTTTCTTGTAGTAATCGAAGATCTGGCGAACCGACTTCACGCCCGGGTCGTTCGCGCCGGCGTTGGCAGCCTCGTCCCAGGCACTGCCGGCCGCCTTCTTGTGCCAGTCGTAGATGCGGCCGACGAATGGCGAGATCAGCTTCACGCCGGCCGCTCCGCAGGCCACCGCCTGCGCGAAGGAGAACAGCAGCGTGAGGTTGGTGTGGATGCCCTTGCGCTCCAGCTGGCGCGCGGCCTCGATGCCCTCCCAGGTGGAGGCGATCTTGATCAGCACGCGCTGGCCGACGTCGATATCGGCCTCGCGGTATAGCGCCACGATGCGTTCGGCACGAGCCACCGTGGCAGCCGTGTCGAAGCTCAGGCGCGCATCGACCTCGGTGGAGACGCGGCCCGGAATGAGAGAGAGGATCTCGGTGCCGAAGCGCACCAGCAGGCGATCGATGACCTCGTCGGTGGACAGGTGACCGTGCGTTTTCACCGCTTCGTCGAGCAGTGGCCGGTACTCGGCCTTCTGCACCGCCTTGAGGATCAGCGAGGGATTGGTGGTCGCGTCCTGGGGCTTGAACTGGGCCAGTTGGCGGAAATCACCGGTATCGGCCACCACGGTGGTCCACTGTCGAAGGGCATCGAGTTGGTTCATCCGGCCATTATCCCGCCGCAAAACTACAGTTCGTGTGGTCCCCGGCTGACGGGCGGGGGCGTGCCGCAGGACTAACTTGCTGCTTTGTCCAGACCGGAGGAATGCCCATGTCTTCTCGCAGCCCAGCGCCCAAAGTCGTCTTCGACGACCGCGTCCACAGCGCGTCCATCGGCGCTCTGGCCACCGCCTTCTGCATCGGCGGCGCACTGACCCTGCTGGCTTTCGGCACCGCACGCGCATCGCAGAACGGCCGCCTGGCCGGCCCCGCCGATGGCGCCCCTTTGATGCGCGCACCGCTGCAGGTGGTGGCGCCAGTCGACCTGCATCGCTACGTTGGCCTGTGGCACGAGCAGGCTCGCCTTCCCAATCGCTTCCAGAAAAAATGCACCGGTTCAGTAACGGCAGAGTACAGCCTGCTGGAAGACGGCACGGTGGAAGTACGCAACCGGTGCCTGCTGCCCGACGGCAACTTCGACGAAGCGATCGGCCTCGCACGCAGCGTGCCGGTCTCGGGGCAGCCGGGCGCAGGCAGGCTCGAGGTGGCCTTCGCGCCGACCTGGTTGCGCTGGCTGCCTGCCGTGTGGGGCGACTACTGGATCCTCAAGCTGGATCGTGACTACCAGGTCGCGCTGGTCGGAACCCCGGACCGCAAGTATCTGTGGGTGCTGTCGCGTGTCCCTCGCCTGGAAGATTCGGCGCTGGAGGCCGAACTCGACTATGCACGCTCCCTGGGCTTCGACGTGGATCAGGTGGAACGCACGGGGAGATAAGCCGCAAGCTGCACCGGCAATTCACTCGGTGACGTGCAGTGGATAGCTTGCCAGCCGAGCGCCTGTGCTGCCCTGATGTTGGGCTCCGAATCGTCGATGAACACCGTCTGTCCGGGTTGCAGGCGGTAGCGCGTCGCCAGCAGTTCGAATATCTCGGGCTGCGGCTTGAGCAGGCGCACGTCGCCTGAGAAGATGCCGCCGTCGAACCACTTGAAGAAGGCGTGGCGTTCCTCGAGCACGCGCGCGTAAGCGGCCGGCATGTTCGAGAGATAGTAGAGCCGCAGGGCCTCGCCCCGGTCGCGGCGCGCGCGAAGCTGGCCCAGCAACTCGACCGTGACCGCAATGGGCTCCAGGCGTTCGCCCAGTGAGCCCAGGGTCGCTTGGAGCCGCGCCTCCGGCAGCGCCAGGCGAAGGGCCATTCGGCCGATGGCATCTTCAAGGGTGTGCGTGCCGCGGTCGAAGCCCAGCCAGTCCTCGTGGTGGAACATCTCGCGCACCAGTGCATGCGCGGCTTCCGCCGTCGGCGTGTGCGGGGCGAGCGCCGCGTGCACCAGCGACACCGGCTCCCAGGTCAGGAGCACCGCCCCCAGGTCGAAGACCACGTTCTTCATGTCGAGCAAATCGGCAAGCATAAGGGAAGCCGCCCCGGCGACAGGCTCCGTTACCATTCGCAGGCGGACCGCGCGCACGGCAACATCACGACTCCAACACGGGCTTCATCCATGAGTTTCGACCTCGTCCTCTTTGGCGGCACCGGCGACCTGGCATGGCGCAAACTGATGCCGGCGCTCTTCCAGGCCTTCCGCCACGGCAGCCTGCCCCAGGACGGCCGCATCATCGGCGTGGCGCGCGACGAACTGAGCGACGATGCCTACCGCGAGCTGATCCAGTCGCGTTTCGCGGCGGTCGAGGGTGCCAAGCGGCCGACCCCCGAGGAGTTCAAGAAGTTCGCCTCCCTGCTCCATTACCTGCGCATGGACCTGTCCAGGCCGGACGACTACGCGAAGCTGGCGACGCTGATCCAGGGCCGCGACGCGGGCACGGTGGTGATGTACCTGGCCACCGCGCCCGCCCTCTTCACCCAGGTGGTCGAGCAGATCGCCGCCGCGGGCCTGAATGGCCCGAAGACGCGCGTGGTGCTGGAAAAGCCGCTGGGCCACGACCTGGCCTCGAACCGGGCCATCAACAAGGCGGTATGCCGAGTGCTGGCCGAGCATCAGGTGTTCCGCATCGACCATTACCTGGGCAAACCTTCGGTGCAGAACCTGTTCGCGATGCGCTTCGGCAACGCGCTTTTCGAGCCGATCTGGCGCCGCGAGCACATCGCCAGCATCGAGATCACGATCGCGGAAGACCTCGGCGTCGAGAAGCGCGGCGCCTTCTACGACCAGACCGGCGCGTTGCGCGACATGGTGCAGAACCACGCGCTGCAGCTGGTGTGCGCGCTGGGCATGGAGCCGCCGATCAATGCCCACGCCGACGCAATCCGCGACGAAAAGCTCAAGGTGCTGCGCGCGCTCAAACCCTGGACCCCGGAATCCATCGGACTGCATGCGATCCGCGGGCAGTACAGCGCCGGCACCGCCTACGGCGAGCGCGTACCTGGCTACCGCGACGAGCCGGGCGTCAATCCCGAGAGCCGAACCGAGACCTTCGTCGCCCTGCGCACCGAGATCGCCAACTGGCGCTGGGCCGGGGTGCCGCTGTACATCCGCACCGGCAAGCGGCTGGCGTCGCGGGATGCCCGCATCGAGGTCAACTTCAAGCCGACACCGCACGCGATCTTCCGCGCCCCGACCGGTGCTTTCAACAAGCTGGTGATCAACCTGCAGCCCAAGGACGGGCTGGAGTTGCACATGCTGGCCCAGGCGCAGAACGACCGCCAGCGCAATGGCAATCGCCACGTCGGCCCGCAGCTGGCGCCGGTGCAACTGGACCTGGATTTCGACAAGCGCTTCGGCTCCGAGCGCGTGGGCGCCTACGAGCGGCTGCTGCTGGACGTGATCGACGGGCGCCTCAACCTCTTCGTGCGCAGCGACGAGCAGGAGGAAGCCTGGCGCTGGGTCGAGCCCCTGATCGACGCCTGGTCCTCGGACGGCGCGCCGCGGCCTTATGCCGCCGGCACCTGGGGGCCGAGCGCCTCGAGCGCGATGATCGCGCGCGACGGCTTCGCCTGGAGCGAGGAGCAGTAGCTGCTCGAGGGCAGCCGCGGCGCGAGGCGCGGCTAGATCCGGTTTTCCTCGACCGCGTGGCAGGCCACCTGCACCCCGCGCAGCATCTGAAGCGGTGGCCGCTCGGCCTTGCAGCGCGCATTGGCATGCGGGCAGCGCGGATGGAAGGTGCAGCCCGTGGGCGGATTCAACGGGTTGGGCACCTCCCCCTGCACCGGCGTGCGCGCCTCGCCGGTGTGCTTCATCTTGGGAATGGCCTCCAGCAGCATGCGGGTGTACGGATGCTGCGGCGCCTCGAAGAGCCTGGCCTTGTCGGCCACTTCCACCAGCCGCCCGAGGTACATGACGCCCACCTGGTCGGCGACATGGCGCACGACCGCGAGGTTGTGGGAGATGAACAGGTAGGTGAGCCCGCGTTCCCGTTGCAGGTCCTTCATGATGTTGAGGACCTGCGCCTGCACGCTGACGTCGAGCGCAGAGGTGGGCTCGTCGCACACCAGGAAATCGGGCTGGGTCGCCAGGGCGCGAGCGATGGAGATGCGCTGGCGCTGCCCACCTGAGAACTGGTGAGGGTACTTGGCCATGTCCAGCGGGCTCAGGCCCACGGACTGCAGCAACTCGCCGACGCGGGCGCGCAGCGCCGGCCCTTCCTGCAGGATTTCGTGCTCGCGCAGGGGCTCGCCGACGATGTCCCGGACCAGCCAGCGCGGATTGAGGCTCGCGTAGGGGTCCTGGAAGATCATCTGGATGCGCCGGCGCAGCTTGCGGCCCTCGGGGCGCTTGAAGGCCGCGTGGGCATCCTGCCCGTCGAAGTGCATGCCGCCGCGCGTCGGCTCGTACAGACCCACCAGCAGGCGCGCGACGGTGCTCTTGCCGCAGCCGGACTCGCCGACCAGGGCCAGCGTCCTGCCGCGCTCGATGGAGAAGCTGACACCGTCGACCGCATGCAGCAGCTGCCGCGGTTTGCGCTCGAGCACGCGATTGAGCCAGGGCGCAGAGACGTCGAAAATCTTGGCGAGATCCTCCGCCTGGACCAAAGCCGCGCGGTTCATGCAGCGATCCCATCGATGGGGGACTGGCTGCGGGTGCCATGCAGCCAGCATGCGGCCCGGGTCGCGCCGGCATTCAGCAGATCCGGCCGCTCGACCAGGCAACGGTCGAAGACGCGTGGACAGCGCGGGTTGTAGGCGCAGCCGCGCGGGATCGCGTTCAGACGCGGCATGGCGCCATCGATCTGGTTGAGACGCTCGCGGTCCATCGTCATGTCGGGAATGGCGGCCATGAGGCCCGAAGTGTAGGGATGGGCCGGCTGGTGGATGACTTCCTGCACCGGACCGATCTCGGCGATGCGACCGGCGTACATCACGGCCACGCGGTCACAGGTCTCGGCGATCACGCCCATGTCGTGGGTGATGAGCATCACGGCGGCGCCGCGTTCCTTGCAGATGCGCTTGAGCAGCGTGATGATCTGCGCCTGGATCGAGACGTCCAGCGCGGTGGTCGGTTCGTCGGCCACGATCAGCTTGGGCTCGGCCGCCAGGGCCAGGGCGATCACGACCCGCTGGCGCATGCCGCCCGAGAACTGGTGCGGGTAGTGGTCGATGCGCTGATCGGCGCCGGGAATGCCGGTGTCCTGCAACAGACCGATGGCGCGGCGGCGCGCCTCGTCCTCGCTCACGGGCAGGTGGGTGCGGATCGTCTCCGTCAGTTGGCGGCCGATCGTGTAGAGCGGGTTGAGCGAGGTCAGCGGGTCCTGGAAGATGGCACCGATCTTGCGGCCGCGGATGTGCCGCATGGCCTCGTGGTTCAGATTGTCGATGCGCTGGCCTTCCAGGAGGATGCGGCCGCTGGCCACGCGTCCCGGCGGCTCCAGCAGGCCGATGATGGCGGCGCCCGTGAGCGACTTGCCTGCGCCCGATTCACCGACCACGCCGAGGATTTCGCCCGGCGCGATCTCGAAGCTGATGTCGTCCAGGGCGCGCAAGGTGCCGCGCCGATGCGGAAATTCAACGATCAGGTTCTGGACTTGCAGAAGGCTCATGGGGGGCTTTCGTCTTCAGCGCAGCCGGGGGTTGAGCGCATCGCGCAGCCAGTCGCCCAGCAAGTTCACGCTGAGGGCAATGAGGATCAGCATCACGCCAGGGAAGACGGTGATCCACCATTCGCCCGAGAACAGGTAGTCGTTGCCGACGCGAATGAGCGTGCCCAGCGATGGCGAGGTCGGCGGCACGCCCACGCCCAGGAAGGACAGCGTGGCCTCCGTGATGATCGCGGTCGCGACCTGGATGGTGGCCAGCACCAGCACCGGCCCGAGGACGTTGGGCAGCACGTGCCGGCGCATGATGCGCCACGGCGACACACCGGTCACGCGCGCGGCCTGCACGTATTCCTTGTTGCGCTCCACCAGCGTGGAGCCGCGAACCGTGCGCGCGTACTGCACCCAGCCGGTCAGCGAGATCGACAGGATGAGCACGCCGAAGGCCACCGAGTCGTGTGCGTCGGGAAACAGCGCGCGACCGACACCCGCAATCAGCAGCGCGACCAGGATGGGCGGGAAGGACAGCATCACGTCGCACAGGCGCATGAGGAAACCGTCGAGCCAGCCGCCCCAGAAACCAGCCAGCAGGCCCAGCGTCACCCCGACCAGCACGGAGAGCGCCACCGAGACCAGCCCCACGACCAGCGAGATGCGCGCGCCGTAAATCAGCGCGGAGAGGATGTCACGTCCCTGGTCGTCGGTGCCGAGCAGGTATTTGGTCGTGCCCTCGGCCTGCCAGGCCGGCGGAAGGCGCGCATCACCCAGTTCGAGCGCCGCGAGGTCGAAGGGGTTGTGTGGTGACACCCACCCGGCAAACACCGAACAGAAGACACAGACGAAGGCGATCGCGGCCGCCAGCATGGCGACAGGCGAGGTACGGAAACTGTGGCCGACGTCGCTGTCGAGCCAGCGGGCCAATGCTTTTTTCATCTGGGAACCACCTGAAAAGCGGGCCTGCACGGCAGGCCCGCCGGTTCATGCGCGCTCGGGCTCAGGGCTTGGCGGCACCCTGGATGCTCATCCACTTGAAGGGCATGAAGTTGTCGGCCCGCTGCGTCAGCGAGACCTTCTTGCTCACGCCCCACGCCAGCGATTGCTGGTGCAGAGGCAGGTGGCCGACGTCCTCCGCATGGATCGTGAACGCCTCCTTGATCATCGCCATGCGCTCGTTCTTGTCGGTGCTCGACTTGATCTTGCCGATCAACTCGTCGAGCTTCGGGTTGCAGTAAGAGCCGAGGTTGAACTGGCCGTCGCCCGTCTTGTCGTCGGGGCAGCGCATCAGCGCATCGAGCGCGTTGTGCGAGTCGTAGGTGGTCGGCGTCCAGCCGAGCAGGTAGAAGCTGGTGTCGCGGCGCAGGATCTTGGGGAAGTAGGTGCCCTTGGTCTCGGCCGCGAGATTGATCTTCACGCCGATGCGCGCGAGGTTGGCGGCCACGCTCTGGCAGATCTGGCCATCGTTCACGTAACGGTCGTTCGGACAGTTCATGGTGACCTCGAAGCCGTTCGGATAGCCGGCATCGGCCAGCAACTTCTTGGCAGCCTCGACATCGTAGGGAAGGCGCTTGTCCTGCTCCGCGGTCCAGCCGTTGATGCCGGGGCCGACCATCAACGCGGTGGGCCGCGAGGCGCCGCGCATCACGGTGCGCTGGATCCCGACGATGTCGATGGCCTGGTAGAAGGCCTGGCGCACGCGCTTGTCCTTGAAGGGGTTCTTGCCCTTGACGCCCGAGTAGAGCAGTTCGTCGCGCTTCTGGTCCATGCCCAGGAAGATGGTGCGCAGCTCAGGGCCGACGACCACCTGCGCGTTCGGGCTGGCGTTGATGCGCGCGATGTCCTGGACCGGCACCGGCTCCATCACGTCGATCTCGCCCGACATCAACGCCGCCACACGTGTCGCCGAATTGGCGATGGGGGTGAAGATCACCTCCTGCACGTTGCCGTCGATCTTGCCCCAGTAGGTCGGATTGCGCACGAACACCGTGCGCACGTTGGGCTGGCGCTCCCGCACACGGAAGGGCCCGGTGCCGTTGGCCTTGAACGAAGCGGTGTTCTCGATGCCCTTGCGGCGATCGACCGGCTTCTCGGCCTTGTTTTCCTCGCACCACTTCTTGCTCATGATTGCGAGATCCGACAGCACGTCGGGCAGGATCGGGAACGGGCCCTTGGTCTCGATGTCGACGGCGTGGTCGTTGACCTTGCGCACTTCCTTGATGTCGTTGACCTTGGCCTTCACGTCCGAGCCGTCGCCGGCCGCGCGCGCAATGCTGAAGAGGACGTCATCGGCGGTGAACGGCGTACCGTCGTGGAACTTGACGTTCTTGCGAAGCTCGAAGCGCCACACCGTCGGGGAGGTCTGCCGCCACGACGTGGCGAGCGACGGTGCGAGACTCAGGTCCTTGTTGCGGTCGGTGAGCGCGTCGTACACGTTGAGGTCGACGGACAGCTGCAGCGACTCGTTGAGCGAGTGCGGATCGAGCGACAGCGCATCCCCCTGATTGGCGATCCGGATGGTCTGCGCGCCGGCCGACAGGCCCAGCGCACACAGAACGGCCGTCGCGGCCAGTTTCTTTCTCAGATTCATGGAAGCACTCCTCAGGTTGGAATAGGTCATGGAGCAGGTCATGAAGCCGCTGTCACGGCAACGCCTTGGGCGGCCCGCTCGGCCGCGTTCAGGGGCATGCCCTGCTCGACCAGCCCGGCATGCAGAGCGGCGCCGAGCGGCAGGATCTCGTCGTTGAAGTCGTAGCGGCTGTTGTGCAGGAAGACGCCTCCACGGGCATCCTGGCCGATACGCAGATAGGCGCCGGCCTTCTTCTGCAGCATGAAGGAAAAATCCTCCGCGCCCATGCTGGGCTCCATGTTGCGTTCGACGTTGTGCGCGCCCACGATGGACTGCGCCACGTCGCCGGCGAACATGGCCTCGGGCGCGGTATTGATGGTGGCCGGGTAGATGCGCTCGAACTTCACCCTGGCGGTCGCGCCGAAGGCGGCTGCAACGGTAGCGCAGAGTTCGCCGAGCCGCTGCTCCACCTGCGCCTGCACGCGGATGCTGAAGGTGCGCACGGTGCCCACCAGGGTCGCCTTGCCGGGCACGACGCTCATCGCGCCGAGGTCGCCGGCCTGCACCGCACAAATGCTGATCACTGCCGCGTCGATCGGGCGCACGTTGCGCGAGACGATGCTCTGCACGGCAGTGATGATGTGAGCCGACACCAGCACAGGGTCGATGGTGAGGTAGGCGTGCGCGCCATGTCCGCCCTTGCCCTCGACCTCGATGGTCACGCGATCGGCCGCAGCCATCATCGCACCGCGGTTGATGCCCACCGTGCCGGCGGGAAGGCCTGGCCAGTTGTGCATCGCGTAGACGGCGTCCACCGGGAAGCGGGCGAACAGCCCGTCGTCGATCATGGCCTTCGCGCCGGCGAAGCCCTCCTCGCCGGGCTGGAAAATCAGGACGGCAGTGCCGTCGAAGTCGCGGGTCTCCGCCAGGTAGCGCGCCGCGCCGACCAGCATGGCCGTGTGCCCGTCGTGGCCGCAGCCGTGCATGAGGCCCTTCTTGGCGGAACGCCAGCCGAAATCGTTGTCCTCGCACATCGGCAGCGCATCCATGTCGGCGCGCAGGCCGATCATGCGGCCGCTCGACGTGGAGCGCCCACGGATGACACCCACCACGCCGGTTCTGCCGATGCCGGGATGGATCTCGTCGACACCGCACGCGCGCAGCGACTCCTGCACCCTGCCGGAGGTGTAGACCTCTTCGAAGCCGAGTTCGGGGTGCGCGTGCAGATCGCGGCGGAAAGCAGTGATCTCCGGATGGAAGCGAGCGATGTGGGCGAAGGCACGGCCCGACGCCTGGAAGCGCGGCGCGTCCATCAGTGCCCTCCCGCCTTGCCGACGCGAAGCCGCGGATCGACCACGAAATAGAGCAGATCCACCACCAGGTTGATCACCACGAAGATCAGTGCGATCAGGCACAGGTAGGCCGCCATGACGGGAATGTCGGCGAAAGTCACGGCCTGGATGAAGAGCAACCCCATGCCGGGCCACTGGAACACCGATTCGGTGATGATGGCAAAGGCGATCAGGCCACCCAGTTGCAGGCCGGTAATGGTCATTACCGGCACCAGCGTGTTCTTGAGCGCATGGCCGAAATGGATGGCGCGATCGGACAGGCCGCGGGCGCGCGCGAACTTGATGTAGTCGGTGCGCAGGACCTCCAGCATCTCCGCGCGCACCAGCCGCATGATGAGTGTGAGCTGGAAGATCGCCAGCGTCACCGCCGGCAACACGATGTGGTGCCATCCGTCGGCGCGCAGCAGGCCGGTGCTCCACCAGCCCAATTGCACCGTGTCGCCGCGCCCGAAGCTGGGGAACCAGCCGAGCAGAACGGCGAAGACCAGGATCAGCAATATCCCGATCAGGAAGGTGGGCAGCGACACGCCGAGCAGCGAGACCGTCATGAACACCTGGCTGAGGAAAGTGCCGCGCCGCAGCGCCGTGTAGACGCCCATGGGCACACCGATCAGGAGAGCCAGCAAGGCCGCCACCAGCGCCAGCTCGAGCGTCGCGGGGAAGCGCTCGCCGATCAGCCGCGACACCTTGGCGCCCTGGCGCAGGCTCAGGCCGAATTCGCCCTGCGAGGCGTTGACCAGGAAATGCCAGAACTGGACGAAGAAGGGCTTGTCGAGTCCGAGGCCGCTGCGCAGCTCGCGGATCTGTTCGGGCGTCGCATCCTGCCCGAGCAGGAAGACGACCGGATCACCCACGTACTGGAACAGGAGGAAGGCGATGAAGGCGACCGCGATCATGACGATCACGGCCTGGATGAGGCGGCGCAAGACGAAAGCGATCATTCAGCAAAGCACGTGTTCATCGATGCTAGCAGAGCAAAGCGCATGCCCGGGAGGTGGTTCCCCGGGTTGCGGGCTGCTCATGAACAGCAGGCTTCGAAGGCAGATCAGTTCACCTTGACGAGGCGCCAGTCGAGACGGTTGTCGGCGCGGTGAACCACCTCGATGTTCTTCTTCATCGCCCACGGGATGATCTGGTTGTGCAGCGGGATGTGCGAGACATCATCGTTCTGCAACTGCAAGGCTTCGGTCAGCAGCCGGTCGCGCACGGGAATGTCGGTCTCGGTCTTCGCCCGGTCGACGATCTGGTCCATCTTCGGATTGCTGTAGCGCCCGACGTTGTAGTTCCCGTCGCCGCCTGTGCCCACCGAGCGCGTGAGCGATTGCAGGCTGTAGAGCGCATCGAAGGTCGGCACGCCCCAGCCAAGCATGTAGATGCTGGCCTCGTAGCGCTGGATCATCGGAAAGTAGGTCACCAGCGGCAGCGTGCGCAGCTTGGCCTTGACGCCGACGCGAGCCCACATGGCGGTGACCGCCTGGCAAGTCTCCTCGTCGTTGATGTAGCGGTTGTTCGGACAGGCGAAATCCACCTCGAAGCCGCTGGGGTAGCCGGCGTCCGCCAGCAGCTTCTTGGCCGCTTCCGGGTCGTAGGGGTGGCGCTTGTGCACGCCCTCGGTCCAGCCGTTGACCTGCGGAGCCACCAGGGCGCCCGTGGGCTGGCTGAGGCCACGCATGGTCACGCGATTGATGCTGGCGATGTCGATCGCCTGGTAGAGGGCCTTGCGCACGCGCTGGTCCTTCAGCGGGTTCTTGCCCTTGATGTTGGAGCCGGGGAGTTCGTCGCGGAACTGGTCCATGCCGAAGAAAATGGTGCGGTTCTCGATGCCGTCGATGACCTTCAGGCTGCCGCTCTGGCGAAGGCGCCCCAGGTCTTGAGGGCTGGGGTCGAGCACGAAGTCGACCTCGCCGGACAACAGCGCCGCTGCGCGCGTGGCCTCTTGCTTGATCGGTGTGTAGACGATCTCGGTGACGTTCGATTCAGGCTTGCCCCAGTAGTAAGGGTTCTTCACCAGCACCAGGCGCTGGTCCGGCTGCCATTCCTTGACCATGTAGGGGCCGGTGCCCATGGCGTTGCGGTGGGCATAGCTTTCCTCAGGCGTCTTGATGTCCTTGGGCTCGACCGACTTGTTCTTCTCTGCCCAGGCCTTGCTCATGATCCGCAATTCGGTGAGCTGGTTCAGCAGCACCGGATTGGGGCCCTTCATCAGAATGTCGATATTGCTGTCATCCACCTTGACCACCTTGTCGATGCCCTGGGTATAGACAGCGTAGTTGGAGGTCTTGGCCATCGCGCGCTGAAGCGAATACACCACATCCTCGGCCGTCAGGGCCGAGCCGTCGCTGAACTTGACGCCGCTGCGCAGCGTGAATCGCACCTGCGTCGGCGAAATATTCTTCCAGCTGGTCGCTAACTGGGCCTCGGGCTTGAAGGTCTTGCTGTTGTAGTAGACCAACGAGTCATACACGGCAGCATGCACACCGTTGCCAAGCGCGTTGTTCTGCGAATGGATGTCGAGGGTGGGGATGTCGCTGGCACTCGACCACTTGAAGGTCTTGGCATGCAGCACAGGCGTCGTCAGAGCGGAAACGGTGATCGCGACAGGTATCAGCGCACGCGTCAGGGCCATGGTCATCCTTTGTCACATGTGAAAAGGCGGACTATGCAACAGACAGGCCAGCTTGCTACACGGAAGAACACTGACCCGAGGGATATCCCTGCTCGCGAAAGCCCGAATAAGAAAAAAGCCACCCGACTTGCGTCGGGCGGCTTTCAAAAACTTCCTAACAAAGCTGGCTTACGCCAGCCTCAGATCAGAAAGCGTGACGGATACCGAAGTCGTAGCCGGTAGAGGTCTTCGGCGTGAAGGTCTGGCCGCCGAAACCGGTCACGAACGACGGGCCACCCAGGGTCAGGTTGGCACCGTTCTTGTTGCGAACGCGGGCCACCGTCGCGTACAGGGCCGTGCGCTTCGACAGGTTGTGCACGTAGCCGATCGCGAACTTGTTCGCCTTCGGGTCGGCGGTGGTGACGAACGGGCTGATGAACGGCGTGTTGAGGTCGTACTTGACGTGCGAGTACGAAGCACGGATCAGGCCGGGGCCGACAGGCACCGTCACGCCGACCAGGTAACCCTTCAGATCCACGTCCGCGGTCGGCGTGAAGAAGATGGCTTCGTTGTCGACTTCGTTCTTGGCCTTCGAGTACTCGCCGAAGAGCTTCACGACGCCGAAGTCGTAGGAAGCACCCAGGTTGAAGGTCTTGACCTTGGTCGTCGTGCCAGCGAAGAAGTTGTCGCCGACGGTGCTTTGACCATAGGAGGCAGCCACGTCCAGCGGGCCATTGGCATAGCCGAAGCGGCCACCGACGTAACGGCCGGTACGCTGGGTGTTCAGCGCGGTCGGGGTCACGGTGCCCGGATCGTACTTGTCACGCTCGTGGAAGCCGTACATCACCTGGCCATAGAAGCCGCCCAGGTTCGGGGGCAGGAAATAGCCGACGGTGTTGCTGGCGCGCACATAGTTGCTGCCGGTCACGTTGGTGAAGCCAGGAACGCTGGTCGTCGCACCACCAGCCCATGCACCGAACGAGGTGTTCGCGGTGCTGATCAGGTTGGTGCCAACGCCGTTGGTGCCGAACGGGTCGAACACGGTGTCGTTCCAGAAGGTCGGGGTGTAGTCGCGGCCCAGACGAATTTCACCGAAACCACCCGACAGGCTCACGGTCGAGCGACGAGCAAAGGTTGCAATACCTTGCTGGCCGTCGTCGTTGGAGATCGGGGCTTCCAGCCAGAAGCTGGCGGCGAGGCCACCGCCGAGGTCTTCCGTGCCACGGAAGCCGATACGGCTGGAGTTGTAGCCCGAGTTGGACAGCACGGTGCGCTTGACCTTGATGCTGTCGACATAGCCGAGGGGAGGAAGGCCCAGCGGGAAGAGCGTGGTGTTATCCGACTTATTCGAGTAGCTGCTGATACCAGCATCAACCACGCCGAACAGCGTGACCGACGACTGAGCCGAGGCAACACCGGCAACAGCCAGGGCGGCCAGAGCAACTAGAGATTTTTTCATTGCAAGTTTCTCCAAGGTTAAACATAGGGCTCCGGTGCGAAGGGCTCACCGTGACTGGCACTTCTGTGCTCCTACCGGACCCCGGGCCAACCTCCTTTTAGGAAGTTGTCGCTATTGCACCAGACGCGCTTCGTCTGGGCAAAACAATTCGGCTTAAAAACGAAGCGGGTCTGCAGTTTCGTTGCAGCAGTGCAACAGAGCTTTGGCAGCCCGCCAGATTCCACAATATGCAACAACACCGGTTCGACAGGACTTTCAAGCAAGATCGGTTCCAATGCTCCCATGAACCCTTCGCTTGATGCCATTTTGGGCGCCGCGGATGCGGCCCTCCGCACTCTTTTCGCCACGCCGCACGCGACACGGGCCCTTCCGACGGAGCCGGGGGGCGAGATGAGCAAGTCGGAGCGCCTGGAAGCAGGTGCTCTGATGCGGGTGAACCACGTCGGGGAGGTGTGCGCACAGGCGTTGTATACAGCGCAGGCGGCCGTTGCTCGGGATCCGAAGCTGCGGACGCACTTCAACGAGGCCGCCCGGGAGGAGACCGATCACCTCGCCTGGACCCGGCAGCGGCTCGATGAGCTGGGCGCGAGGCCTTCTCTGCTCAACCCCCTCTGGTATCTGGGCGCCTTTGGGCTTGGCCTCGTGGCCGGCCGCCTCGGCGATCCGCTGAGCCTCGGCTTCGTGGCGGAAACGGAGCGACAGGTCGAAGCCCATCTGGATGGTCACCTGGATCGACTCCCGGCGGCAGACACCGCCTCGCGTGCCGTGGTCATCCAGATGAAGCTGGACGAAGCCAGGCATGCGGCACAGGCGTGGAGTGCCGGCGCGCGAGAACTGCCCGCCCCCGCCAAGGCGATGATGCGCCTCGCAGCCCGCGTGATGACGACGGTCGCCCACCGCATCTGAGCAGGCGGCCGGATTTCTCAACTCAGACTTCGACGAGGTCGAAGCTGGTCGTGATCCTGGCCGTCTTGCCCAGCATGATGCTGGCCGAGCAATACGTTTCATGGCTGAGGGCGACGGCACGCTCGACGGCGGCTGCCGGAATCCCCTTGCCCTTCACGGTGAAATGCATGTGGATGCTGGTGAAGACCTTGGGATCCTTCTGCGCGCGCTCGCTGGTCAGCTTGACGCTGACGCCCTCGACCTGATGGCGACCACGCTTGAGGATCAGCACCACGTCATAAGCCGTGCAGCCGCCAGTGCCGGCCAAGACGGTTTCCATCGGTCGGGCCGCGAGGTTCTGGCCGCCAGTCTCCGGTTTGGCCGCGTCCGGTGCCCCGTCCATCATGAGGACGTGGCCGCTGCCGGTCTCCGCGACGAAGCCCATGGCAGATCGCGCGCCGGTGTTGCCGGTCCAACTCACTGTGCATTCCATTCCGTAGAAACTCCAGAAGCGTGACGCCACGTAAAAAGTCACGCAAGCGTCGATTGATGTGTGGGGAAAGTGTCACGTCCTTGTTGCATCGCAGCAAAGAGTCGGTATACTTTATTTCATCGCACACGACATTGTGTGCATCGGTTGTCTCCTCCACCCTCCCAATTGGTGGATTTAGCCCCGGACCGCAAGGCCCGGGGCTTTTTTCTTGGTGCTGCCGTACCCGTATGGATGGCGGGCCTATGATCGCGGCCCTATGCCCACGCCGCCTGCACCGCTGTCCCCTTCCGACTACCTCAAGAAAATCCTCACGGCCCGTGTCTACGACGTTGCCGTCGAATCCGCACTGGAGCCCGCCGCGGCCCTGAGCGCCCGCCTGCACAACACGGTGCTGCTCAAGCGCGAAGACCAGCAACCCGTCTTCAGCTTCAAGCTGCGCGGGGCCTACAACAAGATGGCGCACCTGAGCGCGGAGCAACTCGCCCGGGGCGTGATCTGCGCGTCGGCCGGCAATCATGCCCAGGGAGTCGCGCTCAGCGCCCGGAAGCTGGGCACGCGGGCCGTGGTGGTGATGCCGGTGACCACGCCGCAACTCAAGATCGACGCCGTGCGCGCCCTCGGCGGTGAAGTCCAGTTGCACGGCGACAGCTACTCCGACGCCTACGGCTATGCGCTGGAGCAGCAACGCCAGCACGGACTTACCTTCGTCCACCCCTTCGACGACCCCGATGTGATCGCCGGCCAAGGCACGATCGCAATGGAAATCCTGCGTCAGCATCAGGCCCCGCTCGACGCTGTGTTCGTCGCCATCGGCGGTGGCGGCCTGATTTCCGGCGTGGCCAACTACATCAAGGCCGTGCGCCCCGAGATCAAGGTGATCGGCGTGCAGATGAGCGATTCGGATGCGATGGCGCGTTCGGTGGCTGCGAACCAGCGCGTGACGCTGCCGGACGTCGGCCTGTTCTCCGACGGCACCGCAGTCAAGCTGGTCGGCGAGGAGACCTTCCGTATTTCTCGTGAATTGGTCGACGAATTCATCACCGTCGACACCGACGCCGTGTGCGCCGGCATCAAGGACGTCTTCATCGACACACGCAGCATTGTTGAGCCTGCCGGCGCACTGGCCGTGGCGGCGATCAAGCAATATGTCGAGAAGCATGGCACGCAGGGCCAGACCTACGCAGCCATCCTCTGCGGCGCAAACATGAACTTCGACCGGCTACGCTTCGTGGCCGAACGCGCCGAAGTGGGCGAGGAGCGTGAGGCCCTGTTCGCGGTCACCATCCCCGAGGAGCGAGGCAGCTTCCGCCGCTTCTGCGAACTGGTCGGACAGCTGCCGGGCGCCTCGCGCAGCGTGACCGAGTTCAACTACCGCATCAGCGATGCCAAGGAAGCCCACGTCTTCGTCGGCCTGACCACTCAGACGCGCGGCGAGTCCAAGACCATCACCGAAACCTTTGTAGCGCATGGCTACGGCGCCATCGACCTCACGCACAACGAACTGGCCAAGGAGCACATCCGGCACCTCGTAGGCGGCCGCAGCAGCCTCGCCCATGACGAACGCCTGCTGCGATTCGTGTTTCCCGAGCGGCCCGGAGCGCTGCTCAAATTCCTGAGCCTGATGCGGCCCACCTGGAACATCAGCCTCTTCCACTACCGAAACCAGGGCGCCGACTACGGCCGGATCCTCGTCGGGCTGCAGGTCCCGGCAGCCGACCATGCCGCCTTCGACGAATTCCTGCGGACGCTGGACTATCCCTTCGTCGAGGAAACGGACAACCCGGTCTACCGGCTGTTCCTCCAGGCCTGATTCAGCGCAGGGGTCGGGGAGCGATGACCGGCGGTGGTGAGGGAGCTGCCGAGGGCGGCGGCCCATTCACCGCCAAGGGGCGCGTCGGCATTTGCAGGGTAAAGGCCGGCGCCGCGTCGACGCTGGCGCCCAGCGATGCGGCCCGGAGGTCGAGCGACCGCAGCACGTAGCCCTCGGCCACCTGCGCGCCGACACGGAAGGGGCGTGCCGGCTGGCCATCGACGGAGATCAGGGCCGCGCCCTGCTGGTCGGCGTCGGCGACCACACCCAGCAACTGGAAGCGGCTCGCCGCTTCGGGCGTGGCCACCACGGCGGCCTGGCCTTGCACCACGCCCAGCATCTGCGCCACCGCGGCAGGGTCGACCGCCGCCGTGCCGTTATTGCTGAGTGCCGGCGGCGCGACGGCGTCGTTCGGCGATGCCAGCCTCAGCCCCCAGAACACCACGCTCGCAGCGGCCAGCGCCCACAAGACGGTGGTCGCGGTGGCCGAAGGCCAGCGGGCGGGCGCATAGGAGGCTGACATGGGGCCGGATTATCATTCAGCGACGGCGGCAGCGCCGTGTCACTCACCCTTCCCCGCATTTCCATGACCTTTATCCAACGCCCCTTCGCACGCGCCGTGCAACGCGGCTTCACGCTGATCGAGCTGATGGTCGTACTGGTCATCATCGGCGTGCTCGCCGCGCTGATCGTACCGAATGTGATCGAGCGCGCCGACGATGCCCGCGTCACCGCCGCGCGGACGGACGTCAACAACCTGATGCAGGCGCTCAAGCTCTACCGCCTGGACAACCAGCGCTATCCCACTGCCGAGCAGGGGCTGCAGGCCCTGCTGACCCGGCCCACGACCGGCCCGGCCGCCCCCAACTGGAAGCCCTACGTCGAGAAGCTGCCCAACGATCCCTGGGGCCGCCCTTACCAGTACCTCAATCCGGGCCTGAAAGGCGAGATCGACGTGTTCTCCTTCGGCCCCGACGGCCAGCCCGGCGGCGAGGGCAAGAATGCCGACATCGGCAGCTGGCAATAAGCGCGTCGCTTCCGGCCTGGCCGGCCGCCGCCGTCGCGGAGGCTTCACCCTGATCGAACTGCTGGTCGTGCTCGCGATCATCGCGCTGGCCACCGCCGGCGTCGGCCTGGCCTTGCGCGACCCCGGCCAGGAAAAGCTCGACCGGGAAGCGGAACGCCTGTCTGCCCTGCTCGAGGCCGCGCGTGCCCAGTCGCGCGCGAGTGGCATCGCCGTGCGTTGGCGCCCCACGCCGCAAGGGCCCGGCAGCTTCGTCTTCGACGGGCTGCAACCCGGCACGCTGCCTACCGCGTGGATGTCCGAGGGCATCACGGCACAGCCGCTGGCGGGTGACGGCTCGGCGGTGATGGCCCTGCAGCTCGGCCCCGAACCGATCATCGCGGCGCAGCAGGTGCTGCTCAGCTCGGAGGGCCCGCCCTCGCGCACCTTGCGCATCGCGACCGACGGGCTCAAGCCTTTCGCGGTGGTCGCGCCATGAGACACGCGAAATCGTCCCCCGGCACGCGCCAGCGCGGCTTCACGCTGGTCGAAGTGCTGGTCGCGCTGGGCATCATCGCGATCGCGCTCGCGGCGGGGACGCAGGCCACCAATGCGCTCACGCGCAACGGCCAGCGACAGTCGGATCTTCTGCTGGCCCAGCTCTGCGCAGAGAACGAATTGATCAAGGCCCGCCTCGCGCGCCAGATGCCGGCCATCGGAGACGCCGGCGTGGTCTGCACCCAGGCCAACACCAGCTTCGGTGTCACCATCTCGACCACGCCGACGCTGAACCCGAACTTCCGCCGCGTCGACGTGCAGGTGCGCGACGCGGCCGAGGCGCCGCTGCTGCGCCTGTCGACTGTCGTGGGCCGCTTCTGATGACCCCGCTGCGCCGCTCCCACGGCTTCACGCTGATCGAACTCATGGTGGCGATCGCGGTGATGGCCCTGCTCGCGCTGGTGAGTTGGCGCGGCCTCGACGGCATGGCGCGCGCCCAGTCCCAGAACCGGGAACGCGGCGATGCCGTGCTGGCGCTGCAGGCCACGCTCCTGCAATGGACGGCCGATCTGGACGCCGTCACCGTCCTGTCGCAGACACGCGCCCTGGACTGGGACGGCCGCACCCTGCGCCTCACGCGTCGCAGCACCGACACCTCCCAGCCGGTGGTCTACGTCGTCGCCTGGACACAGCGTGCCGACGCCAACGGTGTCGTGCGCTGGTTCCGCTGGCAGTCGCCCCCGCTGACGACGCGGCCCGCCTGGCAGCAGGCCTGGGACCGCGCCGGGGCCTGGGCGCAGGATGGCAGCGGCAGCGGCGATGACATGCGCGGCAGCGAGCTGGGCCTGATGCCGCTGAACAGCTGGCAGCTCTTCTATTTCCGGAACGACGCCTGGGGCCCTGCGGTCGGTGCCGCCGCGCTCACCACCAGCACGCAGCTGCCGGATGGAATTCGCCTGGTGCTGAACCTGCCGCCGGGGCCGGCGCTCGCCGGCCTGATCACCCGCGACTGGGTACGTCCCACCGCCGCCGTGGCCAAGAGCACGTCATGAAGCAGGCGCCCCGCCCATTCCGACGACGGCACCGCGGTGCGGCGCTGCTCACCGCCATGCTGACCGTCACGCTCGTCGCGACGCTCGCCGCCGCCGCGCTGTGGCAGCAATGGCGCGCGGTCGAGGTCGAGGCGGCCGAGCGCGCGCGCGTGCAATCGGCCTGGGTGCTCGTGGGTGCGCTGGACTGGTCACGCCTGATCCTGCGCGAGGACGCGCGTGCGGGCGGCACGTCCGGCCCGGACCATCTCGCGGAACCCTGGGCCATTCCGCTGGAAGAAGCCAAGCTGTCGAGCTTTCTCGCGGCCGACAAGAACATCGCCAGCGACGCGATGGAGGGTTTGCCGGAGGCCTTCCTGGCGGGCCGCATCACCGATGCCCAGTCCAAGCTCAACGTGATGAACCTGGTGTCCAATGGTGCCCCGGTGCCGGCAGCGGTTGCATCCTTCACCAAGCTGTTCGAGCTGCTGGGCCTGCCGGTGCAGGAAGTGCCCATCCTGGTGGCCCAGTTGCGCAGCGCCATGCCCGTGGCGCCGGCCGCGGCCTCGTCTCCGGGCACGGTCACCGGCACTGGCACAAATACCAACACTGGCACCGGCACTGGTACGACCCCGACGACCACGACCAGCGGTGCTCCAGGGGGAACATCCGGCGGCAGCACCCGGACTGCAACGCAGCAGACCGACGGCACGTCCGCAGGCCCCTTGCTGCCCCTGCGGACCTACCAACTGGTCTGGCTCGGCCTGTCGCCCTCCACGGTAAGCGCGCTGGAGCCGTACGTCACCATCCTTCCGGAGCCGCGTCCCATCAACATCAACACCGCCAGTGCCGAGGTCCTGGCCGCCAGCCTGCCTTCGCTCGACCTGGCGACCGCCAAGCGGCTGGTCGCACGCCGGGCCCGCAAATACTTCAGCTCGGTCCAGGAAGCGAATCTGGAGCTGCCCCAGGGCACCTCGCAGTTCAACGAGTCCCACAGCGTGGCGACCCGCTATTTCGAGGTCCTGGGCCGCCTGCGGCTCGATCGCACCTGGGTCGAGGAGCATTCGCTCTTGCAGCGAGACGGCATCGAGCTGCGCATCCTCTGGCGCGAACGTGGCGCCGGCACCACGTCCACCCCACCGAAATCCTGAGAGCGAAACCTTTGGTCACGCATATCGGATAAAACACATCGCAGACCCCACGCCACGCGCCGCCGACGCTATTGAATTTGTAGCGGCGATGTTAACCATCCACCTACAATGGCGACCCCTCATCGATCCCCATGGCCCTGCTGCTCGTCACTGCCCCCCTCCCACCCGCCCCCGTCGGCGGCGACTACGGTTGGGCAGTCTGGTCCAGCGACGGCCGCAAGCTCCGCTCGCAGGGCAGCGCCCCGCCGGCCCTGCTGCCGAGCAGTGACGAGGTGATCCTCGGCGTGCCGGCGGCCATGCTGTCCTGGCACGCCGTGACCCTGCCCCAGGGCAGCCTGAGCGGCGCCGTGAAGCTGCGCTCGGTCCTGGCCGGCCTGCTCGAGGACCGGCTGCTCGACGACCCCGAGCAATTGCATTTCGCGCTCGAACCCACCGCCCGCGTCGGCATCCCTGTGTGGGTCGCGGCCTGCAGCCGGCCCTGGCTGCGCAGCGTGGTGCAGGCCCTGGAAGGCGCCGGCCGCCGCGTCACCCGCATCATTCCGGAGTTCGTTCCGCAACCTGCCGGCGCGGCGCCGATGCTGTTCGCCATCGGCGAACCCGGCACTGCGCAGCTGGTGGTGTGCGACAGCGAGGGCGTGACCCTGCTGCCGCTCGATGCAGCGGGCGCCGCGCTCGTGGGCCCCGTCCCCGAGGGCGCCGCCGTCCTGGCCGAGCCGGCCGTGGCCGAACTGGCGGAAAGCCTGCTCGGGCGGCGCGTGCCCATCGTCAAGCCGGCCGCGCGCTGGTGGCAGGCCAGCCAGGCCCCCTGGGACCTGGCGCAGTTCGACCTCGCATCCACCGGCCGCGCACGCGCGGGCAAGAAGCTGGCCGCGATCTGGCGCACTTTGTGGCACGGTCCCGAATGGCGGTTCGCGCGCTGGGGCGCCCTGGCGCTGCTGGTGGCCCAGCTGATCGGCCTGAACGCCTGGGCCTGGAAGGAGCGCAGCGCGCTCGACAACAAGCGGGCCGCCGTCAACAACATCCTGCGGCAGACCTTCCCCTCGGTGCAGCTGGTGGTCGATGCCCCGGTGCAGATGGCGCGCGAAGTCGCCACCCTGCAGCAGGCCACCGGCGGTGTCTCGGCCATCGACCTCGAGCCCATGCTCAGCGCGGTGGCGACCAGCCTGCCGCCGGGCCGCGTGCCCACCGCGATCGACTACACCGCGGGCCAGCTGCGGCTGCGCGGGCTGGGCCTGCAGCCCTCCGAGGCCAGCCGCATTGCGGCCACCTTGTCGGCGCGCGGCTACGGCGCCCGCAGCGAGGGCGACCTGCTCCTGGTGCAGGCGGAGGCGCAGCGATGAACTGGCTGGAGGCGCTGCAAGCGCGCTGGCAGGCCTGGTGGCCCGAGCTGGAACCCCGCGAACAACGACTGATCGGCGCCGCGGCCGCGGTGGTGCTGCTGGCCCTGCTCTGGTGGGTAGCGCTGGCTCCGGCGCTGCGCACCCTGTCCGCCGCACCGGCCGAACACGCCCGGCTCGACGCGCAGCTGCAGCAGATGACCGGCCTGCAGGCCCAGGCCAAGGCCCTGCAGGCGCAGCCCCGCGCCAGCCGCGACGACGCCATGCGTGCCCTCGAGAGCTCGGTGCGCGAAAGCCTCGGCCCCAACGCCCAGCTCCAGCCCGCCGCCTCGGGCGAAGGCGTGTCGGTCGCGGTGCGCGCGCTGCGGGCGGACACGCTGGCGCAATGGCTGGCCCAGGCGCGCACCAATGCACGCGCGGTCCCGCGCGAAGTCCATCTCGCCCGCAGTGCGCAGAGCGCGCCCGCCGAGGGCGGCGGCACGGCACCAGCCAAGAGCGGCGAGCGCCCCGTCCCGCGCTGGGACGGCACCGTGGTCATGGGCCTGCCGCCCCGCTGAGCGTCGCGCCATGGCCACGAGACACGATCCTTCCGCCCGCGCGACCACCGGCCGCGGCTGGGCCCTGCTGGGCCTGATCCTGGGCGTGCTGCTGGCTCTCTCTCTCTACGCCCCGGCGCGCTGGCTGGCCGCCGGCCTGGCACGATGGAGCGACGGCCACCTCCAGCTGGTCAATGCACGCGGCACGATCTGGGAGGGCACCGCCGGCGTCGTGTTCGCCAGCGGCGCGGGCGGCGTCGAATCCATCTCGCTGCCCGGCGCCCTGAGCTGGACCCTGCGCCCGCGCTGGGACGGCGTGGCGGCGACGCTGCGCATCCCCTGCTGCGCGCCGCGCCCCCTGCAGCTCAACGCCCGGCCGCGCCCCGGGGGGTTGCAGCTGACCTGGCAGGACGGCCAATCGCGCTGGCCGGCGGCCTTGCTCGCAGGCTTCGGCGCACCCTGGAACACGCTCAAGCCAGAAGGCGTGCTCGACCTGTCCATGCAAGGCTTCACGATGCAGTGGAGCGGCCCGGTGCTGCGGCTGACCGGCCGGGCCACGCTCGATGCCACCGACATCTCCTCCAGCCTGTCCACGCTGCGGCCGATGGGCAGCTACCGCATCGCGTTGGAAGGCGGGCCCCAACCCACCCTGCTGCTGACCACGCGCGAGGGCAGCCTCCAGCTCAACGGCAGCGGCCGCTGGACCGGCCGCGCCCTGCGCTTCGACGGCGAAGCGAGCGCCGCGCCGGGGCGCGAGGACGCGCTGTCGAACTTGTTGAACATCATCGGGCGACGCGAGGGCGCGCGCTCGATCATCACCCTGGGTTGACCATGACATCACCATCCACCCGTGCCCTGCGCCTCTGCACCGTCGCCCTCGCGGTGCATCTGCTGATCGGCACCACCGGCCTGCCGGCGGCTTTCGCGCAGGACGCCCCGCGCCGCGGCGAGCCGATCACGCTGAATTTCACCAATGCCGAGATCGAGTCCGTCGCGCGCACCATGGCCGTCGTGACCGGCCGCGACGTGGTGGTCGATCCGCGCGTGAAGGGCACCATCAACCTCCAGACCGACCGGCCCATCTCGCCCAGCGCGGCCTTCAACCAGTTCGCCGCGGCGCTGCGCCTCCAGGGCTTCTCGATCGTGCAGTCCGAGGGTCTCTACAAGGTGGTGCCCGAGGCCGATGCCAAGCTGCAGAGCAACGCGGTCACGACCTCCAGCTCCGCCACCGCCAGCCTGGCCGGCAATCAGATCGCGACCCAGGTCTTCAAGCTGAACTACGAGTCGGCCAACAACCTGCTGCCGGTGCTGCGGCCGCTGATCGCGCCCAACAACACCATCAACGTCAACCCGGGCAACAACTCGCTGGTGATCACCGACTACGCGGAAAACATGCGGCGCCTGGCCCGCATCATCGCCGCGCTGGACGTGCCCAACGCCTCCGACGTGGAAGTGATCCCGCTCAAGCATTCGGTCGCCACCGACCTGGTGCCCGTGCTCACCCGCCTGGTCGAGGGCGGCTCGGCCACCCCCGGAGGACCCGGCGGGGCGCCCGGCACCGTCGATGCCTCCTTCCGCACCACCCTGCTGGCCGAGCCGCGCAGCAACGCGATCATCATGCGGGCAGCGAACCCCGCACGGTCCCAGCTGGTCCGCTCCCTGATCCAGCGGCTCGACCGTCCGCCGGCCGAGAGCGGCAACGGCGCCGCCGGCAACATCTACGTGGTCTACCTGAAGAACGCCGATGCGGTGCGCATCGCCACCACCCTGCGCGCAGCGCTCGCGGCCGCCCAGCCCAGCGGCACAGGCACCCCGGGCGCGCCCGGCGCGACGGCCGTCCAGTCCGCACCTCAGCAGCAGCAGCAACAACAGCAGTTCAGCCTGTCCGGCAGCGGTGGCGGCCTGAGCGCCGCCACCACGCCCGTCAGCACCACCGCGCCACCGTCCACCGGCGGACAGATCCAGGCCGATCCTGCCACCAACTCGCTGATCATCAGCGCCCCCGAGCCCCAGTACCGCCAGATCCGTGCGGTGATCGAACAGCTCGACAGCCGGCGCGCGCAGGTGCTCATCGAGAGCCTGATCGTCGAGGTCAATGCCGACAAGGCGGCCGAATTCGGCATCCAGTGGCAAAGCGGCATCGGCAGCACCGGCGACCGCAACGTGGGCGTGATCGGCACCAATTCCAGCCTGGGCGGCGCCAACATCATCGACCTGGCCGTCGGCCTGGCGACCGGCAACACCGCCGCGCGGCCCTCGAGTGGCTTCAACTTCGGCATCGGGCACCGCTACGGCAGCAGCAACCAGTACGTGCTGGGCTTCCTGGCCCGCTTCCTGTCCGCCAACGGCGAAGGCAACGTGCTCTCGACGCCGAACCTGCTGACCCTGGACAACGAAGAAGCCAAGATCGTCGTCGGCCAGAACGTGCCCTTCGTGACCGGCCAGTACACCAACACCGGCGGCAACAACAACACGGTCAACCCCTTCCAGACCATCGAGCGCAAGGACGTGGGCCTGACACTGCGCGTGCGCCCGCAGATCAGCGAGACCGGCACGGTCAAGATGCAGATCTTCCAGGAAGTCTCCAGCGTGGTCGCCTCCACGGTCAACAACATCAACGGCCCGACCACCACCAAGCGTTCGATCGAGTCGAACGTGCTGGTGGACGACGGCAACGTCATCGTGCTGGGCGGCCTTCTGGCCGACGAGTACTCGAACTCCACCGAGAAGGTGCCGGGCCTCGGCGACGTGCCCGTGCTGGGCAACCTGTTCAAGAGCGAAGTGCGCAGCCGCAAGAAGACCAACCTCATGGTGTTCCTGCGCCCCACCGTCGTGCGCGACCAGCTTTCGGGCGATGCCATCACCGCCGACCGCTACGACGCGCTGCGCGCGCTGCAACAGACCACGCAGCCAGCCACCGACAACCCGATGCTCAACGCCGTGCGCGACTCGGTGATCCTGCCGCCGCTGCCCGAGGTCAAGCAAGGCGATCCATCGCGCCGCATCGAGGGCACGCGCCTCATTCCGCCGCCGATGCCGCCGCAGCACATGCCGCTGCCCGCCGGCCCGCTCAGGGGTGCGCTGCCGCCCACGGCCGACCCGGCGACCGGGCGCGAACTGCCCTAGAGGACGGCGCCATGCGCTACCCCTTGCCCTATGCCTTCGCGCGCACCCAGCAACTGCTGCTGGAAGAGTCGGACGACGGTGCCCTGACGCTCTGGATGCCCCAGTCGCCCGCCAAGAGTGCCCTGGGCGAAGTGGTGCGCAAGTACGCCGTCAAGGCGTTCCAGCCACTGCCGGCCGATGACCTGGCGCGCCGCATCAGCGCCGCCTACGCACAGGGCGAATCCAACGCCGCCGCGGTGGTCAGCGAGGTGCAGAGCGATGCCGACCTCTCGCGCATGATGCAGGAGCTGCCGGCCGTCGAAGACCTGCTGGAGAGCGCCGGCGACGCGCCCATCATCCGCATGCTCAACGCCCTGCTCACGCAGGCGGCGCGCGACGGCGCCAGCGACATCCACATCGAGCCCTACGAGCGAACATCCTCGGTGCGCTTCCGCATCGACGGCACGCTGCGCGAGGTGGTGCAGCCCAATCGCGCACTGCATGCCGCGCTGATTTCGCGCCTGAAGATCATGGCCGACCTCGACATCGCCGAGAAGCGGCTGCCGCAGGATGGGCGCATCAGCCTGCGCATCGGCACCCGCGCGGTGGACGTGCGGGTCTCCACCCTGCCTTCCGCCCACGGCGAGCGGGCGGTGCTGCGGCTGCTGGACAAATCAGAGAGCCGGCTCACACTGGAGGCGGTGGGCATGCAGGGCGACACGCTCTCGCGCTTCGAGCACCTCATCGGCCAGCCACACGGCATCATCCTCGTGACCGGCCCCACCGGCTCGGGCAAGACCACCACCCTCTATGCCGCGCTGCAGCGCCTGGACAGCGCCCACAGCAACATCATGACGGTGGAGGACCCGATCGAGTACGAACTTCCCGGCGTCGGCCAGACCCAGGTCAATGCCAAGATCGACCTCAGCTTCGCCAAGGCCCTGCGCGCCATCCTGCGGCAGGACCCTGACGTCATCATGATCGGCGAGATCCGCGACTTCGAGACTGCCCAGATCGCGATCCAGGCCTCGCTCACCGGCCACCTGGTGCTGGCCACGCTGCACACCAACGACTCGGTCAGTGCGGTCACGCGCCTGACCGACATGGGGGTGGAGCCTTTTCTGCTGAGCTCCTCCTTGCTGGGCGTGCTGGCCCAGCGCCTGGTGCGCCGCCTGTGCCCGGTGTGCGCCACGCCGACGGCAGCGGGGGACGAAGCGGAGCCCGTGGGCTGCGAGGCCTGCGGCCAGACCGGCTACCAGGGCCGCACCGGCATCTTCGAGCTGCTGGTGGCCGACGACACCATCCGTTCGCTGGTGCACAACCGCGCGCCCGAGAGCCAGCTCTTCGTGGCCGCCGAGCGCGGCGGACTGCGCTCGATGCGCGAGGATGGGGAGCGGCTGGTCAAGAGCGGCATCACCTCGCGCGCCGAATTGCTTCGCGTCACGCGCGAGTGATAGGGCAAGTGATCGGCGACCCAGGGCGCCCATCGGCCGCCGCCGGGCCGCCCAAGGCGGCCGAGGCTCCCCTTCGGGGGGTGCAGTTACACGCAGCGAAGCGAAGCAAATAGCCGGGGGGCCGTCATCACTCCATCACGACGAGGTTGCGCGTCTGCGGATCGGTCTCCACCGCCCGCACCTGCCCCTTCGCGTCGAACAAGACCTGGAACTCGCTGAAGCTCCCCAGCCACATGCGCCACACCGGCGCGTCGAGCGTCGGGTTCTCGCTGCTGATCGGGTAGCCCACCGCCATCGCGACCTGCTCGCGCGTCATGCCCTTGGTCACGCGCGCCGCCTTGATGGCCTCCCGGATCTTTGGCGGGAAGCTGGCGATGCGCGCCGCCGGGTCTTCGGTGACCACGTAGCGCTTTGCGAAAGTGCCCAGGTCCAGGTCGCGGCTGTAGTCGTTGCCGATGTCCTGTTTCTTGCCATCGATCAGCACGTTGACCCGGTAGCGGCCGTAGCCGGTCACCTGCGCCGGTGTGCCCACCGGGATCACCCGCTTGCCGCTCTCGGCGTAGTTGCTGTCGCTGATCCAGCTGCCATCGGTGCGCAGGTTGCAGCAGAGATAGCCGTTGTAGGTCGGACGGTCCTGCGCGGCGGCAGGCAGCGCGAGCGCGCCCAGCGCGGCAGCCAGGGCCAGGGCGGGAAGGCGAAGCGACATGGAGACTCCTTCGAGGTTGTCGTTGGTTGTCGTGAAAGCCGCACGGCGAAAAGGCTGCGCCAAGGGTCGACAATGCGGGCTCGCGCATTTTGCCGCCAGTCCCCATGCCCGCCTATTCCTTCGAAGCCATAGACCAACAGGGGCAGCCCCGCAAGGGCGTGCTCGAGGCCGATACCGCGCGCAGCGCGCGCGGCATGCTGCGCGCCCAATCGCTGATCCCCCTGAACGTGACGGCGGTCGGCAGCGCCGAAGGGGGCCCTGCCGCCGCAGGCGGCTGGCGCCGCGTCATCGGCCGCCGCCGCATCTTCAACGCCACCACCCTCGCGGTCTGGACGCGCCAGCTCGCCGGGCTGGTCTCCTCCGGCCTGCCGCTGGAACGCGCCCTCACCGCGCTGACCGAGGAATCCGAGACCGAGGAGCAGCGCAACCTGGTCGCCTCGCTGCGCGCCGACGTCAATGCGGGCTCGCCCTTCGGCCGGGCACTGTCGCAGCATCCGCGCGAGTTCTCGCCGATCTACACCGCAGTGATCGGCGCCGGCGAGCAGAGCGGCAACCTGGGGCTCGTGCTCGAGCGCCTGGCCGACGACCTGGAACAGCGCCAGGCCCTGCAGCAGAAGCTGGTCGGCGCCGCGCTCTACCCCGCCATCGTCACCCTCGTCGCGATCGTCATCGTGGTCTTCCTGGTGAGCTACGTGGTGCCCCAGGTGGCGAACGTGTTCGCCGGCACCAAGCGCGCCCTGCCCTTTCTCACGGTGGCCATGCTCGCGCTGAGCGACTTCGTGCGCAACTACGGCTGGCTGATGCTGGGCGTGATCGTGCTGGCGGCCATCGGCTCGCGCATGGCGCTGGCACGCGCCACGGTCCGAGAGCGCTTCGACGCCGCCTGGCTGGAGCTGCCGCTGGTCGGCCGCCTCTCGCGCGGCTACAACGCGGCCCGCTTCGCCAGCACCCTGGCCATGCTGGCCACCGCCGGCGTGCCCATCCTGCGCGCACTGCAGGCCGCATCGGAGACGCTGGGCAACACCGCCATGCGGGCCGATGCACTCGATGCGCTGGTGCTGGTGCGCGAGGGCGCGCCGCTGGCCTCGGCGCTGGCGCAGAAGAAGCGCTTCCCCGGCATCGTCTCGATGTTCGCGCGCCTGGGCGAGCAGACCGGCACACTGCCGCTGATGCTGCAGCGCGCCTCCACCCAGCTCGGCGCCGAAGTGCAGCGGCGCGCCATGCACCTGGCCACCATCCTGGAGCCGCTGCTGATCGTCGCCATGGGCGGCGTCGTGATGCTGATCGTGCTGGCCGTGCTGCTGCCGATCATCCAGCTCAACCAGTTCGTGAAGTAGCTCCATGCCGGTCACCCTGGACGACAAACTCGTGGTCGCGATCTCCTCGCGCGCCCTGTTCAACCTGGAAGAAGAGAACCGCCTCTTCGACGCGGGCGACCCCGACGCCTACATGCGCCTGCAGCTCGAGCGCCAGGACGTGCCGGCAGCCCCCGGCATCGCCTACTCGATGATCCGCAAACTGCTGCGCTTCAACGACGACGGCGTGCAGCGCGTCGAGGTGGTCATCCTCTCGCGCAACGACCCCGTCTCGGGCATGCGCATCTTCAACTCCGGCGCCGCGGCCGAACTGCGCGTGCAGCGGGGCGTGTTCACGCAGGGACGGCCGCCGTACCGCTATCTGCGGCCGCTCAACGCCGACATCTTCCTGTCCGCCAATGCCTCCGACGTGCGGGAAGCGCTCTCGGCCGGCTTTCCTGCCGCGCACGTGCGGGTCGACGGCGCGCTGGCGAGCGCCCTGCACCCGGACGAAGTCCGCATCGCCTTCGACGGTGATGCAGTCCTCTTCTCCGACGAGGCCGAACGGGTGTTCCAGCAGCAGGGCCTCGATGCCTTCCAGGCCCACGAGAGCAGCAAGGCGTCGGTCCCGCTCGGCGCCGGTCCCTTCAAGCCCTTCCTCGTGGCGCTGCACCGCTTGCAGCAGGCCTCGACGACCGGCATGCGCATCCGCACCGCCCTCGTCACCGCACGCGGCGCACCCGCCCACCGGCGCGCGATCCAGACCTTGATGAACTGGAACATCCGGGTCGACGAGGCCATGTTCCTGGGCGGTCTGCCCAAGGGCGAATTCCTGCGCGAGTTCGAGCCCGACTTCTTCTTCGACGACCAGACCGGGCACGTGGAATCGGCGGCCCGCCACGTGCCGGCGGGCCATGTGGCCAGCGGCATCAGCAACCTGGTGGTGCCGCCCGAGTCGGTGTGAACCGACGCTCGACGCGGCGGCGCCGGGACGCCGGATTCAGCGCGGATTAAGAATGCGGCAGCCGCGGGCGCTACGATGCCCGCGGGGCGCCGCTCCCGGGCGCCATCCACTTCACAGGCTGCCCAATGATCGACGCCTCCTCCCGCACCGACCCGACTCACTCCAGCCACCAGGGCCTGCTGTCCACGCTGCGCCGCATCGGCGCGCTCACGGCGCCCTACTTCCGATCCGACCAGAAGTGGCGCGCGCGCGGCCTGCTGGTGGCCATCGTGCTGCTCAACCTGGGCGCGGTCTACATGCTCGTGCAGATCAACGAGTGGTACCGCGTGTTCTACGACGCGCTGCAGAACAAGGACCAGGCCGTGTTCTGGCAGCAGATCGTGCGCTTCTGCTGGCTGGCCCTGATCTTCATCGTGATCGCCGTCTACAAGTTCTACCTGACCCAGATCCTCCAGCTGCGCTGGCGCGTCTGGATGACCGACCACTACCTCCAGCGTTGGCTGGAGAACAAGGCCTTCTACCGGCTCGAACTGGCGCGCTACACCCCGGGCAGCGAGCGCCTGCCCGACAACCCGGACCAGCGCATCCAGGAAGACCTGAACCTCTTCACCACCTACACGGTGACGCTGTCCATGGGCATCCTCAACGCGCTGGTGACGCTGGGGAGCTTCGTCGGCATCCTGTGGACGCTCAGCGGCTCGCTCAGCGTGCCCCTGCCCGGCGGAGGCAGCCTGGAAATCGCCGGCTACATGGTCTGGGCCGCGGTGCTGTATTGCGCGGTGGGCAGCGCCATCGCCCACTGGATCGGCAAGCCGCAGGTGGGCCTGAATTTCCAGCAGCAGATGCTGGAGGCCAACTTCCGCCACCACCTGATCCGCGTGCGCGAGTACAGCGAGGCCATCGCGCTGGACACCGGCGAACGCGTGGAGCGCCGCCAGCTCGACCTGCGCTTCGCGGACGTGATGAACAACTACCTGCGCCTCATCCGCAGCCAGAAGAACCTCACCTGGTTCAGCACCTTCTTCGCGCAGGCGGCCGTCATCTTCCCGCTCGTGGTGGCGGCGCCGCGCTTCTTCAGCGGCGCGATCCAGCTGGGCCAGTTGATGCAGATCAACTCGGCCTTCGGCCGGGTGCAGGACTCGCTTTCCTGGCTCGTCGACAACTACATGACGCTGGCCACCTGGAAGGCCACCAGCGACCGCCTGTCCGGCTTCGAGGACAGCCTCAGCGCGCAGTCCGTGGAGGCCGAGGGCTTCGAGCGCACGCCCTCGGACAGCGCCATCGACGCCAGCGCCATCAGCATCGGCCTGCCGAACGGGCGGGCCCTGCTGGCGCCGACCACCCTGCACGTGGCGCCGGGCGATTCGGTGCTGGTGCACGGCCCCTCGGGCAGCGGCAAGTCCAGCCTGTTCCGCACGCTCGCGGGCATCTGGCCGCACGCGCGCGGCAAGGTCGCGCTGCCGAAGGACACCATGTTCATTCCGCAGCAGCCCTACTTCCCCGACGGCCGGCTGCGCGACGCGCTGGCCTACCCCGAGCCGGCGGAACGCTACGACGACGACGCTCTGCGCGAGGCACTGAAGCAGGCGCTGCTGCCCCAGCTGGCCGACCAGCTCGACCGCAAGGACGCCTGGAGCCAGAAGCTCTCCGGCGGCGAGCGGCAACGCCTGGCGATCGCCCGCGTGCTGCTCAAGAAGCCCGCGTGGGTGCTGGCCGACGAGGCCACCAGCGCGCTCGACGAGCCTGCGGAGGCGACGGTCTACCAGCGGCTGGTGGACACGGTAAGGCGCGCCGGCGGCGGTATCGTCTCCATCGCGCACCGCAGCACGCTGGGTGAACACCATGGCCGGCACTGGAAGCTGCAGCCGCAGGACCCCGCCGATGGCGCCGCCTTCCGGCTGCAGGAGGCGCAGCCGGCGGGCTGAAGCGCAGCACGCCTTGCCCCGAGACCAGGTTCGAGTCAGGCCTGCGCGCGGCCTGCCGCGTAACGCTCCCACCCGCGCGCGCGCAGCTCGCAGGCCGGGCAACTGCCGCAGCCATAGCCCCAGGCATGGCGTTGCATGCGGTCGCCCAGGTAGCAGGTGTGGGTGTCTTCCACGATCAGCTCGACCAGCGCATCGCCGCCCAGGCGATGCGCCATGGCCCAGGTGTCGGCCTTGTCGATCCACATCAGCGGCGTCTCGATCAGGAAGCGTCGCTCCATGCCCAGTGAGAGCGCGATCTGCATCGCCTTCATGGTGTCGTCGCGGCAGTCGGGGTAGCCCGAGAAGTCGGTCTCGCAAACTCCGGTGACGATCGCCTGCAATCCGCGCCGGTAGGCCAGCGCGGCGGCGAGCGTGAGGAACAGCAGGTTGCGCCCCGGAACGAAGGTGTTGGGCAGGCCGCCGGTCTGCATCTCGAAGGCGATCTCCTTCGTCAGCGATGAATCGCTGATCTGGCCCAGCACGTCGACGTTCAGCAGGTGGTCATCCCCCAGCCGCGGCGCCCAGACCGGGAAGCGTTCGCGCAGACGCGCGAGCACCGTGAGCCGCGCCTGAAGCTCGATGCGGTGCCGCTGGCCATAGTCGAAGCCGATGGTTTCGACTCGCTCGTACTTGGAAAGCGCGTCGGCCAGGCAGGTGGTGGAGTCCTGGCCGCCAGAGAAAAGGACGAGGGCAGTGGTGTGCATGGTTGATGCTAGTCCACTGCAACACTGAAATCGACTGGTGCAGTCCACCCGATACGGGCGGCCCTCACCACTCATTTCAATGTTTCAGTGGACTGGCCGGGCGGATGAAGGTGCTGCGCCCGCTCTGGTGAATGCCCATCCTTCCCAGCGTCGCCCAGCGCACTGCCGTGGAGTTCAAGTGCCCCTGAGAGCTTCATGACAGGCAGTCGCTTCAAAGAAAGCGCTCCAGCAGCTTGCGCGACACACGATCCAGCGCCTTCACATCCGGAATGCGGAACTGCACCCCATGCGCACTGGCGATCAGCAGCGCCCCTCCTTCAAGCCGGCGGATGTCCTCCTCGGCCTTGAGCACGAACTGTGTCTCGCCCCGGTCGGTGCTCACGCTCCAGGTGCTGGGCACACCGAAGCTGGACACCTTGTGCAGCTTCAGCAAGGTCGGCGCGAAGTCGCGCGCAGCCAGGTCCTCGGCGAGCAGTGCGCGCATGGGTTCTGGCAGGTCTGCAAGGCGGTCGATCCACAGCAGCTCCCGGCCATCGCTGCCGACCAGCGAGAGGCCCTCGTCCGGCGCCGAGAGCGGAAAGGCACGCACCGGCACCACGCCGGCGTGGCGCACGCCCTCGGCATTGATCAGCACCAGGCGCCCGAAGGCGTCGCGCTCCAAGGCAAAGCGGCTGTTCATGCGTCCCCCGCCGGATGTGCCGCATGCCCGCCCAGCGCGATCGCCACGCCGGCGCGCTCGGCGACGGCGCCCGGGCTCTCGCCGTCGGCCTGCCGAAGCTGCGCCTGGTAGAGCCGCCAATAAGCGCCCTGCTTTTCCATCAGCGCATCGTGCGGCCCGACCTCGACGACCTCGCCGCGGTCCATCACCACCAGCCGGTCGGCCTTGCGCAGTGTCGACAGGCGGTGCGCGATGGCGATGGTGGTGCGGCCCTGCACCAGGTTGTCCAGCGCCTTCTGGATCTCCTTCTCGGTCTCGGTGTCCACCGCCGAGGTGGCCTCGTCGAGGATCAGGATGCGCGGGTCGATCAAGAGCGCGCGGGCGATGCTGATGCGCTGCCGCTCGCCGCCCGACAGCCCCTGCCCGCGCTCGCCCACCAGCGAGTCGTAGCCGTGGGGCAGGCGCAGTATGAAATCGTGCGCATGGGCCGCGCGCGCCGCGGCCACGATCTCTTCGCGCGTCGCGTCGGGCTTGCCGTAGGCGATGTTCTGGGCGATGGCGCCGAAGAACAGGAAGGGCTCCTGCAGCACCAGCCCCACGTGGCGCCGGTAGTCGGCCACCGCGAAGCGGCGGATGTCGGTGCCGTCGACCAGGATGGCGCCGTCGGTCACGTCGTAGAAGCGGCAGATCAGGTTGACCAGCGTGCTCTTGCCGGAGCCGCTGTGCCCCACCAGGCCGATCATTTCGCCGGGCTCGATGGTCAGCCCCAGGTCACGGATGACCGCGCGGCTGCCGTAGCGGAAGCCCACGTCGCGCATCTCGATACGACCCCCGATGCGCTGCACGCGCACCGGGTCGGCCGGCTCGGGCACGTTGCTCACGTGGTCCAGGATGTCGAAGATGCGCTTGGCCCCGGCCGCCGCCTTCTGCGTGACCGAGACGATGCGGCTCATCGAATCCATGCGCGTGTAGAAGCGACCGATGTAGGCGATGAAGGCCGTCAGCACCCCGACCGTGATGCTGTGCCGCGCCACCTGCCAGATGCCGAAGGCCCAGACCACCAGCAGGCCGATCTCGGTCAGCAGCGAGACGCTCGGCGTGAACAGCGACCACGTCCTGTTGAGCTTGTCGTTGACCTGAAGGTTGTACAGGTTGGCGGCGCGGAAGCGCCCGGCCTCGCGCTTTTCCTGCGCGAAGGCCTTGACCACCCGGATGCCGGGGATGGTGTCGGCCAGCACGTTGGTCACCTCGCTCCACACCCGGTCGATCTTCTCGAAGCCGGTGCGCAGCCGGTCACGCACCACGTGGATCATCCAGGCAATGAAGGGCAGCGGCACCAGGGTCACGACCGCCAGGAGCGGGTTGATGGAAATCAGGATGACCGCCGTCATCGCGATCATCAGCACGTCGGTCAGGAAGTCGAGGGCGTGCAGCGAGAGGAAGACGTTGATGCGATCCGTTTCCGATCCGATGCGCGCCATCAGGTCGCCGGTGCGCTTGCCGCCGAAGTAGTCCAGCGGCAGTGTCAGCAGGTGCTCGTAGGTGGTGGTGCGCAGATCCGCGCCGATGCGCTCGGACACCAGCGCCAGCAGGTAGGTGCGCGCCCAGCCCAGGCCCCACCCCACCAGCGCGGCGGCCAGCAGCAGGCCCAGGTACATCGCCACCTTGCCCACGGCGATCTGCTGGCCGTTCTGGAAGGGGATCAGCACGTCGTCCATCAGCGGGATGGTCAGGTAGGGCGGCACCAGGGTGGCGCCGGTGGACGCCAGGGTCAGCAGGAAGCCGATGATCAGCTGCTTGCGGTAAGGCCGGGCGAAGCGGCCCAGGCGCAGCAGCACCCACGTCGAGGGCGGTGTCTGCAGTTCAGCCTCGGACGAAACCTCGTCGGCCTCCGCGTCTGTCACGTTGGCGACACCGGCGGACTGCTGGGCGTACAGCTTCTGCATCCGCAGCGCCGCGGCCTGGTGTGCCAGGGTGTAGCGAAAGCGCGCCAGCCGGCCGGCACCGTCGCACAGGTCCAAGGTACCCAGACCGGCGTGATCGGCGAACTGCAGTTCCAGGCCCGGTCGGGTCAGTGGCCACTCGGTCCAGCCACCCTGGGCGTCGCGGGCCAGCAGGCGCCGGTCGGTCAGCGCCAGCAGTCCGGGTCTAAACCGAAGTTCGCTGTCGAGGTCAACCGCCAAAGTCGCGAGAACGTTTTCCGCGGCTCGTAGCCGGCTTTTCAGGGCAGCCGACGCCTCCTCTTCAACGCCCTCCGGGGCCCCGACTGGATCGTGATGTTGCATTGTGTTTCTGTGTCTCCGGCCCGCCGAGGCCCAGCTCATGGCCCCGGCCGGGCGCCGATTCTGACCGATGGCCATGGGCGCGCTTGAAGGCGCCGCCGTGCTCGGCCAAAGCACAACGAACGCTTCCATGCCCCGTTTCGACGACATCCGCCTCCTGCGCATCAACTATCTGCGAGGTCCGAGCATCTGGACCTACCGCCCCGTCCTCGAGGTCTGGCTCGACCTGGGCCGGCTCGAGGACTACCCCTCCAACAAGATCCCGGGCTTCGCCGACCGCCTCACGGCCCTGCTGCCCGCGCTGATCGAGCACCACTGCGGCGTGGGCGAACGCGGCGGCTTCATCCAGCGCCTGGTCGAGGGCACCTGGTCGGGCCACGTGCTGGAGCACGTGGTGATCGAGCTGCTCAATCTCGCCGGCATGGCGACCGGCTTCGGGCAAACGCGCGAGACCTCGGTGTCCGGCATCTACCGGATGGTGTTCCGCTCGCGCGACGAACAGGTGGCCCGCGTCGCCCTGGCCGAGGGCCTGCGCATCATGATGGCGGCCATCAACGACGACCCGGTCGGCCCGCAGGACGTGCAGAAGGCCATCGAGCTGATCAAGGACAAGGTGGACGACTGCTACCTCGGCCCCAGCACCGAGGCGATCGTCAATGCCGCGATCGACCGGGACATCCCCTACATCCGCCTGAACAGCGGCAACCTGGTGCAGATGGGCTACGGCGCCAACCAGCAGCGCATCTGGACCGCCGAAACCGACTACACCAGCGCCATCGGCGAATCCATCGCCAGCGACAAGCCCCTCACCAAATCCCTGCTCGCCGGCTGCGGCATCCCGGTGCCCCAGGGCCAGGCGGTGGCCAGCCCGGCCGAAGCCTGGGAAGTCGCCGAAGAGATGGGCGTGCCCGTGGTGGTGAAGCCCTCCGACGGCAACCACGGCCGCGGCGTGATCCTGGACCTGACCCGCCGCGAGGACATCGAGGCCGCTTTCGATGTGGCCCGGCGCCACGGCAGCGAGGTGCTGGTCGAGCGCTACATCCGCGGCGAGGAGCATCGCCTTCTCGTGGTCGGCGGCCGCATGGTGGCCGCCGCGCGCGGCGAAACCGTCTGGATCACCGGCGATGGCCGCTCCGACGTCCGCGCCCTGATCGAGAGCCAGATCAACAGCGACCCCCGCCGCGGCGACACCGAGGATTTCCCCCTCTCCAGGCTGGGCGCGCGCGACGGCGCCATCCTGTCCGACCTGCACCGCCAGGGCCTCGAGCCCGAATCGGTGCCCGAGCGCGGCCGGCGCGTGCTGATCCAGCGCAACGGCAACGTCGCGATCGACTGCACCGACAACGTCCATCCCGAGGTCGCCCACATGGTGGAACTGGCCGCGCGCGTCGTCGGCCTCGACATCGCGGGCATCGACCTGGTGTGCGAAGACATTTCGCATCCGCTCGGCCCCCAGGGCGGCGCGATCGTCGAGGTCAACGCCGGCCCCGGCCTGCTGATGCACCTGAAGCCGGCCGTCGGCTCGCCCCGCCCCGTCGGCCGCGCCATCTGCGACCACCTCTTCCCCGGCGACACCCAGGGCCGCATCCCCGTGGTGGGCGTGGCCGGCTCGCAGGACCCTCACGTCATCGCGCGCCTGGTGGCCTGGCTGATCGGCCTGTCCGGCCGCTACACCGGCCTGGCCTGTGGCGACGGGCTGTTCCTGGAGCGCCGGCGCGTCGACGCCCGCCCCAGCGCCACCTGGGACGCCGGCCGCCGCCTGCTGATGAACCGTGCAGTACAGGCCGTGGTGATCGAGAACGGCGCCGAGGCCATCCTGCGCGACGGCCTCGCCTACGACCGCTGCCAGATCGGCATCGTGACCGACCTCGACGGCGCCGAATCGCTCGCCGACTTCGACATCTTCGAAAGCGACCAGATGGTGCGCGTGCTGCGCACCCAGGTCGACGTGGTGCTGCCGGACGGCACCGCGGTGCTCAATGCCGCGGATCCGCGCGTGGCCGGCCTGGCGCCGCTGTGCGACGGCGACGTGATCCTCTACAGCGTCGACCCGCAGGCCGAGGCGCTCGCCAAGCACCAGGCGGCCGGCGGCAAGGCCGTGATCGTGCGGCAGGATCGGGTGGTGCTGGCCAACGGCGCCAGCGAATCCTTCCTGCCGGGCCTGGGGCGCCTCACCATCTGGCGCGCCACCCATGCCGGCGTCAGCCTCGGCAGCCTGCTGGCCGCGGTCGCGACCGGCTGGGCCATGGGCATCCCGCTGAGCCTGATCGGCGCCGGCGCCGAGGCCTTCGAGGCCGACCTGCAGGCCGCCCTCGCCTCGCTGCAGCTGTCCCAACAATCCCTCTTTTCGCCGGAGCAACAACAGGCCTGACCGGGCTTCCCGGCAGCGCCCCGCCCTTCTTCATCATGGAAGTTCAACGCGTCCGTGCCCTGCGTGGGCCCAACCTCTGGAGCCGTCATACCTGCATCGAGGCCGTCGTGGCTTGCACGGGCGACGAGAACGCCGTCGAGCGGCTGCCCGGCTTCGAAACCCGCCTGCGGGCCCTGTTCCCGACCATCGGCGAGCTGCACCCCGTCGTGCTCGGCCAGCCGCTGGCCCTGGCGCACGTGCTCGAGAACGCCGCAGTGGCGTTGCAGGCGCAGGCCGGCTGTGCCGTCAACATCGGCCATACGGCGCGCACCACGGAGGAAGGCATCTACCAAGTCACCTTCCAGTACACGGAAGAAGCCGTCGGACGGCGTGCGCTCGACCTGGCCACCCAGCTGATCGCCGCGGCGCAGAACGGCACCTCCTTCGACGCCACCGCCGCCATCACCGAGCTGCGCGACCTGGACGAAGACGAGCGCCTGGGGCCGAGCACGGGCTCGATCGTCGATGCCGCCGTCGCCCGCGGCATTCCCTATCGCCGTCTCACCAGCGGCAGCCTGGTGCAGTTCGGCTGGGGCTCCAAGCAGCGCCGCATCCAGGCCGCCGAGGTGGACAGCACCAGCGGCGTGGCCGAGGCGATCGCGCAGGACAAGGAGCTGACCAAGCAGCTGCTCAACGCCGCCGGCGTGCCGGTGCCGCTGGGCCGACCGGTCAGCAGCGTGGAAGACGGCTGGGCCGCCGCCCAGGAGATCGGGTTGCCGGTGGTCGTGAAGCCGCAGGACGGCAACCAGGGCAAGGGCGTCACGGTCAACATCGCGACCCGCCAGCAGCTCGCCGCCGCCTATGACTCCGCGGCTGCGTATGGCGAAGTGATGGTCGAGAAGTTCCTTCCCGGTTTCGACTTCCGACTGCTGGTGGTGGGCGACAGGCTCGTCGCCGCCGCGCGGCGCGACCCGCCGCAGGTGATCGGCGACGGCCGGCAGAGCGTGCGCCAGCTCATCGAACTGGTCAACCAGGACCCGCGCCGCGGCGAGGGCCACGCCACCTCCCTGACCAAGATCCGCCTGGACGACATCGCCCTCGGCCGCCTCGAGGCGCAGGGCCTCACGCCCGACAGCGTGCCCGCGCTGGGCCAGCGCGTGGTGCTGCGCAACAACGCCAACCTCTCGACCGGCGGCACCGCCACCGACGTGACCGACACCGTGCACCCCGAGGTCGCGGCCCGTGCCGTCGACGCGGCCCAGATGGTGGGCCTGCACATCTGCGGCGTCGACATGGTCTGCGAGAACGTGCTGCGTCCGCTGGAAGAGCAGCACGGCGGCGTGGTCGAGGTGAACGCAGCGCCCGGCCTGCGCATGCACATTTCGCCCTCCTTCGGCCGCGGCCGCCCGGTCGGCGAGGCGGTGATGGACACGCTCTTCGCCGACGGCGACGACGGCCGCATCCCGGTCGTCGCCGTCACCGGCACCAACGGCAAGACCACCACGGCGCGCCTGATCAACCACCTGCTCGCCGCCAGCGGCCTGCGCACCGGCATGACCAACACCGACGGCGTCTACGTCGACGGCCGCCAGACCGACAGAGGCGACTGCAGCGGTCCCAAGAGCGCCCGCAACGTGCTGCTGCACCCGGACGTCGACGCCGCCGTGTTCGAGGTGGCCCGCGGCGGCATCCTGCGCGAGGGCCTGGGCTTCGACCGCTGCCAGGTGGCGGTGGTCACCAACATCGGCAGCGGCGACCACCTGGGCCTGAACTACATCACCACCGTGGAAGACCTGGCGGTGCTCAAGCGCGTGATCGTGCGCAACGTGGCGCCGCACGGCTATGCCGTGCTCAACGCCGCCGACCACAACGTGGCCGCCATGGCGGGCAGCTGCCCGGGCAGCGTGATCTACTTCGCCCGCGACCGTCAGCACCCGGTGATGGCCACGCACCGTGCCCAGGGCAAGCGCACCGTGTACGTCGACCAGGACGCCATCGTCGCGGCCGAGGGTTCGTGGCGCGAGCGCATCCCGCTGCGCGACGTGCAACTCACGCGCAACGGCACCATCGGCTTCCAGGTCGACAACGTGATGGCGGCGGTGGCCGCCGCCTGGGCCGTCGGCCTGGACTGGGACAGCATCCGCAGCGGCCTGGCCAGCTTCAAGAGCGACCCTGGCGGCGTGCCCGGCCGCTTCAACGTCATGGACTACCGCGGCGCCACCGTGATCGCCGACTACGGCCACAACACCGACGCCATGCGCGCCCTGGTGGCGGCCGTCGACACCCTGCCGGCGACCCGGCGCTCGGTCGTGATCAGCGGCGCCGGCGACCGGCGCGACAGCGACATCCGCGACCAGACCGCGATCCTGGGTGAAGCCTTCGACGAGGTCATCCTCTACCAGGATGCCGCCCAGCGCGGCCGCGCCGACGGCGAAGTGATGGCGCTGCTGCGCCAGGGCCTGGAAGGCGCCAGCCGGACGCGCCGCATCGACGAGATCCGCGGTGAATTCCTCGCCATCGACACCGCCCTCGCGCGTCTGAAGCCCGGCGACCTGGCCCTGATCCTGGTCGACCAGGTCGAGGAAGCGCTCGCTCACCTCACTGCGCGCATCGGCGACGACTGAACGCCGTGGTGCCGGGCATGTTCCGGCGCCCCTGACGGAACTGTCCGACGCGAAGCTGCGGCGGGCGGGTCGGCTGGCCGGCCGCGCTGTCCCACAGGCGCCGCCCGGCGGGGCCGCCCATACTCCAGGATCGGGTCGCGACCCGCGCAGCCCCATCCAAAGGAGAGCCTTCATGAACAAGACCATTCGTTCGAGCCTTGCCCTGGTCGTTGCGGCGAGCGGCCTCGCGCTGCCCGTCCTGTCGGCGGCGCAGGGCGGCGATGCCACCTTCCAGCGCGAGCGTGCCGTCTGCGACGGTATCCAGCAGGACCGCAGCGCGTGCTTGCGTGAAGCAGGCGCCGCGCGATTCGAAGCCCGCCGCGGCGGCCTCACCAGCGCCTCGCCCACCAGCTATGAACAGAACGCCCTCGCCCGCTGCAACCTGCAGCCGCCGTCCGACCGTGCGGCTTGCGAAGCCCGGGTGCGGGGCACGGGCATGACCTCGGTCGACGGCAGCGTGCTCGGGGGCGGGCTCATCCGGGAGACCGTCACGCCGATTCCAGCGCCGGTTCAGTAAACCGAGAGATAGAACACCAAAGACCTAGTTGTCATCTGGCTGTCACACAACACCAAGAAGGGCTGGCTATAGTTCTGAGCCAACCAGGAGGAATCCAGCCCATGAATGCCATCAAGGTGGCCCGCCGCTTCATCGAGACGGACCCGACCAACGAATCGGCTCAGATCCTCGCCCACCTCGTCCTGGCGCTCGAATCCGAACGCAGCTTCGAACTCGTGAAGCTCTACGACCTGGACTACAAGAGCTTCCAGCTGGCCATGGACATCCTGAAGGAATGGCGGCTCGACCGTTACTACGCGAGCAAGTCCAAGCTCTTCGACCTGTCGCTGCAGGTCAGTGAACTGCCGGACGGGGCCTGACATGCGCAGCGGCAGGTCCTGGCCGAGGCCGTGACCGAGTTCGAGCTCAAGTTCCAGGTCGACCCGCGGCACCGGGCCGCGGTCGAAGCGGCGGTCGCTCGCGGCCGCTCGCGCCAGGAGCGCCTGCAGGCGCGCTACTACGACACTGCCGATGGTGCGCTGGCCGCGTACCGCATCGTGCTGCGCATCCGCAAGGAAGGCCGCCGCTGGGTGCAGACGGCCAAGGCGGCCGGCGACAACGCCCTGCACCGGCTCGAGCACAACGTCGACATCCCCACCGCACGGGCCGGCGAGATGCCCTTGCCGCGCCTGGAGCGGCACGCCGGCACCCCGGTCGGCGAACGCATCGCGCAGGCACTGGACGCCGCCAGCGTGGCGCCGGCCGAAGCCCTCCTCGTGCCCCTCTACGGCACCGACATCCGCCGCACCACGCGCGAGCTGCGAACCGGCGATGCCCTGGTCGAACTGGCCTTCGACCGCGGCGAGGTACGCGCCGGCGAACGCACGCACCCGGTGTGCGAGCTCGAGATCGAGCTCAAGAGCGGCAGCCCTGAATCGGTGCTGGAACTGGCGCGCCGCTGGCGGGTGCGCTATCCGCTGTGGCTGGACACGGTGTCCAAGGCCGAGCGCGGCGAGCGGCTGGCGCGGGACGCCGTGTATGGCGAGGCGGTCCACGCCGAAGCGCCCGCGCTCGGCAAGAAGGCCACGGGGCCGCAGGTGTTCCGCACCGTGATCGGCACCTGCCTCGCCCAGATCCTGCCCAACGCGAGCGAAGTCGCCGCCGGCAGCCCGGACCCCGAGCACGTGCACCAGCTGCGCATCGGCATCCGCCGCCTGCGCACGGCGCTGCGCGAGATGGCGGATTTCGCGCCGGCCATCGATCCGGCCTGGGAGCCTGCCCTCGTGAATGCCTTCCGCGCGCTGGGCCGCCAGCGCGACCGCGAACATCTGGAGACCACGGTGCAGCCGCAGATCGAGGCCGCGGGCGGTCCGCCAGTGAACTGGCTCCGCCCGGCGGAAGCGGAGCCCGCAGCCGCGGACGTGGTGCGCGATCTCCCCTTCCAGCTGGTGCTGATCAGCCTGATCGCCGCCACGCTGCCCGACGCGCCGGAGGCTGCGGAAACGGCCGCGGGGGACCCTGCCGCCCGAGCACGCAAGCCGCTCCGCGCGCGTCTGAACAAGCTGCACCGCCAGGTCGTGCGCGACGGCCGTCACTTCGAGACCCTGGCGCCCGAGGCGCAGCACCGCGTGCGCAAACGCCTCAAGCGCTTGCGCTACCTGGGCGAATTCGTCGCGCCGATGTTCGATGAGGACGTGGCCGGCCGTTACCTGAAGGCGCTCAAGCCCGCCCAGGATGCGCTGGGCACCCACAACGACGCGGCCGTCGCCATGGACGCCTACCGCGAAGCGGCCGCGCAGGACGGAAATGCCTGGTTCGCGGTGGGCTGGCTCAGCGCGCGGCAGCCGCAGAGCGCACTCGAATGTCGCGCGGCGTTGGACCGGTTGGCGAAGGCGAGACGCTTCTGGAAACCCTCGTAGCCGCAAGCACCCAGAGCCCTGAGAGCTTTTTTGGGCACGTTCCACATGAGCTGCTGCATGGCATGAGATCGAGCCGATCTCATTGTCGAAGCGGATGCCGGCCGATCTCCCGACATGACGGCTCGCTGCAAGAAGTTTTGCCTGTGCCGATGTGGAACCATTTCCTCCTCTAGCCACTTATCTCGGCTCGATTCCTTCAGCACACTCGACATCGAAACATGTACGCCACATCCAACTTGCACGTTCAACGCCGCTTTAACAATACCGCCGCGGATCTCCCTGCCAGCACGACCTACAGCGAACGCATGGCACTGCTCAAGAAGCACGGCCATCCTGGTACCTCGCTGTTTATTTCATCCAAGGAGACGTGCCCAGGACTGCACCGGTTTCTGAACGGGCTAGAGGCGATCACGCGGGAAGACTCGCTCCAGATTTCGACATCGCTGAAGGCGCGTCTCGGTCGACAGGACGTCAAACTTCTGCACGCGATGCAAAAGCTGGATCCAGATTTCATCCCATGCCTGATGTTGTATGGGTCTGACCTTGGCAAGCCCGATTGGCGGGATCCGCAAGAAAGAAAGAAATTCGATGTGGAGTTTGAGCGGAACGCCGACGAACTCTGCGTCGTTCTCAGGGAAGCCGCGCAATTGGGGCTGACCTTCAATGTCGATGTCGGGGGCGCGGAGCCGATGGCCTTACGGGTCGCGCTTGCCCTGCATGACGTCATGAGCAGCCCGCAGTGCAAGGTGAAAGGTCTTCAACTCAGCGAGGACGATGACTTGTCTGAATTTCCCGAGACGCGCGAGGTGTTGCGTCAATGCATCAGGGATTGCTCGACATTGGAATGGGTCCGCTCCGCATCCTCGGCCATCGGCTTGTTGGCACGAGGCGTACCCACCTTCGAAATCACGTCGGCGGACCTTTTGATCGACGAGGACGAGATTGCAGAAATCTTGAACAGAGGCGGCACTCCAGCGGTGCATCTGACTTGCCAGGACTCACAATCGCATATCGTCCTCGCCAAGGCCATCCGGCATGGCAATTCAACACTTCCGGCGGATCTCGGTGTCCGTTCTGTCAAGTTGCATGACGAAGGCGCAATAAAGAAGCCCGAGAAGTTTGTTCTCAAGGAAATGGCGCGATGCATGGAGGACCTTTTCAGCACGCCTCATCTCACCCAACTGGAGATCCCGAACGTCGCTTGGCTCGCACGACTCGATCCAATGCGTGCCGCGGCGCTGATCCAGCGGAGCTCGCTTCAAACGCTGAGCTTTGAACGAAACGATGTCGAGAGCCCTGAAGGCCAGAAGGTTCTGGATCAATTGTGGCCTCACCTGCAGGCCAATCGGGACTTGGCCTTCCTGCCTTTGCAAAGGGCTGCGGCGGTCTGGTCGAGTCATCTTCTCAAGGGTGAGCAGATCGACCATCTAGCGCATCTCGTCGCCGACAAGTTGGCACCCTCCCCTGTCGACCGCAGCATCTTCACCAACCAGCGGAAAGACATGAGGGAGGCAGCAGCGAAGCAGTCAGAAAGAGAACTCGCGATCGAAGCGAAACGCAAGAAAATATGAAGTCAGGCCGAGTGGCGGCTTCGGGCCGCCTCGACGCCCCACACGCGCGGGTGATGTTGCAGGCAAATGACAACACGAGCTCACGCCCGCACCCCAAGCTCCCCCTGCGTGTTTCCATCCCGTGACCACTCCGATACGACTTCTTCGGGTTTTCACTTAGTTTTCCGCGACGACCTTTCCTCTCGCAAGCGGGGCCGATGTTTGGCCGCTCGCACGGACCAAGATGCGTCGCTGTCCGACAGGCTGTGTCGCGGGCATGGTCATTGCGGCGTTGCCCCATGTCTCTAAAAAGAGCTGTTCACCCAGGCCCTGGCGCACCTATGCTGCCAAAGCCCTGATGCGAAGAACGCCAAGAAAGCCTGCAGTGCCTCAGACCACCGCCCCCTTCACCGCCCAGGATCGCTATTTCTTCAGCGAGGGCACCCATGCCCGCCTCTACGACCAGCTCGGCTGCCACCCGCTCGCCGGAGGCGGCGCCCGATTCGCGGTCTGGGCACCGAACGCCGGATCGGTGTCCGTCGTGGGCGACTGGAACGGGTGGAACGCCGAAGCCCACCCTCTCCAGCCGCACGAAGACACCGGCATCTGGACCGGCAGCGTCGGCGAGGCCCGGCCGGGCCAAGCCTACAAATACCGCATCCGCTCGCACCATGGCGGCTACCAGGTCGACAAGGCCGACCCCTTCGCCTTCTTCTGCGAACACCCGCCCGACACCGCCTCGCGCGTCTGGACCCTCGACTACGAATGGCAGGACAGCGACTGGATGGCGACGCGCGGCCCGCGCAACGCGCTCGACGCGCCGATGTCCATCTACGAAGTCCATGCGGGCTCCTGGCGCCGCCGCGACGGCAACTTCCTGAACTACCGCGAGCTGGCCCCCCTGCTGGCCGACTACGTGCTCGAGATGGGCTTCACCCACGTGGAGCTGATGCCCATCACCGAGCATCCCTTCTACGGGTCCTGGGGCTACCAGACCACCGGCTACTTCGCGCCCACCGCACGCTACGGCACGCCGCAGGACTTCATGTTTTTCGTCGACCACCTGCACCAACGCGGCATCGGCGTGCTGCTGGACTGGGTGCCCTCCCACTTCCCTGCCGACGAGCATGGCCTGGGCTACTTCGACGGCACGCATCTCTACGAGCATGCCGATCCGAAGCAGGGCTTCCACCCCGAATGGAAGTCCAGCATCTTCAACTACGGCCGCCACGAAGTACGCAGCTTCCTGATCTCCTCGGCCCTGTTCTGGCTGGAGAAGTACCACCTCGACGGCCTGCGCGTGGACGCGGTGGCCTCGATGCTTTACCTCGACTACGGCCGCAAGCATGGCGAATGGATCCCCAACCGCCACGGCGGCCGCGAGAACCTCGAGGCGATCGAGTTCCTGCAGCACCTCAACCGCGCCGTCTACCGCGAGCACCCCGACACGCTCACCGTGGCCGAGGAATCCACCGCCTGGCCGCGCGTCTCGCGGCCCACCGACATGGACGGCCTGGGCTTCGGCATGAAGTGGAACATGGGCTGGATGCACGACACCCTGGCCTTCATGCACCAGGAGCCCATTCATCGCCGCTATCACCACCACCAGCTGACCTTCTCGCTGGTCTATGCCTTCAGCGAGAACTTCGTCCTGCCGCTGTCGCACGACGAAGTGGTCTACGGCAAAGGCTCGCTGGTCAACAAGATGCCCGGCGACAACTGGCAGCAGTTCGCCAACCTGCGCGCCCTGTTCGGCTACATGTGGGGCCACCCGGGCAAGAAGCTGCTTTTCATGGGCGGCGAGTTCGGCCAGCGGCGCGAATGGACACACGACGGCGAGCTCGAATGGTGGGTGGCCGCACTCGAAGGCCACGCGGGGCTGCAGCGCTTCGTGGCCCAGCTCAACCGGGTCTACCAGGCCACCCCGGCCCTGCACCAGCTCGACTTCTCCGGCGAAGGCTTCGAATGGATCGCGGCCGACGATGCGGAGCGCAGCGTGTTCGCCTTCCTGCGCAAGCCGCGCAAAGGCGCCGGTCCGCCGGTGCTGGTGGTGTGCAACCTGACGCCTGTTCCGCGCACCAACTACCTGCTGGGCGTCCCGGCCGGTGGACGCTGGCGTGAACTCATCAACAGCGATGCGGGCGAATTCGGCGGCGCGAGCTGGGGCAACTTCGGCGCCGTCGACGCCGCGCCGGTGCGCGCGCACGGCCGCATGCAGTCGCTGTGCCTCACGCTTCCCCCGCTGTCCACCCTCATGCTGGAACATGATCCCCATGCCTAAGAAGAGCAGCACCGCACAAGCCGCGCAAGACCTCGTCGCACCGCCGCCCGACGCCCCGGCGGCGGCGCCTCCCAAGGCACCCAGGAAGACCACCAGAACCGCAAAGACGGCAACGGCTGCAACGCCTGCGCCGCCCACGCCTGCCACCCTCGCCGCGCCGGCAGCCCCCGTGATCCGTCGCGCCGACGGCGAAGACGGCCGCGTGCGCGCCGTCATCGATGCCGTGCTGCCCCACGTGGACAACGGTCGCTTTCCCGTCAAGCGCGTGGTCGGCGAGACCCTGCGCGTGCGGGCCCACTGCTTTGCCGACGGCCACGACGTGCTGCGCGTGCTGCTGCGCTGGCGCGCCGAGGCCGACCCGGCCTGGGCCGAACTGCCGATGAAACCGCTCGGCAACGACGTGTGGGAGGCCGAGTTCGCGCCCCCCGCGATCGGCCGCTACCGCTACACCGTGACCGCCTGGGTCGACGCCTTCGCCTCCTGGCGCCACGACATGGCGCGCCGCCTCGAGCCGGAGGACATCCGCATCGCCTCGCAGGTCGGCGCCCAGGAGATCGCCGCCGCCGCGCAGCGCGCCGAGGGCGGCGAACGCCAGGCCCTGGAGCGCTGGAGCCGCGAACTGCAGGCCGCCGCGACCGGGGGCGGCATCGACGCCACCGCGCTCAAGGCCCTCGCCCTCGACGAAGCCCTCTCGGCCCTGGCCGCGCGCCATCCCGACCGCAGCCTCGCCACCCACCACGCCCTCGAACTGCCCCTGGTGGCCGACCGGGAACGCGCGCGCTTCAGCACCTGGTACGAACTCTTCCCGCGCTCGGCCGCGCCGGAAGGCGGCCGCCACGGCACCTTCAAGGACGTGGAAACCCGCCTGCCCGCCATCGCCGCCATGGGCTTCGACGTGCTCTACTTTCCGCCGATCCACCCCATCGGCCGCATCCAGCGCAAGGGCAGGAACAACACGCTCACGCCGACGGCGGACGACGTGGGCAGCCCCTGGGCCATCGGCGCGGAGGAAGGCGGCCACAAGTCCATCCTGCCCGAACTCGGCACGGCGGAGGACTTCCGCCACCTGCGCGAAGCGGCCGAAAGCCAGGGCATCGAGCTGGCGCTGGACATCGCCTTCCAGTGCGCGCCCGACCACCCCTACGTGAAGGCGCATCCCGCCTGGTTCCGCTGGCGGCCCGACGGCACCGTGCAGTACGCCGAGAACCCGCCCAAGAAGTACCAGGACATCTACCCCTTCAACTTCGAGACCGAGGACTGGCAAGCCCTGTGGATCGAGCTGAAGAGCATCTTCGAGCACTGGATCGGCGAGGGCGTGAAGATCTTCCGCGTCGACAACCCGCACACCAAGGCCTTCCCCTTCTGGGAATGGGCCATCACCGAACTCAAGCGTGCGCACCCCGAGGTGCTGTTCCTGGCCGAAGCCTTCACCCGGCCCAAGGTGATGCACCGGCTGGCCAAGCTCGGCTACTCGCAGTCCTACACCTACTTCACCTGGCGCAACACCAAGCAGGAACTCACCGAGTACTTCACCGAGCTCTCCGAGGGCCTGGGCAGCGATTACTTCCGCCCCAACGTCTGGCCCAACACGCCCGACATCCTGCACGCACAGCTGCAGGGTGGCGAGACCTCGGTCTTCATGGCGCGGCTGGTGCTGGCCGGCACCCTGGCTGCCAGCTACGGCATCTACGGCCCCGCCTACGAACTGCGCGAGCACCTGCCGCGCGAGCAGGGCAGCGAGGAGTACCTGGACTCGGAGAAGTACCAGCTTCGCCATTGGAACCACGACGACCCGGAAAGCCTGGCGCCCTTCATCGCCCGCGTCAACCGCATCCGCCGCGACAACCCCGCCCTGCAGTGGGACCGCGACCTGCGCTTCTTCCCCATCGACAACGACCAGCTCATCGCCTACGCCAAGCGCTCGCCGGACGGCGCCAACGTCATCCTGTGCGTGGTCAACCTGGACCCCCACAACGTGCACTCGGGCTGGCTGGAACTCGACCTGGACCACCTGGGCTGCGCCCCCGGGCACTCCTTCCAGGTGCATGATCTGCTGAGCAACCAGCGCTTCCTGTGGCAGGGCGGCCGACAGTTCATCCACCTCGATCCGCACAGCGTCCCGGCGCACGTCTTCCTGGTGCGCCGCCGCTCGCGCGACGAGCGCGACTTCGACTACTTCCTGTGAGGGTCCCCGCATGAACGCACCGGTCTCCCACCTGCTCCTCGAAACCGTCGAAATCGACAGCAGCGACGATCCGCAGTGGTACCGCGACGCGGTGATCTACCAGCTCAACGTCAAGGCCTTCTTCGATTCCAACAACGACGGCTACGGCGACTTCAAGGGAGTGACGGCCAAGCTCGACTACGTGAAGGAACTGGGCGTCAACACCATCTGGCTGATGCCCTTCTACCCCTCGCCGCTGCGCGACGACGGCTACGACATCGCCGAGTACGAAGACGTGCACCCGCAGTACGGCACGCTCGACGACTTCAAGGAGATGCTGGACGAGGCCCACAAGCGCGGGCTGCGGGTCATCACCGAGCTGGTCATCAACCACACCTCCAGCGACCACCCCTGGTTCCAGGCCGCACGGCGCGCACCGCCCGGCTCGCCCGAGCGCGACTTCTACGTCTGGAGCGACACCGACCAGCTCTACCAGGGCACGCGCATCATCTTCACCGACACCGAGACCTCCAACTGGACCTGGGACCCGGTGGCCAAGGCCTACTACTGGCACCGCTTCTTCAGCCACCAGCCCGACCTGAACTTCGACAACCCGGCGGTGCTGGAAGCCGTGTTCAAGACCATGCGCTTCTGGCTCGACATGGGCGTGGACGGCTTCCGGCTCGATGCCATCCCCTACCTGGTGGAGCGCGACGGCACCAGCAACGAGAACCTGCCCGAGACCCACGCCGTCATCAAGAAGCTGCGCGCCGCCATCGATGCGCAGTACAAGAACCGCTTTCTGCTCGCCGAGGCCAACATGTGGCCCGAGGACGTGCGCGAGTACTTCGGCGACGGCGACGAATGCCACATGGCCTACCACTTCCCGCTGATGCCGCGCATGTACATGGCCATCGCGCAGGAGGACCGGCACCCCATCGTCGAGATCATCCAGCAGACGCCCGAGATCCCAGACACCTGCCAGTGGGCCATCTTCCTGCGCAACCACGACGAGCTGACGCTGGAGATGGTCACCAGCAAGGAACGCGACTACATGTACCTCATGTACGCGGCCGACAAGCGCGCCCGCATCAACGTGGGCATCCGCCGCCGGCTGGCGCCGCTGATGGAAAACGACATGGACCGCGTGAAGCTGATGAACGCGATGCTGCTGTCGATGCCCGGCTCGCCCATCATCTACTACGGCGACGAGATCGGCATGGGCGACAACTTCTTCGTCGGCGACCGCAACGGCGTGCGCACGCCCATGCAGTGGAGCCCCGACCGCAACGCGGGCTTCTCGCGCGCCGATCCGCAGCGCCTGTACCTGCAGCCGATCATGGACGCCATGTACGGCTTCGAGGCCCTCAACGTCGAGGCCCAGGCCCGCGATGCCAGCTCGCTGCTGAACTGGACGCGCCGCATGCTCGCCGTGCGCAAGACCAGCCACGCCTTCGGCCGCGGCAAGCGCGTCTTCCTCAGGCCGGGCAACCGCAAGATCCTGGCCTACCTCAGCGAGTACGAGAACGACACCATCCTCACCGTCTTCAACCTCTCGCGCGCGGCGCAGCCGGTGGAGCTGGACCTGTCCGCGCACAAGACCAAGATCCCCGTCGAGATGCTCGGGCGCACGTCCTTCCCGCCGATCGGCGAGCTGCCCTACCTGCTGACCCTGCCTTCCTACGGCTTCTACTGGTTCCGCCTCACGCAGGACGCCGAGATGCCCAGCTGGCACCAGGAGGGCGTGGGCCTGCAGGACCGCCCGACCCTGGTGCTTTTCGACGGCTGGACCAGCTTCTTCCGCGACCGCGTCATGCCCTGGCGCATCGGCATGGCCGAGCGCATGGCCACGCAGTTCGAGACCGACACGCTGCCGCGCTTCATCGAGATCCAGCGCTGGTATGCCTCCAAGGGCTCGCCGGTCGCGCGTGCCCGCATTCGGGACCACGCCGTGTGGGACAGCGAAGGCTTCAGCTGGATGCTGCCGCTGGTCTCGCTCGAAGGGCCGTCCGACGACTCGACCTACTTCGTGCCGCTCGCCCTCGCCTGGGAGGACCTCGACGAGGAGCGCCTCAACCGCCTGACCCAGGCCGGCGTCGCCAAGGTGCGCCAGCAGGCGAACGTCGGCGTGATGGCCGACGCCTTCTACGACGAGTCCTTCTGCCGCGCCATGGTCCGAGCCGTGCGCGACGGGCTCGAACTCAAGGCCGCCCGCGGCCGTCTGCGCTTCGTCCCCACCGAGGCGTTCCGCGAGATCACCGCCGACCTCGACGCCCTGCCGGTGCGCCGCCCCGGCGCGCAGAGCAGCAACACCGTCGTGACGTTCAACGAGACCCTCTTCCTCAAGGCCTACCGCCGCGTGCGCGAGGGCGCCAACCCCGAGGTGGAAATGGGCCGCTTCCTCACCAGCGTGGCGCGCTTCCCCCACTGCGTGCCGGTGCTGGGCGCGCTCGAATACATCGGCGACGATGGGCGCACCATGACGCTGGCGATGGTCCAGCGCTACGTCGCCAACCAGGGCGACGGCTGGGTCTACACCCTCGGCTACCTGGAGCGCTTCCTGGACGAGCTGCGCACCGCCGGCGAGAAGACGCTGGACGCCGCCACCCCGGAAGAGGCGCATGCCGGCTTCACCGCCCTGATGGCGGTGCTCGGCCGGCGCACCGCCGAGCTGCACCTGGCCCTGGCCCGGCGCACCGGCGATGCCGCTTTCGACCCCGAGCCGCTGCTGCCGGAAGACATCGAAGCCATGCGCGAGCATGCGCTCGCCGACGCGCAGGCCACGCTGGCGCAACTGCGCGAACGCCTGCCCCAGCTGCCGCCGCAGGCGCAGGAGGATTCGCACACCCTGCTGGCGCGCCAGGAAGGACTGCTGGCACGCACGCGGGCCCTCGGGGCCGGGGGCCTGGGCGGATCGAAGACCCGCTACCACGGCGACTACCACCTGGGCCAGGTGCTGGTGAGCGACAACGACTTCGTGATCATCGACTTCGAGGGCGAACCCACCCGCAGCTTCGACGAACGCCGCGCCCGCAGCTCGCCGCTGCGCGACGTGGCCGGCATGCTGCGCTCCTTCAACTACGCGCGCTGGTCGGCCCTCAAGCGGGCGGCGCAGAACGCGGACGAGCTGCAGCGCCTGGACGCGGCGGCACGCGAATGGGAGCGCGTCACGCGCGAAGCCTTTCTCGCCGCCTACGTGAGCACGATGGGCGGGCACGAAGCTGCGTCGCCGATCGACATGCAGCTGCTGGAACTCTTCGAACTCGAAAAGGCACTGTACGAGCTGCGCTACGAGCTGAACAATCGAACCGACTGGGTCCAGGTCCCGCTGCAGGGATTGATTGCCCTGGCTGGCCGCACGCCCGCCGCATCCTGACGAACCGCGCGCCGCGCCGGCGAGCCAACGGAGAAGACATCATGGAAAGCTTCGGAATCCACCTGGAGCCCTTGCGGGCGATCCTGTTCCAGATCGGCGCCTTTCTGCCGCGCCTGCTCATCGCGCTCGTGGTGGTGGTGGCGGGCTGGCTGCTCGCCAAGGTCGCGCGCTTCACCGTCGTGAAAGGCCTGCGCGCCATCAACTTCCCGGTACTCACCGAGCGCGCCGGGCTCGACAACTTCCTGCGCCAGGGGGGCACCCTCGGCGACACGACCAACCTGTTCGGCCTGCTCGTGTACTGGCTGGTGATCCTCGCCACGCTGCTCATCGCCTTCAACGGCCTGGGCCTGACCTACATCACCGACCTGCTCACGCGCGTCGTGTGGTTCGTGCCCAATGTCTTCGTCGCGCTGCTCATCCTGGCCTTCGGCGCGTACTTCGCCCGCTTCGTCGGCGACACGGTCGCCACCTACGGGCGCAACATCAAGCTGCAGGATGCTGCCTTCCTGGGCAAGCTGGCGCAGTACGCGATCCTCATCTTCGTGGTGCTGATCGCGCTGGACCAGCTCAAGGTGGGCGGCGACATCGTGCGCGAGAGCTTCCTCGTCATCCTCGCGGGCGTGGTGTTCGCCCTGGCGCTGGCCTTCGGGCTCGGCGGCAAGGACTGGGCGGCCGAGCGCATCGAGTCGTGGTGGCCGCGCGAGCGCAAGGACCCGGCCGAGCGACTGGAAGAACGCATGGAGGAGCGCAAGTTCCGTCGATGAAAACCAACGACCTGATCACCGCCGTCTGGCCTGGCCGCCCCTACCCCCCCGGCGCCCACTGGGACGGCGAAGGCGTCAACTTCGCGCTCTTCTCGCAGCACGCCACCAAGGTCGAGCTGTGCATCTTCGACGAAAAAGGCCGCCACGACCGGCACCGCATCACGGTGCGCGAACGCACCGACGACGTGTGGCACTGCTACCTGCCCGAGGCGCGCCCCGGCCTGGCCTACGGCTACCGCGTGCACGGTCCCTACAAGCCCGAGGAGGGGCACCGCTTCAACCCCCACAAGCTGCTGATCGACCCCTACGCCAAGGACCTGGTGGGCCAGCTGCGCTGGGGTGACGCGCTCTACGGCTACACCGTCGGCAGCAAGCGGGAGGACCTGTCATTCGACCGCCGCGACAGCGCACCGCTGATGCCCAAGGCCCGCGTGCTCGAGCCGGCCTTCACCTGGGGCGACGACCGCCGGCCGCAGATCGCGTGGCACGACATGGTGATCTACGAGATGCACGTGCGCGGCTTCACCATGATGCATCCCGACGTGCCGCCGCAGCTGCGCGGCACCTACGCGGGCCTGGGCTGCGCGCCGGTGGTCGATTACCTGAGGCGCCTGGGCGTCACCACCGTCGAGCTGCTGCCGGTGCACAGCTTCATCAACGACCGCCGGCTGGCCGAACAGGGCCTGCAGAACTACTGGGGCTACAACACCCTGTGCTACTTCGCGCCCGAGATGCGCTACAGCGCCTCGCAGAAGGTCAAGGAATTCAAGACCATGGTGAAGACGCTGCACAGCGCCGGCATCGAAGTCATCCTCGACGTGGTCTACAACCACACCTGCGAGGGACATCAGCTGGGCCCCACGCTGTCGCTGCGCGGCGTGGACAACGCGAGCTACTACATCACCACCGCCGGCCAACGCCGCTTCTACGACGACTTCACCGGCTGCGGCAACACCGTCAACCTGGAGCATCCGCGCGCCCTGCAGCTGGTGATGGACTCGCTGCGCTACTGGGTGGAGGAGATGCACGTGGACGGCTTCCGCTTCGACCTGGCCTCCGCGCTGGCGCGCGAGTCGGGCAAGGTGGAGAACCTCGGCGGCTTCTTCGATGCGATCCGGCAGGACCCGACACTCAACCGGGTGAAGCTGATCGCCGAGCCCTGGGACCTGGGGCACGGCGGGTACCGCGTCGGCAACTTCCCTTACGGCTGGGCCGAGTGGAACGACCGCTATCGGGACGGTGTGCGCGCGTACTGGAAGGGCGATGGCGGCACGCTGGGCGAGTTCGCGCAGCGGCTGGCCGGATCGCAGGACCTGTATGGCTGGTCGGGGCGGCATCCCAACTCGAGCATCAACTTCGTGACCGCGCACGACGGGTTCACGCTCAACGACCTCGTTTCCTACAACGAGAAGCACAACGAGGCCAATGGGGAAGACAACCGGGACGGCAACAACCACAACCTGTCGTGGAACTGCGGGGTGGAGGGGCCGACGGAAGATGCGGCCATTCTTTCGCTCAGGGCGCGGCAGATGCGCAACCTGCTGGCCACCTTGCTGCTGTCGCAGGGGGTGCCGATGCTGCTGGCGGGCGACGAGCGCGGCCATACGCAAAGCGGCAACAACAATGTGTACTGCCAGGACAACGAGCGGGCCTGGCTGGAGTGGGGCGACGACGCGGAGCGCGAGGCGCTGACCACCTTCGTGCAGCGGGTGATCGCGCTGCGCCGGTCGCATCCGACCTTCCGCCGGCGCGGCTTCTTCGTGGGCCGGCCACCGGAGGGCAGCGACATCAACGACGTGTGCTGGCTGCGGCCAGATGCGCAGGAGATGATGCCCGAGGACTGGAACAACGGAGAGGCGCGTGCGCTGGCGATGCTGGTGTCGGGGCTCGGCATCGCCGAATGCGGGCCGCGCGGCGAGGCGGTGCGGGACGATGACTTCCTGCTGCTGTTCAACGCGCACCACGATGACGTGGAGTTCACCTTGCCAGCTGCCGGCGGGGCCTGGCATCTTCTGATCGATACGGCTACGGGGGCTTTGCCGCCGAAGGACGGGGAGAGCCGTGCTTCCACGCTGCCTGTCTGGAAGGAGGACAGGTATCGGCTGCAGAGCCGGTCGTTCGTGTTGATGAGTCGAGGGGTGCGGGGGGCGGGGGATGGGGTGCCTGTGGAAGGCGCCGTATGAGTGGTTCGGCTGCCTTGCGCCTTGACGCGCTGGGTGCGGGGTTGACTGGGGCTTTGTTTTCGCGTTGTTCTTGTTGTGGCTTGGACTTGCCACGTTTGTTTTTGCCTTGTTGGTTGGGTGGCGCAGGAGCCGGGAATTTGGCTCTTGGGCCTTTGTTTTGGCCTTGCTTGTTGTGTGGCGCAGGAGCCTTGAATTTGGCTCTTGGGCCTTTGTTTTGGCCTTGCTTGTTGTGT